>NZ_CP166961.1:919773-1226364 GCF_041410465.1 Thalassotalea sp. 273M-4
GATTATTGGCATGCCTAACTGGGATCAGCGGAAAACTTCAACCTTTGATTTTATCAATGGCTTTAACCGTGAATTGGCCAGCATCAATGATGTTCGTGCCTTTGCCATGATGCGAGGTGGTTTAGGCGGTCGCAGTGGTGGCGGTCGTCCTATTGGTTTTGTGCTTCAGGGCAATAGCTATGAAGAGTTGGCGCGATGGCGCGATATTTTATTGGCGAAAGCGCAGGAAAACCCGAAAATTATCGGTTTGGAGAGTGATTATCGTGAAACCTACCCGCAATTGATGGTGAAAATTGATCGTCAACGAGCGTCAGATTTAGGTGTTTCAGTTGGCGACATCGGTCGCACGTTAGAAACGATGTTGGGTAAGCGCCGAGTAACCACTTACGTCGAAAAAGGAGAGGAGTACGATGTCTTGCTTGAAGGTGATGAAGAAAGCTATCGTTCACCAAGCAGCATTGATAATATTTATGTGCGCTCAAAATCCACCGGCGAACTTATTCCATTGTCAAATCTGGTCAGTTTCGAAGAATCGGCAACATCTGCGCAATTAAATCGCTTTAACCGTCTTCGCAGCATCACCTTATCGGGTAATTTAGCTGATGGCTATACATTAGGAGAAGCGTTAGATTTTCTCAATCAAGTGGTTCTTGAAGAGTTACCGGTTGAAGCCTCGGTGGATTACACTGGTCAATCACAAAAGTTACAAGAAAGTAGCAACTCAATGCTGTTGATTTTTGGCCTAGCGTTATTGATCACATTCTTGGTTTTGGCCGCTCAATTTGAAAGCTTTATTCACCCATTGGTCATTATGTTAACGGTGCCGTTAGCCTTGGTCGGTGGTTTGGCTGGTTTGTATTTAATGGGCTTAACAATCAATATTTACAGCCAAATTGGCATTGTTATGCTCATTGGTTTGGCAGCCAAAAACGGTATCTTGATTGTTGAGTTTGCAAACCAGCTACGCGATGCTGGTGAAACCTTTGAAAACGCCATTGTCAAAGCAGCGCAGCAACGATTACGTCCCATCGTTATGACCACCTTTACCACGGTGATGAGTTCGATACCCTTGGTCATCGCGATAGGCCCTGGCTCAGAAAGCCGTATGGTATTAGGGGTCGTTATCTTCGCCGGCGTATCGCTTGCCAGTGTGTTCACTTTATTTATTGTTCCTGGCGCGTATTATTGGTTATGCCGAGGCACTAAATCGCCTGAGTACATCAGTAAGCAAATCGATAAATACAGCTAAGATATGACTTAGCTGTAAACATAAAAATGGCCTGCAAATGCAGGCCATTTTTGTTTTTAGGGAAACGTGTTCGCATTCATTCCATTTTGGTATTACGCATTATTGCAGCTTTTGAGCAGGAACTTGAGTCGGTTTTATTTGTTCGCTGGCATAGCAACCTAAGACTTTAATAAAGCGGGTGTTGTCGTTAAGTTTAGATAAACACTCTTGCATTTGCGGTGACTTAAGATTGCCTTCAAGGTCAATATAAAACATCTCTTCCCAAGGACGTCCTTGAATCGGTCTAGACTCTAATTTGGTCATATTGATGCCATAATCTTTTAAAATAACCAAACAGTCGACCAACGCACCAGGGGTTTGGCCAGTGGCTAAAATTAAGGTGGTTTTGGCTGGAATTTGGACCGCAACATCAACCGCTTTACGAGCAACTAAAATAAACCGACTGTGGTTTTCTTGTTGATTGGCAATCGATTTTTTCAATGGCATCAAATCATACATTTTACCACCTTGTTCACTGCCAATAACCGCGACATCGGTTTGTTGCAAACTTTTGGCCTTTTCCATTGCTTGTGCCGAACTATCACAATACTCAATTCGAATTGACTCTTGCTTATTGAGAAAGTTACTGCATTGTTGCACGGGTTGAGCATGGGCGTAAATCACTTTGATATCTTCTAGACGGGTATTTTTAGCGGTTAATAAGCAGTGATCAATTGGTTGGGTAAGTTCGCCAACAATCGCTAAGTTGGTGTGTTGAAGTAAGTCATACACCTCGTTGATGCTGCCCGAGCTGGTGTTTTCTATCGGGAGCATACCGTAATCGACAATACCTGATTCAACTTGTTGCAGAACTTGGCTAAAACTGTCACAACCATATTCAATGATATTCTCTGCTCGACGGGAAAAATAACGGTGGCTGGCGAGGTGTGAGTAAGAGCCTTTATCACCTAAAAATGCCACGCTGACAGTTGGCGCTGCAAGGTCAGGGTTTTTCAGTTGTTGTAAATAGGCTTGTTGATTTAGCACCGAATCTTCAATAATGGTTTGAAAAACACTGGTGACATAATGCGGGTCTAAGCCAATTTCTTTGCCTTGCTGAATTAACCTAATGAGCAGCTCTTGTTCTCGTTGAGGATCTCGTACCGGACGTATTTGTTCGGCTTTGCTTTTGGCGACATTTAATGTTAGCGCGCGTCGTTTGGCAAACAGCGTTAGTAATTGCTGATCTAAATCGGTTATTTGTTCGCGGATCCGTTCTAAGTCTAATTGCTCTTTCACTGTGTTTTCCTTGCTGGCAATCGAAATGGAAAAAAAAACCTCCGTAACAGGAGGTTTTTCGCGACTTTTAAATACGAAAAAACTCCAGCGTCAGCCGGTAAAGAAAGTAAATTTAAAAGCGCAGATAATTTGATTCATAACATTAATGTATGAGGGTGAATAAAAACTGTCAACAGATAATTAAGGCTATGGTAAAATAAGTGAAATTTATACTAAATATTCTTGCGTGTTCGAGAATAACTTAAGATCTAATGTTTAGGATTTTTCAATGTCGTCATTACAAGAGCAATTATTGAAAGCCGGGCTTACCACCAAACAAAAAGCTCGTCAGGCCAATACCGACAAACGTCGTAAAAACAAACAAAAACGCAGTGGTGCAAACGTTGAAGTGAGCTTGCAAGAACAAATCAAACAAGATCTTGAAGCCGCACAAGCTGAGAAAGCGGCAAAAGATAAAGCCCTTAATGAAGAAAAGAAAATGCAATTGGCGGCGAAAGAGTTACAAAACCGAATCAGCCAAATATTGCAACACCACCATGTTAAAAATTATGAAGGTGAGTTAGCGTATAACTACACGGATGAAAACAAAGTAAAAAAACTGTTTGTTAATAACCAAACTCAACAAGCGCTTGTAAATGGTCGTTTGGCTGTTTGTGGTTTAATGGGCACTACCTACATAGTGACATCGCAAACCGCCGAAAAAATTGCCACCTTAGACCCGTCGGTTATTTTGTTGCACAACGATAACGTGACAGGCGATGAGGTAGACGAAGACGACCCATATGCCGAATATCAAATACCAGATGATTTAATGTGGTGATCCCTCGTTAAACCCCGTTTATTAAGATTTCTTTTTACTTATACAACTACAGGAAAACTAATGGCTGTAATTCGCTTTATTCTTGGTCGATTGATTTTATTATTTAATTTTATTTTTCGTCCAACATCGATCAAACGAGATCCACAATCACAACAACGTATTGACCACATGACCCAAAACTTTAGTTTGTACCAACTTAATGCATGTCCGTTTTGCGTTAAAGTACGACGAGCAATCAAGCGACAAAATTTAAACATTAAATTAGTCGATATTAAACAACAAGACAATTTAGATACCTTGATCGCACAAGGCGGAAAACGTACAGTACCTTGTTTGCGTATCGATCATCAAGATGGTCGGGTCGAATGGATGTATGAATCAAACGATATCATTAATCACCTAAATAAACTTGCTGGGTAATTTATTTTCGCTTTAAAAACACCGAAATTAAGCCAATAATGCGTTTTATTTCGGTGTTTTACTATCTGCTCCATCCTTCTTTTTTGCATTTTACTCAACCTAAGAGCAAACTTTTCTTAAGCTTAAAGCGTTTATTTAATAGAAATTTAATTGGGTAAACACCTGTCTATTCTATATAGTTTTATAGAGCGCTAATGTATAGAGGCTAAGATGATCATAAAACAAGCTAACCAAAGCAAAATCAGTGAAAATCTAGTCACCGATGAGTCTGTTTATCAAGATCGTCGTCGAATTCTCAAAAGTCTTGGCTATTTGGGCGCCACATCGGCCTTATTAAGTGCCACTGGAACGTTACCAGCAAGCGCCGCTGAACAACCGTTTAAAACCCGTGCCCTAACGGCGGTGCGTAGCAATCGAAGTTCGAATACAGATAAATTAACCCCCGAAAATAAGGTCATAAGCCACAATAACTTCTATGAATTTGGTGCGCAAAAACACCAACCAGCAGAAAATGCACAAAAGTTTGTGGTTAATCCATGGACTTTATCCATATCAGGGGAAGTCGATAACCCAATTACCTTAGACTACGAACAACTGTTTACACGCTTTGATATAGAAGAACGTATTTATCGTTTACGTTGTGTCGAAGCATGGTCTATGGTGATACCTTGGCTAGGATTTCCACTGGCTAAGTTAATTAAACAAGCTCAGCCAAGATCCAAAGCCAAGTATGTGGCTTTTGAAACATTGTATGATCCCAAACAAATGCCTGGGCAAGCCAATCGATTTTTAGGCGGTGGCATTGATTACCCTTATGTTGAGGGCTTGCGTTTAGATGAAGCGATGCACCCTTTAACTTTATTATCGGTTGGCTTATATGGCAAAACATTACCACCCCAAAATGGCGCCCCTATTCGGTTAGTGGTGCCATGGAAGTATGGTTTTAAGAGCATAAAATCAATTGTTGGGATCAAGCTGGTCAGTAAACAACCGCCCACAACATGGAACCTGCTCGCCCCCAATGAATATGGTTTTTATGCCAACGTTAACCCCAATGTTGCTCACCCTAGATGGTCGCAAGCGAGTGAGCGTCGACTCACCGGAGGTGGTTTGTTTGCCAGAAATCGTATTGAAACCCAATTGTTTAATGGCTACCAAGAAGAAGTAGGTGAAATGTACAAGCACTTAGATTTACGGAAATTTTATTAATGCTGGCCACTAGGCATAGAGTCTTGTTGCTAAAAGCATTGATTCATTTTAGTGCTTTGCTCCCTGCGGTTATAATGTATTACTTAGCTATATTAGATAGACTTGGAGCCGACCCTGTAGAGCAAATTATTCATTTTACTGGGATCAGTGGTTTGAATGTTTTATTACTGACTCTATCGGTGACCCCGCTCGCTAAAACCTTTCGCCAAGGTTGGCTAATGCAGGTGCGACGTTTGTTGGGCTTGTACGGCTTTTTTTATGCGTGCTTGCATATTCTCAGTTTTTTGTTTTTTGAGTTGCAATTTGATTTTTCGTTATTTATCGACGAAGTCATTAAACGACCGTATATTAGCATTGGTATGCTGGCGTTTATATTATTGCTGGCACTTGCAATTACTTCTCTTAACCCCCTTAAAAGGCTTATGGGTAAACGTTGGCAATGGTTACATAACTTTAATTACCTGTTGGTTGCTCTGGTTTGTATACACTTTTATTGGTCGGTAAAATCTGCTGTTTATCAACCCTTGTTGTATATTGCCATTTTGCTTGGGTTGTTGTGGTTTCGTAAAGATAAATTTCAACGTTGGTTTCAAAGAACAGATAAGGTAAAGTTGGCTGATCAAAAACAGTCAGCCGATAAGTCGATTAAATGACTCTTAATGCCAAACAAGAATTGCACCTAACCTTACAAAATGACAGCCAAAATATATTGCCTTTACTTGGGCAAGCATCGGGTTTAAGTTTAGGGCAAATAAAAAAAGCGATTCAACAAGGCTGTCTTTGGCACACTAAGGGGCAATCAACAGCCCGTTTACGCCGAGCTAAGAAATCTTTTAAACAAGGTGAACAACTGCATTTTTACTATAATCCTGAAGTCTTATCCCAACAGGTTGAACCCGCGGTAATGATCGCGCAAGGGAATGATTACAGTGTTTGGTTTAAACCCTATGGTATGCTTTGCCAAGGTTCAAAGTGGAGTGATCACACCACCATTGCAAGGTTTGTCGAAACCCATTTTCAACCGCAAAGACCTGTCTATATGGTTCATCGTCTAGATCGTGCAACCTCTGGGCTTATGGTGCTAGCGCATACGAAATCCATGGCTAGCCGATTAGCCAAGAGTTTTGAGCAGCGCCAAACGAAAAAGATCTATCACGCCATTGTGCTAGGCGATATTCGTCCTTGTTTGCAGGGCAAACCGCTATTAACTCTGGACACGCCTGTTGCTGGAAAGTCTGCACTTAGTCACATAAAAGTGTTGGCTTATGACGAAGCCCAGCAACGAACAAAAGTTGCGGTGCAAATTGATACCGGACGCAAACATCAAATAAGACTGCACCTCAGTTCAATCGGCTTTCCTATTGTCGGTGATAGATTATATGGTGATGCCAATGCAAGCGATTTAAACTTACAATTGCAATCGGTATATTTATGTTTACCTAATATCGCTCAACAAAACAGCCAAAGCGATGAGCACCATAAGTCGTTGCAACCTCTGGAGTTTCATTTACCAGAGGCGTATCACCTCAGGTTATAACGATGCCCAGTCGTTACTGTGCATGTGAAAGCATTTAGCCAAACGACATGGCTATTTGAGCATTGTTATCACTGCTTTGATTGCGCCCTTATCGCCGTTACAGCTCATTACATTTTTCCCTAATGATCCGCTATATTATTCGATTGTTCCTCTTTGCTGTTGGCGATAAAATAAGCAATCTTTTTTTCATCTATAAATGCTTATGTTTTCTCAATCGCTGTTTGCTCAACTGATCCGTATGTTTTGTTTATTAGCCCTTAGCTTAATCGCAGTGCATAACTGTAAGCCTTTATTAGACTTATTGGCCAGTCAAGCCATTGGCAGTGGCTGTCATCAACAAAGCTCGCATCACATAAATGAGTCCGAGCCGTACCATTCTCATCATCAGCATTAATTTGGTTAACCCGATACAGTATTAACAAGAGCATAATTTATGAGCATTTTTCGTTTCCCTGCCATGGTTTGGTTAGGCATAGGTATTTTAATTATTAGTCTTGGGATCCGGCAATCCTTTGGTATTTTTATGATGCCGATTTCCGATTATTTTAATTCGGGGCGAGAATTATTTAGCTTTGCCATCGCGTTGCAAAACTTACTTTTTGGTGCGTTTCAGCCGTTTATCGGTATGGCTGCCGATAAATGGGGAGCTAAACGTATTATTATCTTTGGTGCTTTCGCCTATGCCCTTGGATTATTGATGACCTCACTCACCACTAGTGCAGAGATATTGTATGTATCACTAGGTGTTTTTGTTGGTTTAGGCTTAAGTGCCACCAGTTATGTGATTGTTCTTGGGGCAGTAGCCAAAGTTGTACCTGCTCAACATGCGGCTAAGGCTTTTGGTTTAACCACGGCCGCCGGCTCATTTGGTATGTTTGCGGTGATCCCAGGTGCTCAGTCGTTATTATCAAGTATCGGATGGCAGGGCGCTATGCAAATATTCGCAATAATTTGCTCTTTAATGGTGGCGTTTGCCCTATTTATGAAGCGCGAAAAACCTGATGAAAGTGCAGAGCAAAACAACACCGAGACATTGGGGCCATTAAGTCTAACCCAAGCAATGCAACAAGCTTTTAAGCATAAAGGTTATTGGTTAATTCACGCAGGATTTTTTGTGTGTGGGTTCCATGTTATGTTTATTGCGACCCATTTACCAAGCTATTTGGCGGACTTAAATTTACCCGCTTCGAGCGCAGCCATGGCGCTTGCTTACGTCGGTGTGTTTAATATTTTCGGCTCTTATTTTTGGGGCATAATGGGGGATAAATTTAGCAAGCGTCATGTTATGTCGGTGTTATACCTAACGCGTACTTTGGTCATTTTAGGCTTTATTAGCTTGCCCGTTACCGAATCGAGTGCTTCTTTATTTGGGGCCGCCATTGGTTTTTGTTGGCTTGGTACCGTTCCTCTAACGTCTGGATTGGTGCGACAAATATTTGGTGCGCGGTATATGTCGACGTTATATGGCTTGGTATTTTTTACCCATCAGCTAGGCAGCTTTCTTGGTGCGTGGACGGGTGGTTTAATATATGACTACTTTGGCTCTTATGAGCCCATCTGGTGGTCAACGGTTGTCTTAGCTTTTATTGCCGCTTTGATTCACCTACCCATTGATGATAGACCAATGCATTTGCTAAATAGGCAAGGTAATATGGTTACTGCATAGTAAACACCTGAGCTTATCGATTAAATTTATTTATTAAACTTCTCTTTGCAAATCAATGTGATCGGGCTTTAGAACTCATATATAAAGCCCAATCGGTTTCACTAAATAGCGTGACTTTGCCAAAGCTTAACGGTCTTTTTAAGCCGATTTTTGCGTTTCCTGGTTTACCAAACGATATATTTGATCAAGACCTTGTTTTAAATCGGCGATAATATCCTTAGGGTGTTCTAAACCAACAGAAATTCGAATCAAGCCATCACTTATTCCGGCTGCAAGTCGTTCTTGTTGACTGTAAGGTGAGTGCGTCATGGACGCTGGGTGCTGAATCAGTGACTCGGCATCGCCTAAGCTAACTGCTATTTGAATGAGCTCCATTTTATTAATAAATTCAGAGCTTTGCTCTAGATTGGCAGCCAATTCAAAACCAATCACCCCACCAGCAGCTTTCATTTGCGTACCTATAAATGCAAAGCCATTATGGCTTGCAAGTCCTGGGTAAAAAACCTGTTGAACCAATGGATGCTGTTCTAAAAACTTAGCAACTTTTAATGCCGACTCACTGTGTCGTTGCACCCTCAGGGCTAAAGTTTTTAAACCACGAGATATTAACCATGCATCGTGGGGACTGATGGTGGCACCGACATCTTTTAAGATGGTATTTTTAATATGCTCGATCATCGGTTTATTAGCACAAACAATACCAGCAACCACATCGCCATGACCGTTGAGGTATTTGGTGGCAGAATGCAAGACAATATCAATGCCAAATTCTGCCGGTCGCTGTAACATAGGCGTTAAGAAGGTATTGTCAACAATGGAAATCAACTGATTTTGTTTGGCAATTTTGGCCACCATTGTTAAATCAATCACCTCAAGGGTTGGGTTGATGGGGGTTTCAAGAAATATCACTTTAGTATTGGGCTTAATCGCTTGCTCAATATGTTGTTGATTGGCCATATCAACAAACGATACCTCAACCCCAAAGCGAGTCAGTTGATGAGCAATCAATGAAAAGGTGCAACCATAAACTGCTTTAGAGGCAATAAGGTGATCTCCTGCGCTTAGATTGGCCATTAAGGCCGCGGAAACCGCTCCCATTCCGGTAGCGGTTGCAGCCGCATCTTCCATTGTTTCAAGGGCTGCCACTTTTTGTTCTAACTCTCTGGTGGTTGGGTTACCCAGTCGGGTATAAATATACCCCGGTTGTACACCGGCAAAACGTTGTGCACCCTGTTCAGCGTTTTCAAAAATAAAGGTCGATGTTTGGTATAAAGGTGAGGTTAATGCACCATAGGCTTTATCTTGTATCTTACCGGCATGAATTAGCTTTGTATCATGATGAAAATCCACCGAGCGATGTTGCTCATTTGACGTTGTCGGTACATATACCGAGTGCTTTGATTTAGATTCCATAAAATGCTCGTAGCCGTTAGGCTCAAAGAGTTAATATAAGTTATCAACTTAACATTATGTTAACAAAGGTCAAATAGTTAAAAGAGATTATTGCAAGCGTATATTGTCAGTAATTGTTGCCACTAAACAAAATAAAAGGGCATATTGCAGATAAAACGATGCCCATAGCTTGCGTTTGGGTTGCTTGCAGACACTTGGGGTTATTGATATTAACCGGGTGTAATGAGCTAAGTGGTTTTTCTCATCATATCGTGTTTTAATTTATCATCTTCGCCTTAACACCGATTTAACCGGCACAGTTTTTTTAAGAAAAATAAAATGACAGAACTAATCAATATTTTACCTTTTCTATGTCTGATGATAGCGACGGGCATAATCGCCGGTATTTTAGCCGGATTATTGGGTGTTGGTGGGGGGATTGTTATTGTACCTGTGCTTGATTTCGCTCTGGGCTATTATCAGGTTGAAGAAAGTGTGCGCATGCAAATCGCCGTTGCGACGTCGATGGCTTGCATTTTATTGAGTTCGCTGTCTTCGGCAAGAGCACATTATTTAAAAGGTAGCTTGATTGTTGTCATTATTAAAAAGTGGTCGGGTTTTATTCTACTCGGTGCTTTTATTGGCTCGATGATCGCAAGCCTTGTGTCGGCTGTTGTCCTTACTATGGTGTTTGCGGTTGTTGCTTTGTGGGTTGCTATTAACATGTTTTTTAAGCATAAAGAGCGGTCTGAAACAATCATCAAGACAGAGCGGAGTTGGCATTTAGGTATTCCTTTTGGTATTGGCACTTTATCGGCCTTGATGGGCATTGGTGGCGGAACGTTTAGTGTGCCGATACTAACCCGCTTAGGTTATAGTGTACATCGCAGTGTCGGTACAGCCGCTTTGTTGGGGTTTTTTATTAGCCTGCCGGCAACATTGGGCTATGTTATTATGGGCTATTCGAACCCAAGCCTACCTCAGGCAAGTCTAGGTTTTGTCAATGTCTTAGGGGTCATTGCGATTTCACCTCTCATGGTGGTATGTGCCCCTTTAGGGGTGAAAATAGCACATCAATTAACGCAACAACAATTAGCCCGGGTGTTTGCCCTGTTTTTATTGCTTGTCGGTGTCAGAATGCTGTATCGCAGTGTTGAAATATTAATATAAAAGTAAAGGCCATAGTCTTATGCAAGTGGGAAAAATTATTTGTATTGGTCGAAACTATCGACAACACATAGAAGAATTAGGCAACGAACTGCCAGATGATATGGTGGTCTTTTTTAAGCCGCCTAGCAGCATGACAGAAACATTAACCGCCTATGCTGATGAGCCTTTGCACTATGAAGCTGAGCTGTGTTTTAAAATAATGGATCAGAAAATTTCAGCGGTTGCGGTGGGGTTAGATTTGACCAAAAGAGCATTGCAAAGCAAATTAAAAGCTCAAGGGCTCCCATGGGAGCGAGCCAAAGCGTTTGATGGTTCAATACTGTTAAGTGAGTTTGTTGCTCTTGATAAGGTGGATAAAGACTTAACAGTGACCTTAACGATAAATGGACAACTTAGACAGCATGGGCAAGTCAAGCAGATGATTTATCAACCTGAGCAAATTATTGAAGAACTACAATCATTTATTCGCCTTGAAGATGGCGATATCATTATGACAGGTACTCCCAAAGGGGTAGGTAAAATCAACTTAGGAGATGTGTTTTTTGCCAGCGTGCGCTTGAATGAAACCGAATTAGTCAGCAAAACTTGGCAAGCTCAGTAAGCTTGCCTGCTATATTGCTAACACCAATCCGATTATCCACCAATAAATTTCACTTTAAAGCCTTCTTTTTCCAAGGTGGATTTTATAAGTTCACGCTTATCACCTTGAATTTCAATTACTTCATCAATAACTGTGCCGCCAGTACCACAGGTTTGCTTTAACTTTTTGGCCAAAGCTTTTAGCTCTTTAGGGCCTAAACCTAAGCCACTAATGGTAACCACTCCTTTGCCTTTACGGCCTTTGGTTTCACGACGTACTTTGGCAAAACCATCGGATGGGGTAATGACAGGCTCAGGTTTTTCCTCTTTGATACGTCCCTGATCTGTTGAAAAAACCAGTTTGGAAAGTTGATCGTGCATTGTCATAGTCGGCCTTAAATTAGCTTGAACGAAAATTAATGGGGTTGATATTAGGGTTAACAAAATCAATTATAAAGAAGTTGAGCCGATAAAAAAACCAGTCCTAGGACTGGTTTTAGGCTTTTATAGAAAAATGTATTATAAGCTGGCGTTTAGCTCAGGTAGTGCATCAAATAAATCTGCCACAAGGCCATAATCGGCGACCTGAAAAATAGGGGCGTCAGGATCTTTATTTATTGCCACAATGATCTTAGAGTCTTTCATTCCAGCTAAGTGCTGAATGGCGCCAGAAATGCCGACCGCAATGTAAAGGTCTGGGGCAACAATCTTCCCGGTTTGGCCAACTTGCATGTCGTTTGAAACAAAACCCGCATCAACGGCGGCACGAGATGCGCCAATTGCTGCCCCAAGTTTGTCAGCAATGCCTTCAAGCAGTTTAAAGTTGTCACCATTTTGCATACCACGGCCACCTGAAATCACCACGGGGGCTGCACTTAGCTCAGGTCTTTCGGACTCGGTTAACTCGGCCGATACAAAACTCGAAATCGCCGCGTCATGACTTTGTGACAAGGTGACGATGTCGGCATTGCCATCAAGCTCTACGGCAGCAAAAGCTGTCGCTCTGACGGTGATAACCTTTTTACTGTCTAACGACTGTACGGTGGCAATGGCATTGCCTGCGTAAATAGGGCGAACAAAGGTGTCTGCGCTTTCAACCGCAATAATGTCAGATATTTGAGCCACATCCAAAAGAGCTGCAACTCGAGGTAAGAAATTCTTACCACAAGTCGTCGAAGGGGTCAGAATGTGACTATAATCGGCTGCTAAATCAACAACCAACTGGCTAATGTTTTCAGCCAGTTGGTGCTCGTAACTTGGATTATCCGCTACCAATACGCGCTTAATGGAATGTGCCTTTCTAGCTTGCGCTACCACATCGCTACACTGACTTCCTGCGATTAATAAATCAATTTCGTGACCAATTTGAGTGGCAGCGGTAATGGTTTTTAACGTTTCTGCTTTTAAAGTTTTATTATCATGTTCTGCAATAACTAAAATAGACATTAGATCACCTTCGCTTCATTTTTTAGTTTTTCAACAAGTTCGGCTACGGACTCAACAATTACGCCAGCTTCTCGCTCAGGAGGAGGGGTTACTTTGAGCAATACTGAACGTGGCGTTAGGTCTATATCAAAGTCTGTTGCGGCTCTTACGGTTAATGGTTTACGTTTTGCTTTCATAATATTGGGCAAGGATGCGTAGCGAGGTTCGTTTAAGCGCAGATCGGTAGTGATAATAGCGGGTAAGGATAAACTTAGCGTTTGTAAGCCACCGTCAACTTCACGAGTGACTTCGACTTTATCGTCGACAACATCTACTTTTGACGCAAAGGTGCCTTGTGGCATCTGGGTTAATGCCGCCAGCATTTGTCCCGTTTGATTATTATCTGAGTCAATCGACTGTTTGCCTAAAATGACCAGTTTTGGTTGTTCTTGGTCGACGATTTTTTGCAATAATTTGGCGACATGAATGGAATCCAGTTGCGCATCTGTTTCAACATGAATCGCCCGATCAGCACCCAAAGCAAGTGCCGTTCTTAGTTGTTCTTGACAGGCTTTACTACCAATTGACACCGCTACGATTTCGCTGGCTTTGCCACTTTCTTTCAGTCTTACCGCTTCTTCTACAGCAATCTCGCAAAATGGATTAATGGCCATTTTTACATTGGTTAAGTCAACATCAGAATGATCGGGTTTAACCCGAGCTTTCACGTTGTAGTCAATTACGCGTTTGAGCGGAACAAGTATTTTCATAACAACCCCTAATTGATTATTTTTATTGTAATTATCGATATATCGTTAGATTGACATCTTAGTTCTTTTTTAGTAAAAGTTAAACAAGTGTTTAAATCTTTCGTTTTAAGTGAGTGCTGGCTAACGCTCGTTAGTGAAAGAGATTAATTACATCGCAATAACAAATCAATAACAATTTTAAGTTTGGTATTTATAGCCTAAAGGCCGACCGAGTGACGGCATCTAAGCGAGTATCCATTTTTGCTCCTTAGTGACGTTTAAAATATAACAAGATAGGGGAAGGGTGTGGAACGAGAATCGATGGAATTTGATGTGGTGATTGTTGGCGCTGGTCCTGCTGGACTTTCCACCGCCTGCAAATTAATGCAACTGGCACAACAAAATGAACAGGAACTGTTGGTTTGTGTTGTTGAAAAAGGCTCTGAGGTTGGCGCTCATATTTTGTCTGGGGCTGTACTTGAACCCAAAGCACTCGATGAATTATTTCCCGATTGGCAAGACCGTGGCGCCCCTCTTAATACTCCCGTCACTGCCGATCAGATGGTGTATTTAACCAATGCACAAAAATCCATTACCTTGCCCAATTTTTGCGTGCCCAAAACCATGCATAACCAAGGAAATTATATTGTCTCGATGGGTAATGTTTGTCGCTGGTTAGCCGAACAAGCTGAAAGCATGGGGGTTGAAATATTTCCAGGCTTTGCTGCGCAAGAGGTGATCATCGAAGACAATAAAGTGGCTGGTATTATTACCGGTGATATGGGCTTAGACAAACATGGCCAAGCCAAAGATTCCTATATGCCAGGGATGGAATTAAGAGCTAAATATACGGTGTTTGCTGAAGGCTGTCGTGGCCATCTAGGCAAAGAACTCATCAGCCACTTTGACCTTGATAAAGGCAAGTCTGTGCAGCACTATGGCATAGGCTTTAAAGAAATCTGGGATATTGACCCCAGCCTGCATCAACCAGGTTTGGTTGTCCACACCGCTGGTTGGCCATTAACCCAAGGTACAACGGGAGGCGGTTATCTTTATCATGCCGAAAATAATCAGGTATTTGTGGGCTTAATTGTTGATTTAAATTACAGCAATCCGCATTTAAGTCCGTTTGATGAATTTCAAAGAATGAAACACCACCCAGCAATTGCTCAATACTTAACCGGTGGTAAGCGGGTATCGTATGGGGCCAGAGCGTTAACCAAAGGGGGCTATCATTCGCTACCTAAGATGACCATGCCTGGTGGGCTACTAATTGGTTGTGATGCCGGCACGGTTAATTTCGCCAAAATAAAAGGTAACCATACGGCAATGAAATCTGGCTTGTTAGCCGCTGAAACAGTATATGAAGCGCTTTCTAAAGGGGATCCCGGTGGGCAAGAACTTACTCAGTTTAGTGACCGGTTCGAAAATTCTTGGCTTTATCATGAACTTTATAATAGTCGTAACTTTGGCCCAGCGATTCACCAACTTGGTACTTTATTAGGAGGTGTATATAACACCCTTGATCAAAACCTGTTTAACGGCAATCTACCGTTTAATTTTAAGGATGAACATGCCGATCATCTGCAACTCAAAGAAGCTAAGGATGCCGATAAAATTGCCTATTCTAAACCAGATGGGATTTTAAGTTTTGATCGACTAAGTTCGGTATTTTTATCCAATACCAACCATGAAGAAGAGCAACCATGTCATTTAAAATTGAAGGATAAAAACATCCCGATCACGGTTAATTTAGCTAAATATGATGAGCCTGCTCAGCGCTACTGCCCGGCCGGGGTCTATGAAATCACTAGGTCAGAGGCTGGCGATGCAAGCTTAATCATCAACGCACAGAACTGTATTCACTGTAAAACCTGTGATATTAAAGACCCAAGCCAAAATATCACATGGGTAGCCCCTGAAGGTGCTGGTGGTCCTAACTACCCCAATATGTAGTTGCTAGCTTTATTTCAGGGGAGAGAAAAAGCCATAAAGAGAGTGTTGTCTTGGTTATTTCGAGGTTGCACAAAGGCGTCGCAGAGGACGGTAGAGTCCTCTGTTGTGCATATCTGTTGTGCGTAAATGACCAGCAATGTGGTGCAAAAAAGGTTTGGCAGATTGAAAGGCTGTTACAAAGTCGTGACACATTATGCATTTTCATTGCATTAAAATTTAGCTATAAAATTAGTAACCCAGTTTAAATAAGAATAAAAAACAGTGAATTCAACCGACTTAAACCGCATAAATATCCTTGCCAACAAGCTTATTGACGGCACCATCAATGCCGAAGAAGAACAAGAGTTTGTTTATTTATATAGCCTATATAATTCGTCAAACCAATCGAAAAACGATTAATCCTCTGGTGTTGAAAAGCTAAAACTACGGATTTAGATGGAAAATATTCCAGTTATCACCCTGCTTTTCAAAACAGACTCTATCGTGTAGTCGACTTGCGCGCCCTTGCCAAAATTCAATGTAATGTGGCACGACTCGATAGCCGCCCCAAAACTCAGGTAACGGAACTTGTTGACCTTTAAACTGTTCGGTGAAGCGGGTAACACGTTGTTTGAGCTCATCAGGGTGTGACAGTTTTTGGCTTTGTTTTGATGCCCAAGCGCCAATTTGAGAACCACGGTCACGAGAGTGAAAATATTGTTCAGATTCTTGACTTGATACCTTTTCGACTCGTCCTTCTATTCGCACTTGACGTTGTAAAACCCCCCAGTGAAATAATAACGCAACGTGTTGGTTTTCTTTTATTTCATGACTCTTTCTGCTGTTATAGTTGGTGTAAAATACAAAACCATTTTGGTCGAAAGACTTTAATAATACCATGCGTGATGATGGTTGGCCTTGCTCGTTACAGGTGCTAACCGACATCGCTTCAGGTAAGAGTACCCCTGACTTTTCAGCCTCGCTAAACCAGGTTTGAAATAAACCAAAAGGGGAGTCGGTCGGTTTTATCTCTGGTAATGGCAATGCTACGCCCTGTCCAAAAGTGAGTAAACAACGCAGTTTTTCAAGAAATGTCATAGTGAGTTTCAATCCGATATTTTTAATGCATTGTATCAGCAAATGTTTTTCAGAGAAATCTGAGACCTTAAAATCTCTTCACAATGCTGAGTTAAATCAATATTAGTACGAGCAGGGCAAGTAAAAAGTTTGCCAGAAGGTACTGGTTTTATGCCAAATACCATTTGGGAATACCTTGCGTTGCACGATGTTTATTACAAGTGTGCGCTCGCAGGGCATAGGTTAAACAAACCTATTTTATATTTAAGTCGCTCATTCTAGAAATAAAAATTAACAATTTAGCAAAATCGCTCTGGGCAAAACTAAGCGATTACTGATAAAGTAAAATTTACAATAATGCCGACTGTATTGACGTTTGGTATTGATAATAAAAGGGATTAACTCTCAAGCATCGTTAAGGTTATTTTATGAAACATTTCAAACCGGCCATGATCAGCGCCTTTACCGGTGTTGTTGTTGCCATTTCTGGTTGCACAATCACCTCACAAAATATGAATGAAGCAATCTCCTCTGCGCAGGTCATTACGAAATCAGATACCATGGTGAGAACCATCGAAGGCATTGAAGAACATCAACTAGGGAATGGTCTAAAAGTGTTGCTTTTTGAAGATGCATCTCAACCGAAAACCTTGGTAAACATTACCTATCGAGTGGGCTCGGTCCATGAGAACTATGGTGAAACGGGGATGGCGCACCTACTAGAGCATATGTTGTTTAAGGGCTCAGAAAATTACCCTGATATTAATACCGAATTTAAAAAGCGTGGGATGGCCACTAATGCGACGACCTGGCTTGATCGCACCAACTACTTTGAAGTGTTTGATGCCAATGAAGAAACCCTAGCATGGGCTCTAGGAATGGAAGCGGATAGGATGATTAACGCAACTTTCACTAAAGCGCAACTCGACAGTGAAATGACCGTGGTTCGTAATGAAATGGAACGAGGTGAAAATTCACCTACTCGCATGCTGTTAAGTCGAATGTTTTCTTTGTCTTATTTGTGGCACAACTATGGTAACTCGACGATAGGAGCTCGCTCTGATGTCGAAAACTTTCCATTTGAGCGCCTACGTCAATTTTATAAAAACCATTATCGTCCTGATAACGCGGTTTTGATGGTGGCAGGTCGCTTTGATAAAGAACAAACCCTTGAACTTATTCAACAAGAGTTTGGCAAAATCCGTCAACCAAGTGCGCCACTGCAACCATTATACACGCAAGAGCCAACCCAAGATGGTGAGCGTATCGTTAATTTGCGCCGAACAGGAGAATTGCCTTTTGTTGGGCTGGCTTATCATGTGCCTTCAGGATTGCATCCGGATGCTGCTGCCGTTAGCTTACTCGAAGAAATTTTAGGCGATTACACTCGTGGTCGTTTACAAAAACAATTGGTTGAACCTGGATTAGCCACAGGCGCCAGTAGTTTTACCTTTTTATTGAAAGACTCTTCGCAATTTATTTTTCTGGTCCAAGGTGAAAAAGGTGTTGATAGCACTCAGATGGAAGCCAAGCTATTGGAAATCGCTGAACAAATTAAAGCCAACCCGATCACCGCAGAAGAGCTAAATAGAGCAAAACTTAAACTCGCTAAGCAAGCAGAACAAGCGATGCGAGATGTGACTGGTATTGGCATGGAGTTGTCAGAATATATCGCTAAAGGCGATTACCGTTATGCATTTTACTTTCGTGATTTAATCGCCAAAACCACGCTTGAACAAGTACAACAAGCAGCTGAAAAATACCTAGTCAAAAGTAACCGCACTCTAGGTCGCTTTATCCCAACCACCGATCCCCAAAGAGCGGAGATCCCCAAAGCCCCAGATGTTCAAGAGTTGCTAAAAGACTATAAAGGTCAAGCCGTTGTAGCGCAAGGCGAAGTCTATGACAATACAGTTGCCAACATTAACAACCGTTTGGTGCAAACAACCTGGCCTGAAGGTACCAAGCTAAACGTTTATCCGAAAAAATTGCGGGGTGATGAAGTCGTGATCACGATGAATTTCCCTGCAGGTAATGCTCAGCAGTTAGCAGGGCACTCAAGTGCCATATCGATGGTTGGTAGCATGCTAAAATTGGGCAATGAAAAGTACTCTAAAGAAGCGATAGCAACCCAATTTGATCAGTTAAAGTCTTCAGTCAATATTTCTACATCGTTGGGGATGAGCAACGTTTCAATCACCACAGATAAAGAAAATTTGAACGATACCATTAACTTTTTAGGTGAGTTACTGGCCAATCCTACATTCCCTGAAACCGAGCTTGAAGTGTTAAAACGTTCAGCGATTGCTGATGTTGAAAGCCAACGCGCAGATCCTCGAGCCATCGCTTCGAATAGTTTTCGCAAAGCTTTGTATGACTACCCTAAAGGCCATCCAAAGGCTTATCGAAGTTTAGAGCAGCGCATAGACGATCTGAAAAGCATTACCTCTGAACAATTAAGTGCTTTGTATCAACAGCAGTTTTCAATAAAACAAGGTCATATTACCGTGGTCGGTGATGTTGATAGTCAGCAAATTTCAGACTTATTAAGGGCCAATTTAAAAGCTTATAACCAAGATACGGCTTATCAATACATGCCAATGGCATTAAAAGATAAATCGGGTCTGGTGATCAGTACCGAAACGCCGGATAAAGCCAATGCCCAGCTTTATGTTATCAATCCGATTATGATGGATGTCAAACACCCCGATTATTTAGCCTTAAGAATTGCTAATGACATTTTTGGTGGCGATGCATTTACCTCGCGTATCGGTGCTCGAATACGCGTAAAAGAGGGATACAGTTATTCTGTTGGTGCCGGTATGCAGGTCAGTGTTAAAGATAAACAAGGGTTGTTTTATGCCGTCGCCATAGCGGCACCAGAGAATATGGATGCGGTAATTTCGGCTTTTAAAGAAGAGGTTGATAAAGTAAAAAGCCAAGGTTTTAACCAAGAAGAGTTAGATACCGCAATTACTGGGTTTATCAGTCAGCGCACTCGCGCTTGGGCAAGTGATAAGCGTATTGCTTCTGTTATTAATAACGCCAGTTCGGATGCTCTACCACTGAGCTATTATCAACAGCAATTAAATGATGTGCAGCAGTTAACACTTGAGGATGTGAATCAAGCTTTCAACAAGTATATTGGTCAAATGGATTTCAATATATTTAAAGCAGGTGACTTTGCAAGCGTTGAGAAATAGCTATAACCCCCGCTATTTGAGATTAAAAATGCCGCATTAGCGGCATTTTTTTAGCATGAGCTGTTGCCATAGAGGCGCTTAAGGGCGTTGCAAGTGGTTAACAACTCGCTCAGCAACTCAACTAAGCAATCAAACTAAGCTGTTCAACTAAGTAATCAATCTACGTAATTCAGCTTAGCAATGTATCTAAGCAATTCAGCTCAGCAACTCAACTAAGTAATCAATCTAAGCAATCAATCTAAGCAATGTATCTAAGTTAGCAGGCGAGTAATAAGCGCTAGAGCACAAAAAAAACGGCTAAAATCGGGACAACTTTATGTTCTTATCGCATTTAACGATTTATTTATGTTCGCTATCTTGCTCACCTGTCAGGACCAAGCTGGTGGTTGTTTCTGTTACTGTTGTGTCACTGTTTGCCCGTTTCGTCGAATCGGCTTGTGAACGCTCTGACAGAGAGCTTTGAGACTGAGTCTTTTTATGACTTGCCGGTTTCTCAATAATTGGCGAAGGGGTAACGGTGCGATAGCCAGCTTGTTGAACCCAGCTGTAAAGCTCATCTGCGGGCACCGGGCGACTAATGTAATAACCTTGAACCTTTTCACAGTCATGCTTGATTAACCAATCAAGCGTTTCTTTATCTTCTACACCTTCGGCCACCACAGACAGGCCCAGTTGATGCGATAAGTTTAAAGTCGAGGTAACAATTAGTTTGTCAATCGGTTCAAAGGTTAGGTTTTGAATAAAACATTTATCAATTTTCAACTCTTGTACCGATAGGTTTTTTAGCTGAGCTAACGATGAGTAACCGGTACCGTAATCATCGAGCGATAAATAGATGCCATTTTGCTTTAATAATCTAATGTTATCGGCGGCTTTTGAACTGTGATCGATAAAAGCATCTTCTGTAATTTCAAAAGTTAATGCTTTATTTAGGGTTTTACGACCACACAATTTTGAGATCAGCAAATTACAAAAGTCATCATCGAGTAAGTTATCCGGAGAAATATTGATCGCAATTCTAAGTTCAATACCTTTTGCCTGCCATATAAAATACTGTTCAAGCGCTTGGTTAATAACCCACAAACTTAGGGCTTTCATTTGTCCTGTTTGTTCTGTTAACTGAATAAAACCATCAGGGGCTATTAAACCATGCACAGGGTGTTGCCATCGGACTAAGGCTTCGACTTCTTCAATACTTTGGGTTTTTAAGTTTAACTTGGGTTGATAATATAAAATAAACTCGTCGCTCTCTAGCGCGGGTTTGATCCTATTAACCAATTGCAATCGATCTAAGGTGTTTAAATCGATTTGTTTGTCATACATCTGGTATAGCGAGTTTTGACGTTTAGCCAATTGCATCGCCGAGTCGACTTCTTTTAATAGCTGACTGGGATCTGTTCCACCATTACTGTGGGTTAAACCAATGTTAACCTGTAAATGTAAAGCAATGTTTTGATAGATAAAAACAGGTTCCATTAAGTTACTGATTTTGCGAATACAGGCATGCACATCCACCTCTTCTTGATCTTCAAACTTGACTAAAAAGCCATTGCCAGAGGTTTGATAAATTGGAAATTTTAGGTGACTTAAGCGAAGTGCTGTTTCTTGGATTACTTCATCACCAACATTGTGGCCCAAAGTATCGTTAATGTCGGATAATCGACGCACATTAATTTGGCATAAGGTAAAGCTCTTGGTGGCTCTTTTGATATCGAGATAAAATTGGTTACGGTTGGGAAGCTTGGTTAAGCTGTCAAAGTAAGCTTGCTCTGACACTTCTTTTTCGCGCTCTTGAATAGCCTCTTGCATCTTAGAAAGCTGAGTGGCGAGCAGGTTTAGCTCCTTGGTTTTACCAACATTTACATTGCCATCGTATTCACCTTGGGTGATTGCTTTACTAAATTCAACTAAGCGTTTAAGCGGTGTGGTTATACTCAAGGCAATAAAATATGAACCAATAAGCGCGATCACCAACATTAATGACAACATATTAAAAAAATTAAAACCATTAGAATGCTGTGCTGGTAAGGCTTCAGAGCTTAGTCTATATAACGAGGCAACCAATGTTTTGTCGCCAATTTTGCTCAAAGGGTAATTGGAAAAGACATATTTAGGCGCTGGTTGGGCATTGGATTGTGGGGCCATTTGAGGTGCATTTTGTATCGGAGAAAAGTCAACCTGAAACGATTCACCTAAGTTATTTCTATTCGCTTCGCTAGTGGCTAACCAAGTCCATTGTTGTCCATTGATTAAACTCAGCGCTATGTTAAAACCGGTTAAACTGGCAAGTTGTTTTGCTAAATATTGGTTAATTTTATGACCAAAACCAACGTGACCGATAATATTTGTTTCACTCCATATTGGCGATATGACCATATGATAAATATTACCGTTGTGGGCGAAGTAATTAATTTGAGTTTCTTGTTTTAGCCAATCTTTTTGACTAAACGGCTGACCTATTTGACGACCAGTAGTAACACGCTTAATTTCAGCTTCTAATTGGCGCATGACCAATTGCCCTAAAATGACGCCATTAGCATCAATAGCGACAGCAAAATCGGCATCAATTCGTTTGCGATGTTCATTTAATGCTACCGGTAAATGACGGTTGTCTTGTTTGAGAGCTTGCCTTAAAAGCTGATCTTTTGCTGCGGTTTCTGAGAATGCACTTAGGTAATAATCACGATCTTTTAGCTCATTTTGTAATAGTAGTTTTGCTCGAGATATATCCAAATCGAGCGCTTTTTGCTGCCCTTGTTCATTGGATATTTGGGTAGTGTAAAAAGAGAACCCCTGAACAATGAGCAGAAGCAAAACAAAAAAGAAAACGATTTTAATTTTTAAGCTGTATAGTTTCTTTTTCAAGGGAACACCTTCTTTATTGATTATTTTCCATACGTTCAAAAGCTCGAATGGTTTGTCGAGCATTACTCACAGGGTTTGTTGTTAGCGAACAAACTCTGCCGAGTTAGGGCAATTTTTTGTAGACAGAAATAACAGTTTTACCTTGGCTACATGGAAGAGAAATCGGGTAGCAAGAAATAGTACCTTTGTTAACTGAAAAGGCCACCAAGAAAAGGCAACAGCAACCCTCACTAGTCGAAAAGATGACGGTGTATTACAGAGTTCAAGTGTGAACAAACGGCGTTGATATAAACACTTGGTTGTGAGTAAGTCGCTTCGATTTAACATTAAGGTATTGTTATTATTGTCTATTCGGTTATTTATTAACCTGTTTTATTAACAATGGCAAAAAAATCCAGTTAGAGCAAATATTTTTAAAAAGTTAAAATATGTAACCAGAGACTCGTTAGTAAATTGATAATTTATTGTTAAAACGAAGTCTGACCTCATACCAGCTCAAGTGGTCGGAGTAGTTGTTAAGTTATTGATATTGTTTGTTTAAACTATGTTTTAACGGATGGTTTACAAAAATAAATTTGCTTTATTTTTCGACTTCTATACTCTGCCCACTTGAATTATATTTTTAAACAAGATTTTACAAAACAAGAGCAGTTATGACTTTTCAAAAATCTCTTCTTACCTTAGCTTTAGGTTTAGCTTGCGCCAATGTTAATGCCGCAGGTTTTCAATTACATGAGACCAGTGTTTCTGGTTTAGGTCGCGCATTTGCCGGTGACGCCGTTATTGCAGATGATGCATCTGTATTTGCGCGTAACCCAGCAGCAATGGCATTGTTTGATAAAAAATCATTATCTGTTGGTGCAACGTATGTTGACCCAGGCGTTGATGTAAAAGGTACAGGAGCACCAGATTTAGTTTTAATGAATCCAAATTTTGATGTGTCTTCTTTGGATCAAAACGGTGTTGTACCTGCGGCTCTTATTCCATCAGCATACTTTATCAACCCAGTAGATGAAAAATTTGCTTGGGGTGTTGGTTTAAACGTGAACTATGGTTTAGCGTCTAAGTACGACAGCGACTACGCGGCAGGCTCTATTGCCGGCGAAACAGACTTATTTTCATTAAACATTAACTTAGGTGGTTCATACCGCATTAATGAACAATTAAGTGTTGGTGCTGGCATTAACTTAGTATACGCCGATGCAATGTTAAACCGTAACACCGGTGCTATTTTAGTAAATGGTTTACCAAGTGTCTTACCAGCGATGCCTGCTGATACTACCTTAATGCACATTGAAGGTGATGATACGGGTTTTGGTTGGAACGTGGGCGTTGTTTACGAGCTAAACGAAAATCACCGTTTTGGTTTAACTTACCGCTCTGCTGTTGAAATCACTTTTGAAGGTGAATTAACGGATCTTGTAGGTAACAAATCTAACGGTAGCCTTGCGATGGACATGCCAGCGTTTGCCGAGTTTTCTGGTTTTCATCAGCTAACCAATGATTGGGCTGTCCACTACAGTGTTATGCACACAGATTGGGATAGCTTTGAAGAATTATCAGCGTTTGTTGACGGTAGCGACGTACCTGCCTTTTACAAAGTTGAAAACTTTGAAAGCACGTTACGTACCGCTTTGGGTGTTACTTATAACTTTGATGAAAAGTTAACATTACGCGCTGGTATCGCATTTGACGAGTCGGCAGCACAACAAGGTAACCGTTCAGTTTCTATTCCAGATAGTGATCGCTTATGGTATAGCGCGGGTGCAACATATGTATTAGATGCAAGCAGTACTATTGATTTTGGTTTGGCTTATGTAAATGGCGAAAAAGTAGAAGTTGTTGAGCATGACGCTATTTTAGAAACAGCTATTCGTGCAAACCCTGCGGTTGCTCCACTTTTAGGTAATACTAACTGGTCATTTGAATCGGAAGGTAACGCAATTTTGGTTGGTTTCCAATATAACCGCCAATTCTAATTGGGCTCGATTTAACCAGAGAGTAACCTGCTCTTTGGTACCATCATCAAAAGCATCCGTTTCATAACGGATGCTTTTTTTTTGGCTTTATTAGCGTTAATTGTTGAACGGCCAATGACCGTCTTGTGCCTATTGCCATTTTGAGTTGTTCACATAATTAGAAAAATAGCACCAAAGAAGCACGCACACTATCGAAAACAGTGCACCGTCACAGAAAGAATACGCTCATCCATGAGCCTTCCTGCATTAGTGCATCCGTGCACGTCACAGAAAGAATACGCTTATCCATGAGCCTTCCTGCATTAGTGCATCCGTGCACGTCATCCCACCATGTTTTTGGGTGGGATCTTTACCAGTTTCGAAGTGACTCGAATGTCGCTTTTGTATCAATTAGAGTTGTTCACATTTTCAGAAAAAGAGCACCGTCATTGCGGCGAAGGCCGCAACCCCGTTGATTCATCAGTGCCTCTATAAACCGCATAATTAAATAAGATCAAAGTACAAATCTCGCCAATCGGGATTCACTTCCCCTATCAACCGCTCTTTCCATGGTCTATGCCATTGCTTTAATCTTTTTTCTCTCACAATAGCGTTTTCCATATCACTATAAATCTCAAAATAAACTAATTTAGTTAGGTTGTATTTGGCACTAAAGCCTTTAATTATTTTTTGTTTATGTTGATAAACTCGCTGAATTAAATTGCTAGTCACACCAATATACAAAACAGTATTTCGTGTGTTAGAAAGAATATAGATAGCGGGTTGGTTCATAATTGAAGTCCTTTTCAAAAAGAGAGCTTCAATTATAGAGGATATTTACTTTGTAGAAATAAATGTTACGAATTAAGAGGCACACTTTTACTAAACTAGGTTGCGGCCTGCGCCGCAATGACGGATATATTTTTCTAATATCATGAAGGGCTCTAAATCGCTCAAAGCGGATGTCGGTGCCCGCCATATCTATTGTTTAATTTACAGGTAAATGTTTGAAAGTCAAACTAGTTACTTTAAACAACAATTAACGCTAATAGAGCCTTTTTTTTGGGGTAAGAAGTTCACTTTTGGGTTTATCAGATACCATGACGAGTATGGCATTACCATCACCCAGATTACATCGAGTGATGGTAATAGATTTAACGATGTCAACAGCGCAAGTTTTCGTGCTAAGCAAAAGCTTAATGGTTGTTTGAAAACAAATTTTTAAACTGCTCAATTAGTTCGCTGTTGCTTTTGTTCTTGCGTGAGACCATAAAGATTGGGCGCTTAATTTGCAATGGGCTGTTTATTTCAAAAAGCTCTTTTGCTTTTAAGTGTTCGGTGATCAACTCGGTTGGTAAGTAAGCAAAACCACCTTTGGACAAGATCACTTCAAGTGCAATCATGGCCGTGGATGTTCTAAATTTGGGAATGACCTTATGATATAAAGCATGCTCTTTTTGAAAGGTGATCCCCCAATCTATCAAAATGTAATCTTCCACATCTTTATCAAAGTCTGCTCTTGAGCCCACTAACGACAGATTAAAGTGACCGATCAGCTCATTAGAAAACTCATCACTTTTGATGGGATCGGTTAAAAGTCCAACATCCAAACTTCGATCGTCTAGTTTTCTTTGAATCGCTTCTCGAACCGAAAGCTCACTGCCAAGAGCTAGGTTATCAAATAACTCAATTGCATCGTAAATACGAGAACTAAAAAACGCATCCCAAACATTGGGTGTTGTGGCGATATTAAACGAGGCTTTTTGTTGACTTGAAATAGAGATAGATATCTTTGACTGCTCCATTTGGCTCACCATCAAGTGGGCATGGCCTAATAAAGCTTCCCCTGCTGGCGTTAAGCGTAAGTTGTTTTTTTCCCTAATTATAAGCTGGGTGTTATAAAACTCTTCAAGTTGTTTTATTCTCGCGCTCACGGCCGCTTGGGTAATGTATAGTGTTTCGGCCGCCCGGCCAAAGTGCTTGTATTCCGCTACCGCAATAAATGTTTTAAAAACGCGTATGTCCATGTTATCCACTCAAATTTTTCATTGTGGTTAATGTATAAAAAAGTTATCGATACGACAAATATTATTTAGTTTTCAACGTCAGATCTTTTTCCTACATTCTTGTCTATTAATAATAACGATTGTCATAAATTTGATATGCCGATTTTTGTAGGTGCAAATTTACGCCTAGAAATATTGTTCAGTCAATTTGATTAGGTATTTGATTGATAGCATTTAAACTGTGGTATGGGAGAGAGACATGAATACTTCTATCAGAAAAGGCCAATATATTTTTTACGGTGATCCAATATTTACTCGAGGGTTGTCGCGTAGCGGATATTTTTCAAAGCGTGAATCTGACGAGCTCGCGTTGTACGGGTATACTCTAGAGCAACTTAGTCATGGTAAATTATTACCTGATAATGAAGAAGAGCAAAACTTTGTTGATGCGATTAGCTCTGAGCAAGATTCTGAATTATATGCGGTGAAACTATGGCGAAAATATTTGGGAGCCATTGCCAAAAGCCGATGCTTTCATGGTTTTGCTAAAAGTAATGCGAGAAATCAATTTCAACCAAGTAACGATTTAATCACTGAGGATTTTTAACTTAAATTGATCCAGTAGATAGATATTTTTTACCCTAACGACAAAGATTTTTTAGGCGTAAAAGACAATGCTTTTCTGTAAGCTCTCGGCCAAAATAAGAATACTAAAAATCGGTATCTACTACTTGGATTAAATCTATGAAAATTTGTTTTATTATGTACCCGTGGAATCGCGTTGAACCTGAATCAGATTCAACCTTGCGTCTTATCCACGAGTGCGTTAAACGTGGCCATACGGTTGCGCTTTCAACGGTAAATAATCTTACTATCCGAGATAGCGTTGCAAGCGCTTTTTGTGATGTGTTTACCAAAAACACCAAGGTATCTGACAACATTATTAGCTTTTATAAAACCGCTCATTTTAAACGTGCTCAATTGCCATTGGCCGGTTTTGATGCGGTGATCATGCGAGCTAACCCGCCATTAGATACCTTGGCGCTTAACTTTTTAGACTCTGTTCGTGGTGATACCTTCATCATGAACGATTTGGATGGGTTAAGGATCGCCAACAATAAAATTTATACTGCTTCTTTTCAAGATACCGAAAGTGAGTTTATTCCTGCCACTCATGTGTCTAAAAATCGAGATTATTTAGAGCGCATATTTGAAGAATCAGAAAGTAATCGGATGATCTTAAAACCCCTTGATGGATACGGTGGTCGAGGGGTGATTGTCCTAGAAAAAAGTGCTCGTCAAAGTTTTCGCTCATTACTTGATTTTTATATTGGTGGTGATGAACACGGTAAAGGCAGTAACTACGTTATTTTACAAGATTACGTGCAAGGTGCAGAGCAAGGCGATGTGCGCATATTAATGCTCAACGGTGAGCCAATAGGCGCGATGAAACGCGTACCCGCGTCAAATGATGTGCGCTCAAATGTACACGCCGGTGGTAAAGTTGTTAAGCATAAACTTACGGCACAAGAAAAGAAGCTATGTAAGTACATTGGCCCGAAACTTGTTCGCGACGGTTTGTACTTTACCGGTATTGATGTGATTGGCGGTAAACTTATTGAAGTTAATGTATTAAGCCCAGGTGGTATTGTACGAATTAATAAGCTCAACCGAGTTAAATTACAGGTTCAAGTGATTGATTTTGTTGAAAGCGTTGTTCATGCCAAAGAATTAGTAATGAACCGAAAATCAGAGTTCAGACAGGTAATTGAAGATGCTAACGCTGTCTGAGAAAGAGTGTATCGCACTGATAAAAAAACGTCAGTGCTTTCATGCCGAAGTTAACGGCGGTTCGTTTATCGTTAAAATTGACGATTACACCCCGTTAATTTGTGCCGCTATCCATAATGGTCATCATTTGCGCTCTGACTTAGCGAAATCATTTTTATTGTCAGAAAAAGAACGATTTTATGAAGAAGACCCTTATACCGATGAAATTATATCTTCTTTTCCAATTCAATTAATAGGCAACGACTCTCGCTTTGAATATGATTTAAACCGAGCGAAAACCCTGTCGACCTATTTTAAAACGGCTTGGGATAAACAAGTTTGGCAAAAGACTCTCACCACCAAACAACGTGCCATCAGTCATGCTAAACATCAGGCTTTTTACAATGTGCTTGAGACCATTGTGGCGGTTATTGAAAAGCAATTTAGCCATGCCATTGTATTTGATATTCATTCGTATAATTACAAACGCATCGAAAAGGATACCCCAACATTTAATATTGGCTCAGGCCAAATAGATGTTGAGCGTTGGAGCCATGTTGTTAGCCACTTTGAACGCCAATTAAATAAAATAAGCCTTCCAAATATTGACGTTAGAGCCGCAACTGATGAAGTGTTTTATGGTCGAGGTTACCTAATTTCACATATTAATGCCCACTTTGATAACACCTTGGTGCTGCCGACAGAAATAAAGAAAGTCTTTATGGATGAAGTAAGTGGGGATGTTTATCCTTTGGTCTTAGAGGATTTAAAAACCGGGGTTAAAAATGCAATCAGTGAAACGGCCGCATACTTTATGCGTCGTTACACCAAGAAAAAGAAAACCCAAAGAGCCGACATATTATCTTCTAGTATCAGCCCTGAAGTTATTGAGATTGATAAACGTTTATACAAGCTGTGCAAAAGTGTCGAAACCCTAAACTTTATAAACCCGATCAACTTAATTGCTCAAAAGAATCGTTTCTTAAAGAAAAACAGCTATGTAGCGCCCAGCTTTAACTATAAACAGTTGGATCTTAACCCGTATAAATTTCGCGAACAATTATACAAATTACCCGTTGAAGATATTTTTGACGCAAGCATTCAGCAACTGTACCGCCATGTTATTGATAATTTGGCGAACAAAATTGACTTATTAACCAGCATCGGAACCGACGATTTTGTTTATAATTCGCTTAAGTATTATGGCGAACCAAATCAAAAAGATGTTGCCAATGCGCGCTTTATTTTACATTTACATGATGACAATGTTGAGCAACAACAAGATTATCTAAACGCCGATCAGGCGATAGATTATTTTAAACAGCAAGCTCATGATTGGGGTTTAAAGTGTAAAATTGAAAAATCGGCCAAAATTGTGGCCAAAGCTATGGTCAACAACGAGAAAGCTTTGCTGTTGATTAACAAAGATGCCAAGTTCACGGCTAAAGAAGTGCATGCTTTTGCCTATCACGAACTGGGTATTCACATGCTCACAACCATCAACGCCAAGCAACATCCGCTTAAAGTCTTCAGTTTGGGGTTAACCGGCAATACCCACACGCAAGAGGGGATCGCGCTATACAGTGAGTATTGTTCTGGTAGTTTAACCATTGCCAGATTAAAAAATATTGCGCTACGTGTTATTGCGGTTCAGTACATGTTGGAGCATGGCGATTTTGTGAAAACCTTTCACACCTTGATGAATGAGTTTGAACTCGACAAAGAGTTTACTTTTAACTTAACGACGCGAGTTTATCGTGGTGGGGGCTTTACCAAAGATTATTTATACCTTACCGGCTTTCGCGATATTCTAAATGTTGCCAGAGAGCAATCGATAGATAATTTACTGGTGGGTAAAACAGGGTTATTAGACTTTGATATTGTCTCGGAAATGATTGAGCGTGGGATGATAACCAAGCCTCAACCTTTGTTTGACACTCACTATCGAAGCTCTGGTGATCCGGTGCTTGATTTTATCGTCAATTCAATTAAGTAACGCAACGAATTAGCGGACTAAAATCATTAGCCCAAGTTAACGCTTACTATGTGTGAACGCCTGAATATACTCTATTAAAAGTACATTCAGGCGTTTTTTGTTTAAAGAGCTCGTTTATATGTCTTGTTGTTTATGTAATTCAAAACGAATTTCATAAAAGTTATTTTCGTTGGGGTAAATTTCTCGGATTAATGCCTTTAGCTCGGTTAAAGACATATTCTCACTGTGGGCATGAGTTTGGTTGATTTGGTCAAATGCAACGGGCAATACATGGATGATCTTTAACTGTGCAAAGACTTGCTGTTCAGGGTTGCTAATGGCCTCGACAAGCTCGTTAGGCTGATAATCGATTTCATCCTTATCTCGTAAAGTAATGGTTTTTCGACCATGGCAAATGTCGTCAATAAAACGACTATAAAAACTGAGTTGTTTCATTTGTCTCACTAAAAAGGCTGTGGGTATTTAGCCAAAGTTTGGTTTATTTCAGATAACACATCTGCGCTTAATGTTAGTTCAAAGCTGGTAATATTTTCTTTTAATTGGGCCAGCGTGGTGGCTCCGATTATGGTCGCAGTGACCCCGTCGACCTGATCACACCAGGCCAAGGCTAATTGAGCAGGGGTGAGCTTGTGCCGTTGAGCAATATCACAAAAACTGGCTATGGCACGTTCGCTGTCAGCGGTTGAGCGAAAGTTACCATGGCGCTGGGTAAGGGTGAGGCGACTGCCTTTGGGTTTTGCCCCATTGAGGTATTTACCACTTAGCAAACCCCCAGCAAGTGGTGACCAAGGTAAGTAGGCGATATTTTCAAGGACACAGTGCTCAATAAGGTAGGGCCAATCTTTGCTATGCAATAAGCTAAATTCATTTTGAATCGACACCATCATCGGTAGGTTATGATCTTTTGCCAAGTTTAGGTATTGGCTGATCCCCCATGGGGTGTCGTCAGATAAGCCACAGTGACGAATTTTTCCGGCTTTGACGCAGTGCTCAAGACCAACCAAGATATCGTGAAACTGGGCAATTTCTTGAGCGCGATTTATGCTTGTCGGCAAAATCGCATTAGGTTGGTGACGGCCAAAATGAGGTGTGGTTCTATTTGGCCAGTGCAACTGATATAAATCGATATAGTCGGTTTGTAACCGTTTTAAAGAGCCATCGACGGCTTCTATAACAGACTTTCCACTGATAGGACTGCCATTTCTGATCCATGACAACCCCGAACCCGCGACTTTCGTAGCCAGTATTAATTGACTGCGCAGGCTTGGATTTCGAGCGAGCCAATGACCAATAATCTCTTCGGTTTTACCATAAGTTTGTGGCGAAGGGGGAATGGCATACATTTCTGCTGTATCGATAAAGTTAACGCCTTGCGCCATCGCATATTCTATTTGCGCATCGGCTTCTTGTTGATTATTTTGCAAGCCCCAAGTCATACTGCCCAAACATACGCGTGATACTTGTAAACCACTATTACCTAAAGGCGAAAATTTCATAATTTAAAGACCTACTTTATCTGAAAAAACAACGGTATTAATAATACCCACTATACGGGCTAAAACCAGCCATGCCAATGTACTACTCTTGATTGGGGGATTTATCGACCGGCAACTCAGGTTCAGACTCATTTTCCCAGTCGTACACTTTGCGCTTTGGTTTAGGATCCCAGTGACGAAACAAAATGGCACAAAAAGCCCCACTTAGAGCACCAAATAAATGTGACTCAAAAGAGATCCACTCTTCTCTTGGAAAGATGGTTAGCAACATACTGCCATACATGTAAAAGGCAATCATCATAATGGCGCTAGAGCGCTTATCACGTCTAAAAATACCACTTAGAAACAAAAAAAAGAAAATACCATGGGCAAGACCGCTCGCACCAATGTGAAAATTCTCTCGCCCCAGTAACCAAACACCCAAACCAGATAACAGCCATATAATAGCAATTGTCCACCAGCGTGATTTGGGGTAGCCGTAAATGAGAAAGCTGCCCATAAGCAATAAGGGAACACTATTGCCAATAACATGCTGCCATGAGCCGTGCACCAAAGGGGCGGTTAAGATACCGATTAAACCATACAAAGAAAGGGGAAATACGCCTAAAAAATGCAGGTCTAGCTGCAAAATAGTTTCAAATAATTTAACCCACCATAGGATCAAGACAAAAACGGTGGTGATTAAAATACTCGTTAAGATGGATGTTTTTTGTGCACTCATTCTTTAGATATAGGGCTAAATGATTGGTTTTCAATAAAATAGCCAAAACTAATGGTAAAGGTTTGCATCAACCGAGCGACGGCCGTTGTGAAAAAGCGTGTAAAAATAGCTCGCAAGCTAGCTTCGTCATACATTTTTATCATCGGCACTAAAGGTTTGCTTAATCTCGTGCCGATAAAATTTAGCTTGGGCTTATTTTAATAAAAAACGACGAATGGTGTTAAATACAAAGTCGCGGTGTTTTAAAATAAATTGGTTTTTGGGCAACCATGCACTTGAATGCAAAACCGTTTTGGCTTTTGAAAAGGTTAAAAAGCCTTCGTAACCGTGATAATGGCCAATACCAGAGTGCCCAATGCCACCAAAGGGGGCGTCATCGGCGGCAACGTGCATAAGCGTGTCATTAATACAGACACCACCACTGTGGGTTTGGGTTAAAATGCGATCAATTAACGTGCGATCCTTTGACATAACATACAGTGCCAATGGACGCTCTCGTTGATTAATATATTCGATTACTTCTTCAATCTTTTGGTAGGTCATAATCGGTAAGATTGAGCCGAAAATTTCTTGTTTTAAAACATCCATATCTTGGCTAACTTGGGTTACCAAATGCGGATAAACTCGGCGCCCATGCTCTGTTTTATTGGCCTCAATTGGATGGGTTTTACCGCCTTTTTCGCTAACATCGTTTAGTAGCCTGAGCAGTCGTTGATGCTGTTTATCGGAGATAATATGGCTTTGTGTATTGCTGTTTTTGCTGTCTACATAATACGTCTTATACCTTGCGATAAAGGTGTTTATAAGTTCTTGCTGGCGTGTTTGTGGGACAAAAACATAATCAGGAGCAACGCAAATTTGCCCCGAGTTAATTGATTTGCCAACAATAAGGGCATCGACAACAATGTCCATATTAATGTGTTGATCAATTATTGTTGGTGATTTTCCACCTAACTCCAATGTCAGTGGCGTTAGGTTATCTGCGGCCGCCTTCGCCACCACTTTTCCAACGGCTGTTGAGCCGGTAAAGAGTAGGTGATCAAATGGTAGGCTTGAGAAAGCAGCGCCAACATCGGCTTCCCCTTCAATTAACAAGACATCCTCGCTTATACACTCAACCACTTTGATAAGTGCTTTGTTGGTGTTTGGAGTAAATTCGCTGAGCTTGATCATCACTTTATTGCCAGCGGCTAACGCTTGAACCGTTGGTCCTAATGCGAGATAAATAGGAAAGTTCCAAGGCGTTATCACCCCAACGACGCCCAAAGGTTGGTAATGAACCGTGACTGTAGAGGGAGCCAGTAATAAACCAGAGTGTCGCTTAGACGGCTTCATCCATTTTTTTACATTTTTTAACGCATAGTTAATGCCAGCGACCGTCGGCATGATGTCGGCTAATAAGGTATCAAATTCACTGCGATAGCCATAATCTTGCTTCATGGCCTCATAAAGAGTTTGCTCATGTCTTAAAAGTGACGCTTTTAACGATTTTAATTGTGCTTTACGCTGATCTAGCGATGGTGATGGATTTCGACTATACGCCTGCTTTAACCCCCTAAACGCTTCTTTTAAATCGACTTGCACTGACGTTGTTACGTCACTCATATTATTCCCCTTAACATCTTTTATGATGTAACTCATGCAAATTATTGTTATAGACAACTACTGTACCTTAAATTTCAATCTGTTACATAGCACAAATACGGGTTAAACGAGTGCAATCGTCGCTTAAAGTAAGCTAACTTTTGCTTTATGTAACAATGATTGCCACTGGCATTCGCTTGTTATAAATTACCTTAAACTACGCCTTGCTTTAAGATCAGAACCTAAAAGTCTACAAACAATAATAAAAACAATAAAAACAATAATAAGAATAAAAAATTTATGAGATTGAAGCCATCAGTGTGTTTGCTGAGTTTATGCGTTAGCCTGCCGAGCTATGCAACTCAAATAGTTAAAAAATCCAATAGCGGTATTTGCCACACGGTTGAAAGTCCTTATTATCAGCAAACTAAAAATTTCATCGCTTTTCCAAAGCTTTCTGACTGTTTAGATTCTGGTGGCAGATTAGCTAAAAATACTCAATCTTTTAACAACATACAGCCAGCCTTAAAGACCACACATGAAGCCTCTTCTTGGCAGAGCAATAAAGCCCTAAATTATTCTCGCGATCAATTTGGCAAAGGTTGGGAGGATTCAGATTCGGATTGTCAAAATACTCGAATGGAGTTGTTGATTGGCTATTCTTTATCAAGTGTGCACTATAAAACAGCTAAAAGTTGTCAGGTCACCTATGGTAAATGGGTTTCACCTTTTACCGATAAAACCATATACCACGCATCGGACATAGACATCGACCATATTGTGCCTTTGCATTGGGCATGGGAGCACGGTGCCCGTGAATGGCCTTTAAATAAACGAATAGAATTTGCTAATGATCCTGCAAACCTCTTGAGTGTGGAAGCGTCATTAAACCGACAGAAAGGGGCGAAAGACATCTCTGAGTGGCTACCACCAAAAAATCAGTGTCAGTATATCGACAGCTTTAACAAGGTCGTAAAAGCCTATAAATTAGGGTCATCGCAAACCGAACAAAAGCTTAGCCATGTAAAGCGCCAATATTGTAGTTAGCACATGCTGATAAAAGAATATCGTCACTGATAATAATGAAATACCTAAGCTCTAAATCCTTACCTTCGTTGCCAGCATTACAAAATATTCAATAATATTTTTTTACGTAAGTAGAATGACTTAGAGTCATTATTGACCGTAGATTCGATAATAATTATTGGAACCCCAAGTTTTTTGCCTATATCAATATATACTTAACCCTAAGATCGGCTTTGACTTTCGTTTTTTGGATTTTAGGCATGGCAAAATTTTATACACGTATTTTTTTAATGTTTTGGGATGTCATTTTATTGGCTTTTACTGTCGCTACAATCGCCTTCCCTATATTTATCTATTCTGTGGAACCGTTCCCCCCTGACACATTAATCACCATGTGCCTAATTTGGCTTGTTGGAGGGATCATTCTAGGAGCTCTCAGTCTTGGTATATTAATGTACACAAAACTATGCGAATTAGTTGAGCTAAAAAAACAAGAAGTTCATGGTACTATTCAAGAGAGCGCTGAAAAACCAATCAGTAAAAAGGCATTGAAACCTTCAATGGAACACAAATTCCAGGCATAAAAAAAGACGCTGAAAAGCGTCTTTAATTATGTAAGTGGTCGGGGGTAACCTGGGTTGTTGCTGTAAAGTTTTGATTATAAATGATTTAACTTGTTGTGCCTTATGTTGGTACAACATTTGGTACAACATTTGGTACTACATTTGTTCTTTGCTAGCTCTTTCATTAATAAAACCTATTGATTAAATCTAAGCTGCTTAGCCTGTATACAAAACTTTCCAAGCACCTCAAATTTTCGGCTAAAAAGTTTGATAACCAACTAGCTACAATTTTGTCTAATAGTTTTTAAAAAGTTTCTATCTAATACAAGATCTTGAACACTCTGCCTAGTAACTTTTGCTAACAATCGTTCTATAGGAAGTAGTGAAAAAATTTTATTATCTGTTTTTGATTTTATTCGCTTAGAAAACTGAACATCATTTGAAATATGTAATGAATAGGTAATATCTAAAGATTGATCAGTGCTAATAGTGTCATGAGCTGCTTGGTGGATATTTGCACTTATCATACACTCTTGGCTCGGCCCCCCAATCGATATTTCAGTTAACGCCATTTCAACTTCTTGTCGAATAATAGAGCTAATTGGTTGTTTAAATACAAGACCCCAAGAAGTACTGCCATCATCTTCACAAAGTCCACAACCTAGAGCTGACAGCTCATAAGAAGTTAAATTTCTATGTTGGTTATATTTGAAATCATCAACAACTATAAAAGGAATGCTTTGCGCTATTCTTATGGGATCAGAATCTACTTTATGAGAATATTTATAATCTACCATATACGTGGAGCTACAGCCTGAAAGAAGAATGAGGATGAAAGGTAAAAGTTTATTCATGAAAAAATCCTTTTTATTTTTGTTAAGTTGAATTTTTAAGTGCTACTTTCTTGATATAGGAGTCTGTCAGATTACATTGGATGATGTCAAATAGATATGTCTGCTTCATTGCCTCAGATTACTAGCTTGTTACTTGGAAGGGGCTTTTTAATCATCAAGATTCGACGTTAATTTTGTTATACAAACCATACAGCCCACTATAACCATTGCGCTGAAGCATTCTAAATAACCTCTTCGACGTCCATTCGTTGTTTCTTGTATTTTGTAACCTTTATTATTTAAATACGCGCATACGAGCTGATAGGTGGGCGGGTGATTAATGTATTCTCTGATAATTATAAGGGTAGCTTTAATCACGGTGTTATTTATATCTAATTGCTTTTTTCTACCCACAAATCCTCCCCTTTTTTATAGGTGCTATAAATACCCTTTTTACGCGTGAATTGTTTAATAGTTTAAGCGAGGTGTATTATCAATGGGGCAACCGTTAAGCAGCTTACAATGAAGATAATTTGTTTCGAATATTTCACTGATATTATCGTCATTTTGCGCCCAAGCTTTTAATATATTATCTATACAGTCGTGACACATCTCTAGCTCGTCCTTTGCACGATGATCAATTCCACTTAGAGCATCGATTTTTGTACATGCATTGTAAGCGTCCCTTATAATATTAGCTATTCTGCTCTCATAGTCATGTGGCATAAGTTTATAATTTTTCCGCTGAAGTAGGTTTATTCTATTTGATTTATGTTAACAGGAATTATCCCAATCAATTAACCATTCTTCGGTTGTCTGGTCTTGAGGTCTTTTTTTATTACTACTTATATCCTTAGGGTGGGTTACATTTCCTTAACCCTAGACAGGGGCATTGTTGAAAGGTAGTTACACAAAATGATTTTAAGGCTCTAGCAGTTTTATAGAGGCTTTTAGTTTTTTTACTGTAAATTGACTTAATCATTGGTAGACGGGAAACTAGGCCCGCTCTAACTTGAAAAATAAATATCATTTATATCATTAACCAGTGCCTATTTATAACTTGGTCTAATGTGTTAATATTAAGAAATTAATATTTATATAAATTTACAAAAAAAGTCTTCATAACTTAGCCTCAGCAAGGTTTTTTAACCATTTTTCTTTGGTGATTAGCCAATCTTCTTTTTCAGCTATCCACTTATTCCTTGCGTCTAAAAGGTCATATTCTTTTTTCAATTCATCTTTCAATTTTTTTGTTGTTTCTCGAGTTTCTCTTAGGTGCTCAACTTCTTTATCAAATGACTTTTTCTTGATTTCCAAAGTATCTTGAAAGTCTATCAATTCTCGCTCAAATTCAACTAATCTATTTTTGTATTCTTCTAATTCAGATTCTTTTTTCTTTAATTCTATTTTATTGTTTTTTAACAACTGATCCAAAGACTCTAATAGGGATGATGATTCATTGAGACGATGTTCTCTTTCTACTAGTCGTGATTCTTTGGTAGCAAGTCTCTTCTGTTTTTCATCGAAATTAATCAATATAGTTTTAGTATCATTGACTTTTCGTTTCATTGCTTCCAGTTGAGCATTTAGCTTTTCATTTCGAGACCTTGCATTTTGTTCAGAATCTTTAGTTATAGAAAGTTGATTAGCTATATCCTCTATCTTGTGCCAAAAATAAATACTTAGAACCAATAAAAAACATATTATTAGAATTTCCATATTACAGCTCCATATCAAAAATAGTGTAGTTTTATAATTTATCAGTAAAAACAATTTTCTAGTTTGATCTGATTTAATTAAAAAGGTGTAGTGGTCAAGTTAAACTGTCCCACTAAAATTTCTAGATGTCATCGGCACCCTCGGATTTCTTCGGACATAAAAAAACCCGCTAAAGTCTATGTTTAAGGCTTTGCGGGTTGTTTTTGTATCCTTTCGGATCGATGTTTGGTGGAGCGGGGGACATCTGTGTTTGGTTTTTATGTGTTTGAATCTAAAGGCTAAAGCTGTCTTTTACCTTGTTTTTGGAATACTTTTGGGAATGCTTGTGCATATTGTAAATGCGTAATTTATCTTCTGCTGCCTCACAACCAACTTTTAATAGTGCATCTATAGCTTCGGTTATAGGGCAGTTCGCCTTTTGAGCAATGTACCTAACACGTTTATACAATTCATTATCCATCTCAATACTAACAGGTCGATATTTACCTTTTAAAGTATTGCGCCTTTTGTATTGGTTCCATGAAGCTCGAGCTTTTTTGAGAAACTCTTTACGTTCTATTCCGGGGTACGCTGATTCGATATCGTAAATAATTTGCTCCCTGAGAGCTGAATTATGTGAAGTGACATGCCCGCTTAATGGAATTTTATTTCTAAGGTAATTATACAGCCATTGAAGCTGTTTCGAGTTTTTTTCTATCCAGTCAAATTCATTTGTTTTCAATTGAGCAATCCCATTCTTTTTTTTATTTTTTAACATAAGATAGTTACTCATACAAGTAGTCATACATGTATTACATGTGTAATATGTAATGCTGAAATGTATTAAGTTTTATGAAGGGAATATTCAATATAATGAAAGGGTTAAGCTACGGAGCAAGATATTTACAGACTTATTTTACCTTGAAGATAGCGCCAATGAATACAAGGCTTGATGACATCACATGTAATCAAATCTCAGAAGAAACGTGCTTATCTTTATCATCGGTATATAAGTATATTGATGAGCTAAAAGATAAAGAGGTTATAAGAGTTGAAAGGAACCCTATTTTTAGGCAAGGACCAGGTTCCAATAGTTATATTTTATTTGAACGAGCTCCCGAAACTTGGTCGATGCGCGATCATGTACAAAAGGTGGTTAGTAACTATGAATTGAAGCCAATTGAGAAGACCATCTTAATTACTCTTCTAATGCAGTGTGATAAATGGGGAGTCATTGAGCACATTGTATTTGATGAATTATCGAGAGATACAGGAATCAGTATAAATGCCTTATTGGCTAATATTGATGGACTGATAAAATCAGATTACATCTTTAGTGTTTTTAAAGGGGGATTAGTTGATTTTTATAGAACAACCACTAAACCGTCGATTTACTTAAATCTGAAGAGAATTATAGCCACTAATATTCATGGAAAATCACTTTCTTATTGTACAGGTTATTTTGGTGGTCCTATAACCCATACTGATGATATTTCGCTTATGTTTTCTCGTCGATTCGATTTTTTTGAATTAGACCCTATTGACTACTTTTCATCGGATTATCTTCCGAACGGAGTATTGAAAGAATATTTTTCATTTTTGGATGATAATACTCGTGACTCGACCATATTATTTTTAACTCAGTTGGTTGACAAACACACCAGTGAAGCCATGCGAAGTTGGAGCGAGGATGCTGTTCAGTACATAAGGCAGGAAATTGAAGGAGATGCTATTGAGTTTTATCTAGGTTCAACCATAACTTCGATTGATATAAAGAAACTAAAGGAACAATATAAAAAAGGGACCTTTAGTTATATTTCTAGCCGTCCATTAGAAAATGAACTGAATAGTAAAATTTTAGAAGGAAATACATGGTTCACGCCCAAAAGTGAGATTTACAAAGAATTGGTTTTTGAACTGATGTTTTTAATAAGTACCACGGCTTATATTGCTAAAGTACAGTCTATTGAGCTGAGAGAATCTCAATACAAAATAATCAGAGAAGCTAATGGTTTAATTGTAAATATAGACAGGGAATCACTTCCTAGAACTGTTTTATCAAGACCAATTTGATTGCTAAAAGAGTAAAGTTGAAGACAGTCATTTCCAAAACGTAATTTAACCTTTGAAGACTCTTGTAGGCCACGTTCTTCTTGTGTTTTTAAATAGAGAATACTGAAAAAAGCGTAGGTTATAACTAATATATATACGTAAAGTATCTCATTAAATTTTTATAGGTTTCACTGACCTTATGTATTAAAAACACATAAGGTCAAAAAGATGAACTATAAGAATACAAAACATAAAACTCACTCTAACTCACGCTATAAAGGTTACCCTGTACTTAGTCAACAAGGCCCTCTTCTTAAAAATTGTTTAAAAGCCATTTTTAAAACACTGAAAAAAGCAACAGATGAGTATCCTCGCTCATGTGCTATTCGCTTTGATTTAAAGTTACCTGATTATCTAGCAGATATTGATAGTGCTGTTATTTCACGATTTACTGAGGCATTGAAATACCTGATAAAGCAAGATTTAAACAATAAGCGCAAGGCAAACAATAGAGTGCACAAGTGCCAGCTTCGATATGTTTGGGCCAGAGAAATTAGCGAGAATGCAGAAGTGCCGAAACCGCATTATCATGTATTAATTTTATTGAATAAAGATGCTTACAACTGCGTAGGAAAATATGATGCTCTCGATGGTAATATGGCAGCCAGGATTAAAAGGGCCTGGGCCAGTGCACTTAAGATTGCTTTATCTGAGATTGGCGGATTAGTATACTTTCCAGATAACTGTCTTTATATTCTAATTAAAAAATCAGATAAATCAGATAAATCAGATAAATCAGATAAATCAGATAAATCAGATAAATCAGATAAATCAGATAAATCAGATAAATCAGATAAATCAGATAAATCAGATAAATCAAATGACTTTGATAAAATCTTTCCAAAGTTAATGAAAAGAACCAGTTACTTTGCAAAGGTAGCAACTAAAGAGTTTAATGGTAGAACCAATAGCTTTGGTTACAGTCAGAAGTAAAATTGAATCCAACCGTTAAAACCAGTTTTGGTCATGTAAAGCTTAATTACCCGTCATGCTAACTAAGGTTTATTGTGAATAATTGCATTTTTATAAGTGCTAACAATAGTTCGTTAGAATGAATAAACAAAATATCCATCATGAAAAATCAATATTCAGGTTCGATTTTAACTTACCTGGAAAGTAAATTATTTGATAATTGAGTTGGATATTTTTTTATAGGTAGGCTAAGTTACTAAATATTATAATAAAAAGGAGCGGACAAAACGTGTCCGCCATCCTCTTTATGCTGACGTTAACTGATGTCAATTGAAGAGAGAAAAGGATTTGACAGATATTAAATTAGCCGAGCGTCTCGCTGAAATTATAGGTATGTTAAACAATGGTGAGGGTATTAACACATCGTTGTTGGCAGAAAGGTTTAATGTCTCCCAAAGAACCATCCAGCGTGATATACATCAGAGACTTAGTTTTCTTGATATTGATAAAAGTCAGCAGTTATGGAGTCTCAAAAAAAATAAAGCAGGAAAGCTTAATAAAGGGATTATTAACAAATTTGCTGATATTTGTGGGATTAAAGAATTATTCCCTACCATGGATGAACACTTCTTAAAAGAACTCACGGATGACGAATCTACCTCTCCTTACTTAGTAAAACCCCTCAATTACGAAGAATTTATTATGCCGACGTATCGGCATCAATTCAAAAAGTTAGCAAACGCTATCAAGTCACAATATCAGATCGATTTTTTCTACAACGGTAAAGAGTATAAAAAAATCGAGCCATATAAATTAATTAGTTATCAAGGTTATTGGTATTTGGCTGGAGTTGACTCTCAAAAGATCAAAACATTTCAAGTTGGCTTGATTGAAATGCTATGGACTTCGAATGTCTATTTCGAAAAGTCATCGAAAATTGATGAAAAAATACGTCAAGACGAAACAATTTGGATAGGCGAAGAAAAATTTGAGGTAAAACTTAAAGTCAATTCGAGCATTAGCCATTATTTTAAAAGGAGGAAAATTTTACCGGAACAAAAAATAGTAGAGGCATTACCTGAGGGAAGTTTAATGATAACAACCCAAGTAGTGAATCAAAAGCAGGTTTTATCACTTATAAAATGTTGGCTACCCAATATTTATATTGTATCCCCTGCTTCAATGAGAAGTGCTTTGACATCAGAATTAAAAAAATATTTAAAAGAATAAAGAGGAATATATGGACATTAACTTAATACACGTATCTGCAGCGGTGATTATTTTAGGGCTGATGAATATTATCAGTATTTTTTGGGTGAAGAGTCATCTTGACACTCAGAGCAAGATGCAAAAAGATTCTAATGAAAAACATATCAATCAGCTAAATGAAAAAGTGTTAATCCTGGAAGCGACACTGGAAGAGTCAATCAAAAAAACAGTTGAACAACATCAGTTATCAAAGGATTCGATTGCATCACTAATTGACTCTTCTTCGCAAGAAATAGCAGAGAAGATGACCTTTACTCAAAATGAGTTAGAGGTGGTTAAGCAAGAACATTCTCGAATGAAGAATGAACTTTTAATGGCTGTTAAACACTTTTCTGAAAAGAGCGCCATGAGTACGAACAACGCCATCCAAAAACTTCAAGAGTCGAATAAAACCTTATCATTTGAACGTAAACAAGATTGGCATTCAGGGTTAGAACAATTGACTAGTCTGATTGCATCTCTTCGTATTGAAAACCTTATAGAGATCACTAATGAGCTTGCCAAACATCAAGAGTTAAGTGTTGATACTGACGAGTTCACTAAGCAACTGGGTGATTGTAAAGTTTTAAAAATAACGGATAAGCATTCAGGGCAAGTTACCGAAGTGTTTTACGAAAATGGAATTAAGCGAAGCAGTGATACCTTTGATGGCGATCTTCTCAAATACCAAATGTTTTTTAATGAAGATGGTAAGCCAGAAAAAGGGCTAGAGTTCGACAAACAAGAGCGCATTATATTTGAATATTTATACGATGATGCCGGCGAAATTCATCAAAGAACCGATGTCACTTACGATGAAAATGGCAATAAATCAGAACAAGTAAAAGCATATTAAGGGAGTAATAACAATGTACTTAAGTGAACTAAATATTGGCGAGAAGAAAAACTTTTTAGAGTTAGCGCATTACACAATGGGGTTAAATGGTTCCCATAAATTTGAAGAACAACAAGTCCTAAGTGCATTCGAACAGGAATGTCAACTAAAGGGATATAAACCTCAGAAGCAAAATGAGATTGATAATGTTATTAAAGTAATTTCTAAGGCCTCATGCCGAACGCGAAAAATATATGTAATTGAATTGTTTGGGATAATGCTCGCAGATGGAAACGTCTGTGAAGATGAAAGTAATTTTATGACAGAACTCGGTAAACACTTTGATATTGATGAATATGAACTTCGAAAAATAAAGCGATGGGTCATCAATATGAATGAATTGGTATTAGAAGGTTATCAAATATTGAAGAAGGAGGTCATATGTTAGGTAAAGTTTGTAGTTGGTTCTGTGATGGAGTCGATTATTTGTCCGAAAAGGTAAGCGATGGAATCGATTATCTAAGTAATGTCGTAGTCGGCGGAGTAACTTATTGCGTTAACAAAGTTCAAAAAACTTGGGCTTCAATGAACGGAGCAGACATAGCCGCTAAAGCTGAACAGCTCTATGAACAAACTAAGGAAAAGTTAATCGATGCTGAGAAAAATTTTACTGAAAATGTATCCTCTTTAACAGCACAAATGAATGATCAAGTCGGGAAATTGAACAGAGTCAAAGCGGAAATTCATGACGTGCATTTTAAACGTTTTCTTCAATTAGCTAACCGGCTTCACAATGTCACAGTAAAAGGTCAGCCGTTTAATGAATTGTTTGATGATTCAGAGTTTAAACACAAAGAGACAATACAGGTTAGAGCTAAACATAAGCTACTTGAAATAGACTTTAACAATATGTCTTTAGGTGAAAAACTTCAGATGTATTTTACTTTTGGTTGGAGCTCCAAGCAAAAGGCTAAGAAGAGCTTAGCAAATGTTGAAGATGAAGAGAAAAGAATTGACTCTGAAATTGCTAAACTCAACTCACATATAAAAAAATTGGAGCAAGTAAAAAACTCCATTATGGAAGTCTCGATCTATTTTGATGAGCTTATAGGCAGCTATGAAAGTTTATTAAAACGTTTTGAATATGGGATCCAAACACAACGTTTTAAACAAATGGCGCTATCTGACAATGTTTTTTCTGCCAAGTTAGATTTTAGGTTAATGCCAATTGTGCACATTCAAGAATTCCAAGCGCTTTTTAACATGTCCCTCGTTTTGAAGAAAATGGCATCTTTAGGTTATTTATCTGATAAAGAAGAGCAAGTGGAAGTGTCAGGCTCTGATCTCGAGCAAGCTGTTGCATTACGTAACAACGTCAGAAACCTATTTCAAAATGTCGCATAAGGATAATGTTTATGGCAGAAAAGTATAGACAAGAAGTCTTAGAGGCCGAAGAGGTGATGAAAAGGTTGGAAAATGCCTCTCCCTTGCAGGCGAGTAAAGTTCTGATCGATATGGAACTTCACGATCAAAAAGAGTCATTAGAGATACTAAATGGCATATATCAAGATTTCAAAACGAATCAGAATGTGGTTGATGAATTGATCACACCTATTGGCCTCAATGTATTAGATAGTATCATCACACATAAAAGCCTTAAACTTAACCGAACGGGATTAACAGCTACGAGGCTATGGAGTGAAATTAAAGGATTCGAATATTCTTCAGCAACGATTAAAGCTGAAGTTTTTTCAGCAAAACAACAATTGGAGGCGATGAGGGAACCATCTGAATACAAAAGATCAACAATCGTTCAAGATCAGAAGTTGAAAAAGCATAAAGAAAGTAATACTGAGACTGATGGTTCGATTAAAAATGAAATAGATGGCAGTGATCTTAATAGAGAAAGTAACTCATCCTCAAATGACAGCGTGGATACAGATCATTTAGAAAGTGCTAAAAGCTTTTCAGATAAATATGGCGGCAATCCTTTTATATCCGATAAAGATTTAAAGGATATAGCCAATCATGACGACAATTTAGCTTCAATTTCAGCGGCTCAAAACCGATCAAAAAATGCAGGGACCTTTCAGGATATTAAGGACAGGAAAGATGCGTTACTTCAGAGGCAAGAAGAAGGAAATTTGACTGCCTCAGAACAAAAGGAACTCGATAAAATCAATGATAAGTTTCCTGAAGGAAGTCTCGAAGCCGGGATTGAACTTGAGAATGAAGCCTCGCAGAAAAACTTCGAAAAAATGCAAAAGGTCGCTAGAGAAAATGCGCTGAATAACAAAGCTCATGTGGCTAAGAAAGCTGGTATAAAAGCAGCTGAACAAACTGGTTATCAAGCATTGGGACACGCTATTATTTTACTTATAAAGCCTGTTTTTTATGAGTTGAATGATGCAATAAAATTTGGCATTGAAAAAGGTGTTGGTGCCAAAAGCGTGACTGAGGGGTTAAAAATTAGATTTAATCGGGTGCTAGCCTATTTAAAGAAAGAAGTAATACCTCTCTTAAAAAAAAGTTTAGGTGATTTTTGCCAAAACTTTTTTAAAGTACTTATTGATGGAATAATGAACCTGGTAACAGGGTTATTTAAGTCTTTAATGAAGATATTATCGGAAGGTTTTTCAGCCTTGGTAGGCGCTTTCAAAATACTAGCCAAGTCAGATGATGAGATGTCTAAAGCAGAAAAATCAGATACAATTTTAAAGCTCTTTTCTGCGACAGTAGTGACTTTTGTTGTCTTCTATTTTGAATCAACTATTGTTTCTGCCATTCCTATTGATTTCTTAAAAGACATTATTTTGTCTTTGCTAAGTGGTGTTGCATCGACAATAGTTGTGTATATGTTGGATAAGGCGGATTTCTTCTCGGTGAAGTTAGAAAAGCGTACTAAAGCAGTAAAGGACATTTTTGAGCAAAGAATTAGGCAAATTAAAGAAAATACTGATGCTTTTGAAGCCGCAACCATAGAGAAGTTAGCAAAAGATAGACTTAAGTTTAAGCTACTATCTGATGAATTAAATCAAGCAATCGAAAGTAACGACAACCCAAATCAAGCGATCGATAAAATTGCCGATTTTATGAAGCTGGATTTAAAAATAAAGTCGACTGATGATTTTATTCATCTGCTTGAATCAGAAAGTGTACTCGTTATTAACTAGGTGGCTTTTAGCACAAAAATATTTTAAATAGGTTATTCATTTCTTTTAGAAATGCATAATTAGCAAAAATAAAAAGAGAATCTAAATGTTAGGTATATCATCAGGTTGGTCTCTACTTGCAAAGACCGCTTTTACATCTTTAGCAATTGATTTAGATAAAGATGCTAAGCAATTTATTATTCGAAACATGCTATTTAAAAAAATGGTCAGCTATGCCTTAGAGCAAAAGTTTGGTGACGATGTATCACTCAAGAGCGTTGAGCAACAAGGAGTAATTGTTGAGCACAAGACTTATGGTGAGATATTAGTCTTGCCTAAGAAGCTAACCATTTTTCGTGAAAAAGTTGAATTTGTGACAGATGTCGAGTTATTGACTAATAAGACAACATCGGAGTCGATTACAACGTTAATATCAGGTGTTGTCCAAGGTGTTGCTAGTAGCGCTTTATTTGCATTGTCTGCTGGCTACTTAGGGGCATCAGAAATTAGTCAGTCTTTATTTAAAATAGGTTCATCGATGGTGCACTTAGTGAACGGTAAAGGTGATAAGTTAGGCCTTGGAAAAGATAGAGTATTTTCGCTAGAACTTCCTGACAGTATTAAACACTCAAACCTAGTATCTTTATTCTTCGGTGACGAAGAGCAATCTATCGCTATGGCATTAGACATGCGTAATGGTGATTTTGCTATTGCTATTGCTGTTGAAAACTTTGATATGGAAAAGCTTGAGGCGGTAAAAACAAAAAGTATGGCGCTGATTGGTCAAACCATCCTAGGGAAAGTAGCCGCTTAACTAATAATGGCGACTAATTATATTTTAAGCCTAGGCTAATGCCTAGGCTTAACCTCCTATCTATCCCAATGCCGCCAGGTATTGGCACCAAGGTAGCTTTTCGCTTCATCTTTTAACATCCACATAAACGAGCAGGCGTTATGTAGGTCACCATTTAAGCAATAGGCAGAGAACTGATGGCAGTTATTTGATAGCGTGTTGTATTCCGTTTTTGTTCCGAGCATATCAAGCGCACGTTCAGCTACACACTCATCACCACAGGCATACTCATCTTTGGAAGATACGTAGATGTTTAGTGCGGTGGTACCGTCGGTGAAACCTGTAGGATTAACTCGTTCAATAACCCCCTTGCCATTTAAATGGATGATTTGGTTATTACCCACATAAATGCCACTGTGATCGGCGTAGCCACAGCACATGTCACAATAAACGACACTGCCTATCTTAGGGTTTACGCTATCGCGAAATTCATCGACGAGGCTTTCAACCAGATTGATCGCTGGTCCGAGTAAAAAATATTTAAACATAGAGTATTCCTTATTAGATTTCGAGTTCAACAAAGTCAGCATCGATTTCGGCTTGGGTCATGCCGATGTATCTGAGCGTGACGGCCTCAGAGCTGTGCCTGAGCATCTTCATCACTCTGGCGATGTCTTTGGTGTTTTTATACAAGTGATAACCACGGGTTTTACGCATGCTGTGGGTACCAAGTGATAAGCCAAGCTCTTCACCGACTTTAGCGAATGCTTCGGACACGGCGCGACGGCTTAATGGTTTAGGTGCCTGGTTTTCCGTACCTTGACTGCGATAGGATTGAAACAAGTAAATATGAGAAGGGTGCTTCTCTTTGATTTTACTGATAACACTCAGCGCTTTGTTGTTAAGTTGGATGTTGGCAACTTTGCCGGTCTTGCCTTCTTTTAGGATAAGCCTATCGCCTTGTATGTCGGAAAACTTAATCGACAGTAAATCCGATATTCGAAGAGCCAGGTTTAAACCAATATTCCAAATGTCTGCCATTTGCTCACTGCAACGAATGGACAGCAGATGGCTTATGAGATGGACTTTTTCAAATTGCGTGATCGCTTGAACTTCGGCCATATTTCAGGTTCCTTTTTTGCTGTATGTTGTTAAAAAGGGAACTTCAGCGAGGGTATATTGCTGAAGGCCTTGTTTTTACTGGGGTGTCAGGTTCCCAAAATGCCAAAATGGGAACCTGAGGTTTTGGGGTCAGTCGATGTAGACGGCGGTGCGATAAACGCCCATATCGTAGTACTCGACGAAGTTGTTGAGAAGCATCGAGAGCAGCTCTTGTGAATCACCGCTATCTAGCCACTCCGTAAACATGCTGTAGGCTTTATTGGTGGTAAAACAGATATCAATTTCTTTTACCAAATCATTTGATAAACCCTGGTAGGCGTAATCGGATATCGAAATCAATCTCCACTCTTTCATGTCTTTCACCAGGCCCACGTTCACAGGGTGATAACCACCCGTTTGAGCACAATAACCTGGGTCTAAAAAATTCAGGGTAATGCGCTTGGCACCTTCATCTGGTTTACTCGCTTCTATGATCTCTTTTTCGATTAACTGGTAAAACGTATCAGGTAACGATAATTCAGTATTTCTCTTTATTTTCATATCCATAGCTATACCTCACAGCAATCCTTTCTCTGCAAACGACACCGGGGTTTCTGCCACGATGATGTGGTCCAATACCCGAACATCAATCAGACCAAGAGCTTTTATCAGGCGCTCAGTAATATTTTTATCGGCAATCGACGGCTCAGAAATGCCAGAAGGGTGGTTATGGGCAAATACCACTGCGGCTGCATTAGCTTCAAATACCGCTCGAACGACTTCGCGAGGGTAAACGGTTGCCGCATCAATGGTCCCGAAAAACAATTCTTTGTATTCAATCAGGTGATGCTGGCTATCGAGCAGCATGACAGCAAACACTTCTTGTTTATATGTGCCTAGCTTACACATCAAAAAATCTTGGGTGGCGCCAGAGCTGGTAAACGCCTGACCTTTTAAGTAGCTGCGTTCGATGATCTTGGCCGCTTTTTCAAGGACACGAAATTCGTGCAGCGGGCGATGAGACTTGTATGTCTCAGCTAATGAACTGTGCATAACGTTCTCCTTAATGATTAAACATGTCTATGCACAGGGGTGATATATATCTGAAATGTTTTTATATCGTTTTTATGCCCCTAAAAAATAACCGGCTTTGCGAATCCTTTGAACATAACCAGAGGATTTAAAAATGCGATTAATCAGATTAAAAAAAGTAATGGAATTGACAGGCCTTAGCAGAGCATCGGTATATAAGTTCATGGCAAATGACACGTTTCCTAAATCGGTACCATTAGGAGATAGAGCCGTTGCCTGGGTAGAACAAGAAGTAACGGATTGGGTGTTAGATAAAATTGCAGAGCGTGATGCTAACAATAAAAATAACTCTGTAAGCATAGTGGCTTAAAGCAGGTTAGAAAAACAAAAGTTACCAGGCGTGTTCGGGATAATGAAGAGCGACCCTTTACTTTTACGTACTGAGCGACAAATGAAGTCTAGATCAGAAAGTTATCGCCTCAGTATTTTCTACAAAACAATTTGTGATAGGATGATACCTAATAAAATTAATTAGATGGCGTAAGCATTCCACCTTTTAAGCTTAATATTCGTATCGTTCAGTTTCTAAAACCGTTTATTTTGCTGAGTCAGATGAGCTCTTTAATGATGCAGTGGATGTACTTGATGGAAATATGGAATAGTTATGAATAGTCAATCGAATTCGTTTTGGTTTGTAGGTGCATCCTACGGTAAAGGTAGTGAGGACCAAACTGAGCGCTTCCTCAATGATGCCGTTTGGCAAAACGGCTATGAGGATAAATATCTTGATGTCGTGCGTAGTATGCAGCCGGGCGACAAGATTGCTATTAAATCGTCCTACACACGAAAGCGAGAGCTCCCTTTTGAGAATAAAGGCCAGACTGTTTCAGTAATGGGGATCAAAGCTATTGGTGTGATTACCCGTAACCATGGCGATGGTCGCTTTGTCGATGTTGAGTGGCAACCACGCTTTGAGCCTGTTAATGAATGGTATTTCTATACCAATCGCAGCACTATTTGGCGCGTCTCTCCCGATGACTGGATGACAGAGGGGCTTATTGACTTCACTTTCAATAAAATGCCACAGGATATAGATCGTTTTCGCAATGCTCCCTTTTGGAAAGAACGCTTCGGTGATACCCCTGTCGATAAACAGCGTTTTAAGTGGACTCAGTTCTATGAAGAGTTTGCCGACAAGCTGTTAGCTTACAAAGGTAATCGTGCTTCGTTGATGACCGCCATTCACGACTTACCAAACAAAATTGGAAGCATTTCAGTCCTTCAAGATCAGCCTGAGGAAGGTACGAAAGAATTACTAGATGATATTTGTCCATTTACCGTATTTGGCCTATTTAATAGAGGCATCACTGATGCTAATCGAATAGCGATCGCAAACGAACTTGCTACTTTTTTGAAAGTTGAAGCGCCAGTTCCTAACTCTTTTGAAGGTATCCCCGTTGTTAATAATCAGCGCTCTTGGTTTTTTGGATACAAATACCGAAGGGGGGAACACGACATTGAGGCGTTATGGAACCTTTTTGAGGCAGCCATAGAACACGCAAATAATTCAGAAACTGATACCGCAGAGGTACTTTATGACGCCTATGAAACGGCGACTAAATGCTGGGGAACCGGCTGGAACCTTTCGATGGGGCTCTATTGGATTCGACCATGGAAGTACTTGACTCTTGATGGCCAGTCTCAAACATATATTACTAAAAAATTGGGTTTAGAAATTGGCAAAAATGGTGAAAAAGGCCGTTGTAGCTCAAAAGATTACTTCGGCCTGATTGACGTTCTGGAAACACGATTTCAAGAGGACGCCTACCCCGTACACTCTTTTCCAGAACTATCGCTGTCGGCTTGGCTGTTTAAGGACATCGACACATCCGCACATCCAAATGCTACAGACTTTGAGGATGAGGAGCTATCGGCAGAAGAAAACGAAGTTGCTGAACAGACCGCTCCTATTGAGCAGTATACAATTGACGACATTATTGCCGATGGTTGTTTTCTTGAGAGAGAAAGCATCGCTAAAATAATTACTCAGCTTAGACAGAAGAAAAATATTATTCTCCAAGGTCCTCCGGGAACTGGTAAAACATGGCTCGCGAAGAAACTTGCTTATGCGTTAATGGGCCAAAAGGACGAAAACTCCCTGCGTGCCGTTCAGTTTCACCCAAACCTATCTTATGAGGATTTTGTGCGTGGTTGGAGACCATCTGGTGAAGGCAAATTGACGCTCGTTGATGGCCCATTCTTGGAAATGATTAACGAAGCAAAAAAAGATGCCAGCATCAAACACGTAGTCGTTATCGAAGAAATTAACCGGGGGAACCCTGCTCAGGTTTTTGGCGAAATGCTCACCTTATTAGAGGCTGACAAGCGCACACCAAGCGAAGCTTTAGAGCTTAGTTATCGTCGAACTGAAGGCGAAAGAATCCATATTCCCGCTAACCTTTATGTTATTGGTACTATGAATATTGCCGACCGCTCATTAGCACTTGTCGACCTTGCTCTACGTCGCCGTTTCGCATTTTTTGATCTTAAGCCTACGCTGGGTGATGTATGGCGCAATTGGGTTCATAATAAGTCTGGTATTGATGACGATTTTTTACAGTTAATTGAGCAGCGCATAGTCTCTCTAAATAACGAGATATCAAAAGATCGAAACTTGGGTCCTCAGTTTAAAATCGGCCACAGTTATGTAACGCCACCTTTAAATGCAAAGATAGAAGATGCTGGAGCATGGTTTCAAGGTGTCGTAGAAACTGAAATTGGGCCGCTTCTTGAAGAATACTGGTTTGACGATATAGAACGCGCTATGAAGTCCAAAGACGCTCTGATTGAAGGCATTTAATGGCTGCCGTTATTGAAGCACATGGCCAAGTCACTTCGTCGAGACGATTAGGAAAGATACCTGTTCGTAACCTGTGGTTGTTGATGCTTTATGCTTCAGATCTTTATCGCCACCTAGGCACCAAAAACGTCGACGTGGAAGATAATCCTGAAGAAATAGCAGATTTGGTTGCCGAGCTCCTCTGCCATCTAGTTGAAGAACGCATGATGCGAAATTTAAGCTATGGGTATGAGTCAAAAGTTGCTGTAATCAGTCGAGTTCGTGGACGAATAGATACCCTAACCACCGAGCGGCAAAGGCTACTTGAAAAAGGAAAGGTATGTTGTCGTTTTGATGAGTTAACTGTAGATACTCATCGTAATCGATATGTTAGATCTGCATTAGAACAATTATCAAAGCTGAATATTAAAACAACTCTTGCGCATAAATGCCGAGTCTTAATGCTGAGTTTAGAACGTCTAGGCGTGAGCAAGGCAAAGCCAATAAATTACAGCGGAAAGTCAGAAAGATTTGGTCGCCATGATATTAGTGATCAGAAGATGGTTGCTGCAGCCGATTTGGCATTTTCACTCGCTTTGCCCACAGAGTTTGACGGTCAATTTCATCTAACATCCCCTGACTCTCAGAAAGAGTGGCTTAGAAAACTGTTTGAAAAAGCTATAGCGGGTTTTTATGCCGTAGCACTAGATAAAAGAGAGTGGCGTGTATTGGCTGGCAAACAATTTGATTGGCAGATATCAGATAAAAGTTCAGGGATCGATGAAATCCTTCCCAGCATGAAAACAGACATTATTGTTGATAATCGCTCATCAGATAAACGTTTGGTAATCGACACAAAATTCAATTCAGTGACCACCAAAGGTTGGCATAGGGAAGAAACTCTTCGCAGTGGTTATATCTACCAAATGTATACCTACCTCAGAAGCCAAGAAGACATATCAGACCCCAAATCAATTGAAAGCATTGGTATGTTACTTCACCCGACAGTAGATAAAGAAATCGCTGAAACGGTAACAATTCAAGGCCACCCGATATGGTTTTGTACTGTTAATTTGGCTGAGTCAGCTATATCAATTAGAGAGCGGCTGCTGCTGTTTTTACGAAAGAGTTTCCAAGAGAACAAATAAAAGCATAAAACGTGAATGGATGGTTCTACCTCTTTATTGCTGGCGGCCGAGCTTAATGAAATTGATTTATTTGAGCGAATGGTTGAAAGCGGCGGAAACCCATTATTAACGGTACCACACCCTGAAGAAGGCTTTCCTGTTGATTGTTATTTCATAGCTTACGCGAATAAATCTAAGCAAGTGTTAGAATATCTTGAACAAAATAAAAACAATATGTTCCATAAATTTGGGAAGCCTTGTTGGAACTGGGGTTTAAGTCAACAGATTTAATTAAGTCAATGAATTGCAAGGTTTTTTATTATCTGCTTGCGTAAGCCCTTTAACCCTTTACAATAGAGTTCAATATAATAATTTCAACATGAAGTTCCTTCACTATTGTTACAGTGAATAAGCGGGCTATTTTTAATATGACTACCGAAAAAAATTACGTTAAAGTCACTTCGATGGATGACCTCAAAGAAAACGACTTTAATCTTAACATTCCGCTATACAATGAAAAAAATAATTGAAGACAACTTGCCAGCTGTTGAATAAGCATGGCATGAATGCTTAGAAGCAGAAGAAAAATTTAAAAGGATTTTAAAGGAATTTCTATAGATGAATAAGCATCTAAATATTTTTAAAACATACGCAAAAAGCAATCGTAGTTATCAGTTAGAGAATGATTTAACAAGAGCTTTAGCAATATGCCTTCAAGAAGATTCACTATTTTGCCATGAAGTATTGAAATCCATCATCAATAATTCTGACTTGTACAATCAGCTATTTGAAGACCTAGATGGTGAAACAAGTATTCAAATTGAAATACAAAAAAGTACCAGTAACATTGGAGAGTTTGAACAGGTATTTGCAGTTTCTTTGAGTGAAACCATAATGTTTAATTTTTGGCAACAAACTCACAATTCCGAATATGATCCTATCTGTGATTTAGTAATTACAATAAATAATATTTTAATAGTCGTTGAAGCTAAACGAGATAATATCGATTGTACTGCTCAGCTATATAATCAAATATTGAATACTTTTATTCATCAAGGAAAAAGTATTGAAAATAATAAAGAAACTGTTACCCCTATAGATTTGAACTGGAAGAAATTAATGGCAATTGCCGTTAAAGTTGCCAGTTTTGAAAAAACAACCGGCAATAGTAATCGATTCCTGACGGATTTTATTCAACTTGTTAAAGGACATAACTTTAGCTGGATGCCTGAAACTCCAATAGGCTCTTTAAAAAACATTAGCTCAAAAGCCATATATCGAAGATTAGAATCAGCCATAAACCAGTTTTGTAAAAACTCTGAAACAGTAGAAAAGCTCTCATATAACGACAGGCTTGGTACTAATTTTTCAAAGGGTTGGTCAAACGAACTCTTATTTAGAGTTGATAATAACTCTGGTGACTTAGTAGTTGATATTTATCCAGGGAACACTAAAGGCCAGGGCTGGCATATTTTCCAACAAGAACCACGATTTGCAGACCAATTAATTATCAGTGATGAGCCATATGTTACATGCAAAGAATTTCATATTAAGTTCATGGGGCAGTCATATATAACTGGTTTATGGTTAAGCGAACATGATTTCTGTAAGCCGCTTTATACCAAGCAAAACTTTAACAAACACACTGGCAGAATATACAGACAAGACTGGTCTGTTATAGAAAACTTGCTAGATCAGCACATAAATTCTGACTGGAAAACTCAGTGTAATTGGCAAGATAAAATTATTAATTCTAAAAGAACATTATTCAACATAGCCTTTGGTTATCATATTTCAATCAGCGTTCCGTTCAAAAAACTCGCTCAACTAGATAGAAATCAAAATGACATAACGCCATTAGCTAATTTTATCGAAAGCATTTACAAAGCGTTTGAAACAAAACTAATGAAAGAGGAAATATCCTCATTATGACCTAACAAGAACTTGAAAAATACCTTTGGCAGTGAACGAGAAGTACAAAAATCACTTCGCAAAACCTTGTCTAAATACAAATTACATAAAGACCAAGTAATGTTTGACAAGGCTTACACGTATATCATGGAATATTATTAATTTTAGGGAGATTGTTAAATGCAGTTTGTAAAAAATGGACCCGATGTACCCGAGGCATTAATTCAAGCCCATGAAGAAGGAAATGTGGTTTTTTTTTGTGGCGCAGGAATATCTTTTCCTGCAGGTTTACCCGGTTTCGGAGGTTTAGTTTGGGAACTTTACAAACTCATGGGTATAACTCCTGATGAAGTGCAACAACAAGCATTAAAAGCAGGACAGTTTGATACAGCTGTCTCCTTGCTAGAGGCGGTCAAACAAACTAATGAATGGCGACGTGATGTACGTCATAAGATGGCTGCTCTTCTAGAGCCAGATTTTTCAAAAGCTAATGCGACTTCAACTCATCGAGCGCTACTACAACTTTCTTTAACGAAAAATCAGAAAATGAGGTTAATCACTACCAATTTTGATCGTGTTTTCTTTAAAGCAAGTGAAGAGGAGAAACTCGAACTTCCTATTTTTAAAGCACCGTTGTTACCGGTGCCCAAAAATAGGTGGGACGGTTTAGTGTATTTACATGGGCTCTTACCTGATTCTGTAAATGGATCTGAATTAGATCATTTAGTTGTTTCGAGTGGTGACTTTGGATTAGCGTATTTAACAGAACGTTGGGCAGCTCGATTTGTAAGTGAATTATTTAGAAGTTATACCGTCTGTTTTGTTGGTTATAGCCTTAATGATCCAGTCCTTCGCTATATGATGGATGCATTAGCAGCTGATAGATTGTTGGGGGAGTCGCCCCCAGAAATGTTTGCTTTTGGAGAATATAGTAAAGGTAAGTTCGACGATGAGTTCAAACGTTGGAAAGCTAAAAACGTTACACCCATATTGTATAAAAGCCATAAGAATCACTATTATTTGCATAGAACGTTAATAAATTGGTCAAGTACATACAAAGATGGATTAAGTGGCAAAGAACAAATTGTGGCCACGACAGCACCGTTTACACCTACTAGCTCTGACTATTACAACGAGTATGCAAGGAGATTAGCTTGGGCTTTAAGTCATCCAAGTGGAATTCCAGCCAATACATTTTCAAAATTAATCCCATCACCGCCGTTAAGTTGGCTGTCAGTGTTAGATTCAATTGAATTTAAAAATCAAGAATTAAGCCGCTTTGGTGTTTATGATGCTAGCATTAATTCTGATGCGACTTTTAGTTTATTTTCTCGACCAGCAAAATGTTCAAAAGCTCCACTAATGACACTTTCTCAATCACCCTACAGTGAGACTCAATGGGATAATATTATGCGAGGTCTTGGTAACTGGTTAGTATGCCACCTTAATAATCCTGACCTTGTATTATTTGTTCTTAAAAGAGGCGGAATATTAAACAGTTACCTTCAGAGTTTAATTGAACAAAAAATATCTGAACAAAGAAAGCAGAAACAAAATGTAAATAGCGCCTTCTTTGAGAAATTAAAACTTATAAGTGAAGATGCTGTATTAAGTGAGGAGATGCTAACAGTTTGGGATTTAGTTTTAGCTGGCTATTGTATTAATTCTGGACATCGTCATAACCTGTATAGCTGGGCTGATGAATACCAAAAAACAGGGATAACACCAACTCTAAAGAGCAGACTGAGAAAGGCTTTAAGTCCTGTTGTCATTTTTAGAAAGCCAATAGGTTTGGCATTTTATGACGAGAAAGCAGGAATCAGAAAATATCTTTCTTGGGATATAGATTTAAGTTCCTCATTTGCACATTCGGCTATCAAACATATATCTAGAGTTGATACCTGGAAAAGCGATGTATCTCGTATCTTTTCTGACGTGAATGCCTTATTGATTGAAGTGATGGAATTAAAAGCTGTTTTAGGGGGAGTCGATGAACATACTGACTATACCTATGTAGAACAGCCATCAATTTCTGAACACCCACAAAATAAGGATTATAACAACTGGACTGTATTGATTGACCTAGTCAGAGATTCTTGGATTTCATTACTAGATAGTAACGCTAGCAAAGCAAAAAATATCGTACGTATTTGGTGGGAAACGCCGTTTCCAATTTTTAAAAGGCTAGCCTTTTTTGCAACTTCCAAGCTGGACGCCATTTCGCCAGAAGAAATCAATAATTGGTTAGAGCAAGAAGACTCTAAATGGCTGTGGAGTGTATCTTCACAAAGAGAACTTCTTCAGCTACTCCCTCATTTAGCTGGGCACTTTGATGTTAAAAATGCCGAACGTTTATTAAATAATATTTGTTCGGGTCCAAACAGAATATGGTATAGAGAAGATTTAACAGATGAGGCGTTTGGTCATTTAGTAAACAGAGAAAAATGGTTACGACTAGAGAAGTTGAAGCTGGGCGGACTCATATTTAGTAAAAAAGCAGAACAAGTTTATCAAAATATTAAACAGGAAAACCCAAACTGGGAATTAGCGGACGACCAAAGAGAGGAGTTTCCATTCTGGATGGGCGAAGGAAGTTATTATAAGGAAACTTCGCCTAGCCCCACTGGTGAAACAGAATTAATAGCCTGGCTGAAATCTAAACCTGATCATGATCATTGGGATGAAGATGATTGGTCAATAAGGTGTAAAAATGATTTCATGGTTGCCAAAAATGCACTATTAGCTCTTGAACAAGATAACATCTGGATACCTGAACGTTGGAGGGAAGCTTTAAACATTTGGACTGAATCAAAGAGGTTAAGCATTAAAGCTTGGCGGTCTTTATCCAACGTTTTTCTTGAAATGGACGAGCATAAGTTAAAAGATATTGCATGGAACTTATCACGATGGTTAAAAGCCAATACTACTTGCAGAGCTCTGCCAGAACAGCAGTATTTTTCTTTTGTAGATAAATTATTAGCTATCCCGTATGACTTTGATAATGAGCCAAATGATGTAATTACCTCAGCGATAAACCACCCTATAGGTATTACCGCTGAAAGCTTATTTAGACATTGGTATGCCGATAAACCTAACGATAACGATGGACTGGATGATAAATATAGGAAAAGATTCGAGCTGTTAGTTTCTAATGAAAACGAAGTTTATTCTTTAGCTAAGGTCATTGTTGCAACAAATGCGTTGTCACTATACAGAGTTTCGCCGGGATGGACCCAAAAACATGTGTTACCTCTATTTGATTGGGGCAATTCAAACTCAGCAAGTTTAGTCTGGAGGAGTTACTTATGGTCACCAAGATTACATGAATCATTTTTGATAAAAATCAAGACAAACCTTTTATACACTGCAAATTACTATGAACAGCTCGGTCAAGCCAAAGAGCAATATGCCCGGTTTTTGACATATGTTGCTCTCCAACAATATGAAGATTTTAAAGTCACCGAATTAGCGAACGCCTTTAGAAACCTACCTATTGAATCTTTGCGTTATGTGGTTTCTTCTTTAAATGATGCGTTATCAAATTCCGGTGATAGACATAATGAATACTGGGAACATCGCGTAAAAGTATTTTTAAATAAAATTTGGCCAAAAGATATTACGCCATCCGAACAGACAGTTAGCCAATTAGCATTACTTTGTATCAATGCTAAAGAGTTTTTTGTATATACTTTAAAATTGTTAAAACATTACTTAACAAGAATTGACGACACGGAGTACATTGTAAATAAATTAAAATCTAGTGAAATAATTAGGCTATTCCCGAAAGAATCATTGGATTTTCTTGATATGCTTATCACTGATGAGCCTAGATTTAGACCACCGTCCAAGCTAAGAGATTGTCTAGATGAAGTTTTAGAGCAAGATCCTGATTTACATACAGAGCAAGCCTATCAACGGCTCAATAATTTACTTAGGCGGTATGATTAAAAGAAGGGGATAAAATAGAACTACTAGTGTAGATAAGCCAAATATGGTCACCTAAATGATGGTCAGTTTGTATCAAGTTGACTATTACACCTTGTCACTCATGGACTGAATTTATTGATGGAGTTACTCCACCAATTCATCATTTCTTTTCTTTGTTCAAGGTATTGAGCTCGATTATAGGCAGCTTCTACCTGGTTTTCTTTGGCATGTGCGAGGGCTGCCTCAATAACATGCGGTGCAAAACCTTGCTCGTTGAGCGTTGTGCTTGCAAGAGATCTCAGACCATGGCTGACGAGTCGTCCTTCAAACCCCATGCGTTTTATCGCGGCGTTTGCTGTTTGAGTGTTACAGTGTGTTCTTGGATTCCGATCTGCGGGGAATAAGTGCTCACGATGAGCACTTAGTGGTTTTAGTTTTTCTAAGATTTTCAGAATTTCCGGTGTTAGGGGAACGATATGTTCACGCTTTTTCTTCATGCGCTCAGCAGGAATAACCCAAAGTTCATTTTCCCAGTCAACTTCTTCCCACCTAGCGCCAGCAGCTTCACTAGGTCGCACCATAGTGTGCAATTGCCACAAAATAAGGTATCTGGTTACTTTCTTAATATTAGCTTCAGAAATGGCTTCTAAGAGCTCAGGAAGCTCGTGAGGTTTAAGCGTTGGCATATTTGATTTAATCGGCTTTTTAAAAGCCGACTTTATGCCGGAAATCGGATTCGCCTTGATGATACCTGTATTGGCTGCAAACTCCATTATCTCGTTTAAGCGTTGGCTTAGGCGTTTTACTGTTTCTAAGCTTCCTTTAGCTTCAATAGGCTTTAGTACTTCAATTACAGAAGGTGCGTCTAGATCGTTTACATTTAGCTTGCCTAGCTGAGGCAGTATGTAGTTTTCCAGAGATCGCCATACATCAGTCGCATAATCATCAGATACTGAAGAACGCTTCACTTCAAACCAGTTTTTGATGACATTTTCAAAGATATGTTCAGTTTCGGCTATTTGCAGCTTTTTATTTTTTTCTCTTTCCTCTTTGGGATCTATGCCCAATTGCACAAGTTTACGAGCTTGTGTTGCTAACTCTCTGGCTTCAGCAAGTGAAATAGTAGGATAGCTGCCTAGGCCCATATTTAATCGGCGCTTTGTAATAGGGTGGCGATAGTTAAAATTCCAAAGTTTGGAACCTGTCTTTCTTATTCTGATTTGTAAGTTAGGAGCAGCAGAGCGAACATAATCTTTATCTAGAGTCTGTAGGGCTTTTAACTGCCTGTCACTAGTAATAGGTTTTACGGTTTCTTTAGCCATCTAGATGTCCTGATTGTTTGCTCTGGTAGAATAGGTTTATCACGCGATATAGGATGAATGAACAGATTATGGTATTCCAAAATATAGGTCAATCAGTTTTGGAATACCAATTGGAATACCCAAAGAGCTAGATTTAGCTAGATGCTAGTAGACGTTAATAGACAGGGTTTAGTGGTAAATCGTTGATTTTAGGCATAAAAAAAGACGTCCTGAGACGTCTTTAATTATGTAAGTGGTGGAGCGGGGGGGAGTTGAACCCCCGTCCGAAAAACCTACATCCTCGGTACTACATGTTTAGTCGTTCTTTTATTTAACCAGTCGGACCCCGAACGACAGGGTTCTTTCTGGTGAGCCTGATACGATTTCGCGGTTCACCCTCAGACAAGGTTCCCTCGCTAGCCCATTTAGTATGACCATCGCATCTCAAGTCAATAGGCGAGACTATGAGAGGATGGCTAGCATTATGCTGCTAGTGCGAACGTTTCGTCGTTTGCAACTATAGTTTTGCGGCTTTTTACCAGGCCAACCGCCCCTGGACATGCACCTTGGGTTTCGTGAATCCCGTCGAATCCTAAATCCGCCCCAAAGGTATTTCTGAAAGCTGATAGCTATTCAGAAAGTGTATTGTACCTTTAAATTTTGCAAGATACAACGCGATTGATTTTCAACCAATCATCGATACATATTAAGACAATTTCGTTGCAATTTAGTGCCCGAAACTCGTATTATGTTTTCTATATCTGATTAGACCAGTATTGATTGAGGCAACTAACTCTATGACGCAAAACAAATTATTAGAAATATATAATAAATGGAATAAATTTTCTTTTGGTAAACGTTTATTCTCATGGTTTTTTGCACAAATGGCGCCTTACTTTAAAACCATTAAGCCTTTAGTGCAGGAACTACGACCCGGGTTCTGTCAGGTTTTAATTAAAAAACGTAAAATTGTGCAAAACCATATTGGCACCATGCATGTGATAGCTATTTGTAATGGCCTTGAAATGGCAATGGGAGCGGTTGCCGAAGCGAGCATTCCCAGTCATCTTCGCTGGATCCCCAAAGGCATGAGCTTAGATTATACCGCCAAAGCAGGTACTGATATCCGTTGTATCGCCGATATAAGCGATCAGGAGTGGGTTGAAGGTGATTTTAAAGTGCCGGTTAAGGCCTTAGATGAAAATGACGTTGTCGTCGTACAAGGGCATATCATGCTTTGGGTAAGTAAAAAACCTGAGAAAAAGGCATAGTAACACGATTGTTATTGGCTAAAACACAAAACGCCAGCATATGCTGGCGTTTTTGGGTTTATAAGTTTTTCGTTTTCATTAGTCGACCTTGGTCTACTTTCCATTCGCGATCTTTGATATCAGCACGTTTGTCGTGTGCTTTTTTACCTTTACCTAAGCAAAACTCAAGTTTTACCCAGTTACGCTTCCAATAAAGCGCTGTTGCGATTAATGAAAAACCCTGGCGGTCAACGGCACCAGCCAGTCTATCGATTTCACGTTGGTTTAATAACAGTTTACGATCACGAGTGGGATCGCAAACAACGTGGGTCGATGCTGAATTTAGCGGTTGTATTTCAGCCCCTAAAAGGTAGGCTTCGCGATTTTTGATAAACACGTAACAATCTGAGATGTTTACCTTACCAACTCGCAAAGATTTTATTTCCCAGCCTTGCAGTTCAATACCCGCTTCAAACTTATCTGAAAGGGTATACTCATGCCTCGCTTTTTTGTTTAAAGCGATGGTATTACTGTTTTGTTTCGATTTAGATTTTTTCTTTGCCATAATGGCGCCATTATACTTAAGAAACAGCAGATTGGTATAGTAAATCCTAATTATTCATCACTGTTGGCAAAATGCGAATTTAATCGCAGGGTTATAAATCCTCGTATGTTAATCATCAGCAATACGCTCAGGCTTTAACCGTCATTGATGCCGATGTACTTTGATAAGGCATTCACCGCTTAAACAAACATGCGAATTAACTTTTTTGTATTCTTTACAAAATGTTATTTAGGGGTGAGCTTTTTATCTGGCTTTGATATTATAGCCATATTCTAATTGGGGGATCTAAATGCCAGCTATTAACCGCAGCGCACTTGTTATGCATAGTGCTGCTCAAATGTATGAATTAATTAATGAAGTTCTGTCTTATCCAGAATTTTTACCAGGTTGTCTGGACTCTAAAATTGTTGAAAGTCTAAACGACAAAATGGTTGCCTCTTTACTTGTTTCTAAAGGTGGCATTCAAAAGTGGTTCACCACAGAGAATACATTAATCAAAGATCACAAGATTATTATGAATTTAAAAGATGGACCGTTTCGCAAACTCACCGGCCATTGGTTATTAACCCCGCTCAGTGACACGGCCTGTAAAGTATCATTAGAACTTGATTATGAATTTTCAAGCAAGGTGATCGAAGTGGCGTTTGGCAAAGTGTTCCAAAATTTAACCAATAATATGATCAACGCATTTACTGATCGTGCTAAAGAGGTGTATACAGCCAATGCTAGCTGAACAAATTACCATTGAATTGGTGTATGCCCTACCAGATGAACAAACTTTAATGGCATTACATATCGATGCCGGCTCTACGGTAGAGCAAGCCATCGAAGTATCGGGGATTTTACAAAAATACCCACAAATTGACTTAACCGAAAATAAGGTCGGCATTTGGAACAAGTCGGTAAAATTATCGCATGTTGTTGAAGAGGGCGATCGAATTGAAATCTATCGTCCGTTAATTGCCGATCCAAAAGAAGTTCGTAAACGTCGAGCGCAAAAAGCCAAAGAAGAAGGGCGTGCAGACAAAGTTACCGGTGGCAGGCTAAATCCTTTGCGTGCAAAAACGGATAGCGCAGACTAAAGCACAAGCGAAAAAAAATCCTGATATCAAGTCAGGAATTTTTAGTTTAAATGTGGTCTAAAAAGCTAGAGTGAAAATAGACTGGCTATTTTTGCAACGCGACCGGACTTACATTCCCCACCTTGGTATGAAGGCTCGCTTGAAAAAGTGTCTTCGATAACGGCCATGTAATATTGAACCTTGTCTTGTACATGCATAGCAAGCTCAAACAGGTTATGGTTTTTTTCAGGGCTATTGGCTAATGGCTCACTTGAGGCTACTTCAACAATTTGTGCAAGGGGTTTGTTAATAATCGCATCATAGCTGCCAAAATGACTGTTGGTCACTGTGGTGATACTCACTTGCATCTCAAAGCTGTAATCTTGTTTGATGTGTTCAATGGCCAATGCCGAAAAAGGAAGCGCCAAGATAAAACTAACGCCAAGTATTAAATTGGTAAGTTTATTAAATCGATGCATATTGCAATCCTCAATGACCTTTGGTAAGAGTAACGTGCTACCAGCAAATATTTTCCACGTTGGTGATGATAACATATGTTATAAATTTGTAATATGCTAATTTGATCCGATGAATTCCCAAAATTTCAAGATGAATGGCGCCTTTGCGTGACTTTACGCGATTATTTATCGCAAAATTAAAGTACAATTTGGCCTAGATTTAATCGGTGATTAACAACTTTGAGCGATATCATTGACTAAATTTCGAAACCATATATGACTGGCTTCATGATGAAGTAATGGTGACCAAATCATTTTTAGTTCAATATCTGGGATCTCAAATGGTACCGGTAAAATCACACCGTTAGGATCACTTTCATGTAATTTAGCAGCTTTGTGCGGTACGGTGGCGATGAGATCATCATCAAGCGCTAATTGCATAGCGACATAGTAGTTACGGGTAAAGAGTTTTATATCTCGTTTCTCATCCAATTTAGCTAGGGCTTCGTCAACCCAACCAAGTTTTTGCACATCGTTAGGGTCCATACCAAGCCCGACGCCAAAGCCAGTTTTACTCACCCACACATGTTTACTTTGTAAATACGTCTGTAAATTAAACTTGGTAATGGCAGGGTTGGATGCCCGAGTAACACAGCGAAAGCTATCTCGCCACAATACTTTTTGATGAAAAGATTGCGGTAAATTATCAAATCGATTGATTGCCATGTCTATTTTACCATCTTCTACATCATGAAAACTCACATCACTTGGGGTCATAATATCTAGAGTAACGTTAGGAGCAATTTCATTGAGTTGATGTAAAAGTTTAGGCAGGATGGTTGATGCAGCGTAGTCACTGGCCATTAATCGAAATAGCCGAGTACTGTTGCTCGGATCAAATTGCTCTACCTTTTGTAAGGCTTCTTTGATTTCTCTTAATACGTTGCGTACGGTAGGGGCTAGACTTCGCGCCCTTTGAGTCGGCACCATACCCTCAGAGGTTCTCACTAAAACAGGATCGTTTAGCAACTGTCTAAGGCGCTTTAAACTGTTGCTCATCGCCGGTTGGGTTATCGCCAATTGGGCCGCCGCTCTTGTGACATTTTTTTCACGTAATAAAACATCAAAGGCAACTAAAAGATTAAGGTCAATATTTGCTATATTCATAAAATTAATGTTTTTTATTTTTGTATAAATTACATTAATTATTATAGCGTTGCTAGCCTAACCGAAAGGTGTAAACAAAAAAGCCCGCATCATCAGCGGGCTTACTCACTAAAAAGATACGACTGCTAAATACTATAAACAAGGGTCAAAGAGGTCTCGGTGCGGGTATTATCGGCGTCACCTTCCACTTCGGTATTATGGTCGACATAAAAAGAAAACTTTAAAGCCAGCGATTCAATTAATTTGGTGGTGACTGAACTTATCGATTTAAACTTACTGTTCTCACCACTTTTTGGCGCCATTTCTACTGAAAAGGTCTGTTTGAACTGTATTGAGTCAAATAGGTTTTGCTCATAGGTAGTTGCCGCACGAATGATCACCGCCTTTTGGGTTTCAGCACTGATGGTATCGGTTTCTTTAATCGCATCAACTTTTAAACCAGGCCCAATTTCAGCGTCAAAATACGAGGTGTTGGTTTCAAGCCAGCGACGACCCCAACCCGCAGCAAGTGAACTTTGGTAATCAAAACCATTAAAGCGGTCATCTTCATAACCTAAAAAGCCAAAGACATAGTTTTTACCACCGTCTTCAAGTACGTAATTACTTTGCAATGCGGTCGACCATTTCTGGTCGGTAGTAACATAGATCTTGTCACCGTTTTCCTCTTCTTGCTCTGATTTGCGGGCATAAAAGTCGAGGAGGTAGTTATTTCGCATTTTACCAATTTCATGGACTAAGTCGGCTCGGGTTTTTGCCAGCGCTGAGTTATTATCACCGGTGTTAAAAAACGCCCCAACTTCTAAAGCCCCCGAAAATTTTTCTGGGGTTAAAGTACACTCAGGTAAGCTAATATATTCCTCTGGCGGCACCTCATCAGTGAAGTGATAGCAAAGAATTTTATCTTCTTCGTAAAGCGAAGTAACAACGGCATTAATCACCGCCGCGTCGGCAGACTCTTGAGAAAATGCTGTGGGGAGAGTTAGAGCGGTTAGTAGTAATAGAGACAGTTTTGATTTCATCAGTACAACTTTATAAGACAAATTAAATATTCAAGAAGACAGCAAAGCGATAAAACGGCTGCAACGAGTATTATATCGAGAAATCTATAGCAAACCAGTAAAATAACTTTTTGTAATAAAAAAGGCCGCTTCGGTTACAAAGCGGCCTTTGTCGTTATTAAACGGTTAAGTTTTTAGTTTAGATCAACCGCGTTTAAATCAGCAAATGCTTGTTTAATACGCGCAACGAAAGACTCTTGCGCTTTGCGTAACCAAACACGTGGATCGTAGTATTTCTTGTTTGGTGCATCGTCACCTTCAGGGTTACCGATTTGACCTTGTAGGTAAGCTTCTTTTTCTTTGTAGAAGTTCATAATACCTTCCCAAGATGCCCACTGAGTATCGGTATCGATGTTCATTTTGATCACACCGTAAGAGATAGCTTCAGTGATTTCTTCTTGTGAAGAACCTGAACCGCCGTGGAATACGAAGTTTACTGGCGCCGCATCTGTGTTGTGCTTCTCTTGGATGTAAGCTTGAGAGTCACGTAAGATGGTTGGAGTTAGCTTAACGTTACCTGGTTTGTATACACCGTGAACGTTACCAAAAGATGCTGCAATTGTGAAGTTCGGGCTGATCTTGCTTAAACGCTCGTATGCTTCGTTAACTTCTTCTGGTTGAGTGTAAAGCTTAGACTCGTCCATATCGGTGTTATCAACGCCGTCTTCTTCACCACCAGTACAACCTAGTTCGATTTCTAGAGTCATACCCATTTTCGCCATACGGGCTAGGTATTTTTCACAAATTTCTAAGTTTTCTTCTAAAGACTCTTCAGATAAGTCAATCATGTGTGAAGAGAATAATGGCGAACCAGTTTCAGCAAAGTGCTTCTCTGATGCGTCTAAAAGACCGTCAATCCAAGGCAGTAATTTCTTCGCCGCGTGGTCAGTGTGAAGGATAACAGGCACACCGTAAGCTTTTGCTAATTCGTGAACGTGTTTTGCACCAGCAACAGCACCAAGAACTTGTGCATCTTGTCCTTCAGCTTTAAGACCTTTACCGGCAACGAATGCCGCGCCACCGTTAGAGAATTGAACGATTACTGGTGAGTTAACAGCGGCTGCTGCTTCTAAAACACCATTGATAGAGTCTGTACCAATACAGTTAACAGCAGGAAGAGCCGCTTTCTTGGCCTTACAGATTTCGAAGATTTTGTTTAAGTCTTCACCTGTTACAACACCAGGTTTTACGACATCTAATACTTTAGTCATTGTTTTACTCACTATAAATTTTAAATTTTAAATTTTGTTAGTCAAAAGACTCCCCTTAAGCGACGGCCAAAGGGAACTCTTTTCAGTTTTTATTCTGCAGCGCGTGCTTCAAGCATAGCAACAGCTGGTAATTTTTTGCCTTCTAGGAATTCAAGGAAGGCACCGCCACCAGTTGAGATATATGATACTTTATCAGCAATGTTATATTTGTCCACTGCCGCTAGAGTATCGCCACCACCGGCGATTGAAAATGCTTTTGAATTTGCAATGGCGTTTGCGATAACTTTTGTACCTTCGCCAAATTGGTCAAACTCAAAGACACCTACTGGACCATTCCAAACGATGGTGCCAGCATTTTCCAAAATGTCAGCCAAGGCTTTGGCTGAATCAGGACCAATGTCAAAGATCATATCATCATCGTTCACATCAGCAACGTTTTTCAGTGTTGCTTCGGCAGTTTCTGAAAATTCTTTACCGACAACTACATCTGTTGGCGTTGGAATAGAACCATTGTTTGCAATTGCATTGGCTGTTAAACGATTCGCTTCGTCAATTAAGTCGGCTTCGTATAAAGACTTACCTACATTGTGACCTTGGGCTGCAATAAAGGTATTGGCAATGCCACCACCAACAACTAACTGGTCAACAATGTTCGAAAGAGAATCTAACACTGTCAGTTTGGTTGACACTTTAGAACCGCCAACAATCGCCACCAATGGACGAGCAGGGTTATGTAGTGCTTTACCAAGAGCGTCTAATTCACCGGCCAATAAAGGACCCGCACAGGCGATCGGAGCAAATTGACCAACGCCGTGTGTTGATGCTTGTGCACGGTGAGCTGTACCAAAGGCATCCATTACGTAGATATCACATAAAGCAGCCATTTTTTTCGATAAGCCTTCGTCGTTTTTCTTTTCCCCAACGTTAAAACGAACGTTTTCAAAAACAACTAATTCACCTGCTTCAACTTCCACACCGTCAAGATAGTCTTTTTCTATGCGTACTGGCTTGTTTAGAGCGTCTGCTAAATATTCGGCAACCACTTTCAAAGAGAATTCTTCGTTGTATTCACCTTCGGTTGGACGACCTAAGTGAGACATTACCATTACTTTCGCACCAGCATCTAAAGCGTGCTTCAATGTTGGTAAAGCGGCTCTTAAGCGAGCATCAGAAGTGATTTTACCGTTTTTTACTGGAACGTTTAAATCTTCACGAATTAAAACGCGTTTGTTGGCTAATTCAAGATCAGTCATTTTAATGACAGACATAGTGTGTCTCCGTTGAAATCTAGAGTGTAAAAATAAAAATAAAAATTTTGAAATTTTGCAAATTAATTATAGTGCTAATTTTATTAAGCATAATGCATTGAGTAGGCGGTATCTAACATCCGGTTGGCAAAGCCCCATTCGTTATCACACCATACTAGTAATTTTACTAATCGCTTGTGGCTAACTCGTGTAGAGTTGCCATCAACAATGGCTGAATGCAAGTCATGGTTAAAGTCCATTGAGACCAAGGGTTCGGTGGTAAAACCTAAAATACCTGATAAGTCTCCAGCCTGTTTTTCCATAATTGCGTTGTTTACCGAAGCAATATCGACATCGGTGTTTACGGTCACGCTCAAATCCATTGCTGTTACATTTATTGTGGGTACTCGCACCGCAATGGCTTCAAATCGCCCTTTAAGTGTTGGCAATATTCGCTCAATGCCTATTGCTAGTTTTGTATCAACAGGAATAATAGATTGACTCGCCGCCCGAGATAAACGTAAATCTTTATGGTAGGCGTCAATGACTTGTTGATCATGCATTGAAGAATGAATGGTGGTAATAGTACCACTTTCAATACCAAATGCATCGTCTAGTGCTTTTATAACTGGAACAATACAATTTGTCGTACAAGAACCGTTAGATACAATAACATCAGTTGGCGTAAGTGTTTGTTGATTTATGCCAAATATAATGGTGTTATCGACGTCGGTGTGGGCAGGTTGCGAATACAATACTTTTTTCGCCCCTTGTTTGATGTGTTTTAAAGCGGCCTCTTTAGAATGATATATGCCAGTGCAATCGAGCACAATATCGACTGCAAGATCAGCCCAAGGCAATTGCTCAACATTGGACTGATGAATCAGAACAATATCATCACCCGCAACGTTTAACATGCCGTCATTGAAACTAACGGCAAAGGGAAATCGGCCATGGGTTGTGTCGTACTTTAAGAGGTGGGCAATAGCGTTTGGCTCGGCTAATTCATTGATCGCCACAATCTGAAACTCATCGTTACGACCAGACTCATAGAGGGCTCGAAGTATGCTTCGTCCGATGCGTCCAAAACCATTTATTGCAATTTTTATGGTCATATTTTGGCTGCTGTATCCTTAAACGGGGTAGCGTATGTCAAATAACGACTTTGTATGATAACAAACCAATCAAATCGTTATCTGAAAATCGTCAAGGCAGGCTATAAAAGCCTGCCTTGACACTGTATTGTGCTAATCTTTTACAATTTAGCTCAAATTATAAGAGTTCTTTGGCTGTATTTACCACGTTTTCCACGGTAAAACCAAATAGTTCAAATAATTCGTCAGCCGGAGCAGACTCACCAAAGGTGCTCATGCCAATTACCCGACCATCTAAACCAACGTATTTGTACCAGAAGTCCTCAATACCGGCTTCAATGGCAACACGAGCGGTCACTGCAGCCGGTAAAACGGCTTCACGATAAGCGGCATCTTGTGCTTCAAAAGCATCCGTACAAGGCATAGAAACAACACGTACATTATGCTCCTTCGATAATTGCTCGGCCGCATTCATCGCAAGCGCTACTTCAGAGCCCGTGGCAATCAAGATAACATCAGGGGTGCCGTCACAATCTTTAAGAACGTAGCCACCGCGACCGATGTTACTTACCTGTTCTTCTGTTCGTTCTTGTTGCGCTAAACCTTGACGTGTAAAGGTTAACGTTGTTGGACCATCAGTACGCTCAATGGCCATTTTCCAAGCCACAGCCGATTCTACCGCGTCACAAGGGCGCCAGTTGTATAGGTTTGGTGTTAAGCGCAAGCCAGATAATTGTTCAACAGGTTGATGGGTTGGACCATCTTCACCTAAGCCAATTGAGTCATGAGTGTAAACAAAGATATTGCGTTGTTTCATTAATGCTGCCATACGCACTGCATTACGTGCGTACTCCACGAACATTAAGAAGGTTGCGCCGTATGGAATAAAGCTACCGTGCAGGGCAATACCGTTCATAATCGCCGACATACCAAATTCTCGTACACCGTAATAGATATAGTTTCCGGCAGCGTCGTCACTTGCCAAACCTTTTGAGCCTGACCATAGTGTTAAGTTTGAACTTGCTAAGTCAGCTGAGCCACCCATGAATTCTGGTAAAATTGGACCATAAGCATTTAAACAGTTTTGTGACGCTTTACGCGTTGCTACCGTTTCTGGGTTCGCTTGCAATTTAGCAATGTATTCGTTGGTATGTTGCTCCCAGTTAGCAGGCAACTCACCGTTGTTACGACGAGTAAATTCGGCTGCAAGCTCTGGATATGCTTTTTCATACGCCACAAACAATTCGTTCCAAGCGGCTTCTGCTGCTTGACCTTTATCGCGACCATCCCAAGCTTGCTTAATGTCTGCAGGGATTTCAAATGGACCATGTGGCCAGTTTAAAAACTCACGAGCAGCGGCAATTTCTTCATGCCCTAATGGCGCTCCGTGACAGTCATGACTACCACTTTTATTTGGCGAGCCAAAACCGATGATGGTTTTACAACAGATTAATGTCGGCTTGCCAGTTTCGTTTTTCGCTTGCTCTATCGCCGCTAAGATTTGCTCAGGATTGTGACCGTCAATATCGCGAATAACGTGCCAGCCGTAAGCTTCAAAACGAGCAGGGGTGTCGTCAGAGAACCAACCTTCAACTTCACCATCAATGGAAATGCCATTATCGTCCCAAAAAGCAATCAACTTACCAAGGCCTAGGGTGCCTGCTAATGAACAGGTTTCATGTGAAATCCCTTCCATTAAACAGCCATCGCCTAAAAAGGCATAAGTGAAATGATCAACAATATCAAAGTTATCACGGTTAAACTGAGCTGCTAAGGCTTTTTCAGCAATTGCCATACCTACGGCATTAGAGATACCTTGACCAAGAGGGCCTGTGGTAGTTTCAACGCCCGGTGCGTAACCATATTCTGGGTGGCCAGGTGTTTTTGAATGTAATTGACGGAAGTTTTTAAGATCGTCAATGCTAAGATCGTAACCGCTTAAATGCAATAAAGAGTATAACAACATTGAACCATGACCATTTGACAATACAAAGCGGTCGCGGTCAGCCCATTTTGGGTTGCTTGGGTTGTGTTTTAGGTGATCGCACCACAAAGCTTGGGCAATGTCGGCCATTCCCATTGGGGCACCTGGGTGACCTGAGTTGGCTTGCTGAACTGCATCCATACTTAATGCGCGAATCGCATTAGCCTGATCTTGGCGTGACGGCATAAAAACTCCAATATAAGTATCAAAAATAATTGCGGTTATTTTTACTCAGACAAACACTGACTGCAATCAATATTGTCGAAAAATAAAAGAAAATTACATTTTTAACAAAAACAAGTCTTTCTCACGCTTGTTTCTAACTGGTTACAATTCGACCCTTGTGTATGAAAAACAAACAAGTTAAATTGGTTGTGCTTTACCAAAAACGAAGACATGTAAATAGTAGGTAGTAGGTGTTGTTATGAAAAACTCGTCTTTGCGGGAAGTAAATCTTATAACGGTTTTTATCGTTGTATTAGTGATGGGAGGCTTTGCATTAAACACAGTTTAGTTGGCAAAGTATTTCCTTAAACATCTGGTCGTAAAAAAGTTATAAAATATAAAGTTAATATATATTTTTTAAAGGCTGCTTGGCAGTCTTTTTTTTTATCTAATCTTTACCTTCATCGTACATTCTTCAGCGCCTAAAATCCCCCCTGCGTTAGCCATCGAATCGGTTTTACCCCCGAGCAAACAATAAAAAAGATGTTACTAGGTAAATAATATAGGCAATTTTACTTTAGGGTGGCAAAGACATGGCAAATGTTTGCCGTTTTGCCTCTTTAACCTATTAAAATTTCCTAAGTGAATGCGTATAACAAAATTTTGTAACGGATAAACACCTTTAATCCTATCGACATACTCATTAGCCTCTTTTTGTAAGGGGCGAAGGTGGTTGTTGGTTGTTCAGGGAGCGTTTTTTATCGCTTTTTTTTAATGTTTTTTCTTTTGTTTTATGTTTTGTTTTTAAGTTGGCATTAAGTTTGCTTGGTTGTGTTTGCTTAAATAAAATTGTTGGCTTAATTTTTCTTCTAAGAAAAAAGTAATCAGTGCGTTTTTCATGAACAAATGCTGGGTTTAATAAGCTGACTAAGACTTTGGTTAATAACTAATTATTGGAAATACACAGTGTCAGATAATAACAATACTTGCATCAAGGCAAGCAGTGAAAATATGACGGAAGAGACCAACTTGCCAAATCAGAATAAAGCCATTGGTATACAAGGTTTTTTCGCCCAGCTTACGCCAGAGCCCATAGCCGTTGAAAAAAACGAAGAAGAAAATTTTGAGCAGTCGTTAACTCAGCTATTGGCATCCACCATTAGCCAAGGGCTTGAGGACTTTAAGGATAAATTACAAACCAAACAAGCGATAAATAGTTCAAATAAAGCATTGCAAGCCAGTGCGTTGATTGGACGTAATGTCGCTATCAAGGGTGGAAAAGTACACTTTGAGCTCAGTAGACCGGTTGAAGGTAAAATATTCACCCCTAAGCCTGTGAGCCAGGCCTTAGTATATGTGGAAAACGCCCAACTTGAGATCATTCGTATTATTCCTTTAGGTGATTTAGCACAAGGGCAAACAACTTTCAGTTGGAACGGTGTTGATCGAAATGGTCGTGAAGCTCCAGAAGGGGAATATCGATTTATCGTATCTGCAATTGGCTCATCGGCGGTTATTGAATTAGAAGTCTTTACGCATCATAAAGTCATTAAAGTGGGACTAGATGAAAGCAGTGATGATATGAAATTAACCTTTGAAAACGATCAGTCAATGTCGCTGTCTTCGATATCTGAAATAGAGTTAAGTTAAAATTATTTTAACTATACCAAGCCGTTACAAGTGGTTAAAGGTTGACCGTTCAGGTTGGAATTTGATTTAAATCCTTTTTGTAATGTTAAAAATTGCATATTATGACAAAAATTTATTCTTAAAGATTAGAGCTCAAAAGAATATAGAACAAACGGAGAGAGTACTATGAGCATGACTGGTGGGGTGACCATGCTATCCACAGCGTCAACTGCTTCAACATCAGGCACCGGGTTGTTGGTAACCGAATCTTACAGTGGTGAACTTGATACCTTGCGTCTGCAAGCAAATCAATTTAATCAATTATTTGATGTTATGCCGGCGGGTGTGGTGATTATCGATGGTGATGGCGTCGTAGTGAAAGCGAATAAGACAGCCATATCGCTATTTTCGATGGACTTGGTAGGCCAAGCTTGGATTGATGTGATAAAACAAGCATTTAAACCTCGTGCCGATGATGGTCATGAAGTGTCCCTTAAAGATGGTCGCCGAGTAAAGCTAGACGTGTCCTCATTTGCATCACAAGCAGGTCAGTTGATTCTTATCACCGACTTAACCGAAACCCGTTTGTTACAAGAAAAACTGGGCAAGATGGAAAAACTATCTGCATTAGGTAAGATGGTGTCTACCCTCGCGCATCAAATTAGAACGCCTTTGTCGGCAGCCATGTTGTATTGCTCTAATCTAGGAAACGCTGACTTGCCTGAAGAAAAGCGCAGTAGTTTTCTCGATAAACTTGCTGATCGTCTGCAGACATTAGAGCAACAAGTGAACGACATGCTTTTATTTGCTAAAAGTGGTGGTAAACAGGTGGTGGCTGTTATTGACGCGCAAGATTTGATCACCGAAGCTGTTCGCGGTTGTGACACTGAAGTGGAAAAAGCCAATGCCACTTTAAACGTTGCAATAGAAAGCATAAACCAGCCTGTTGTCGGCAATAAAAACGCTTTGGTTGGGGCTATTCAAAACCTTATTCATAATGCTCTTCAGGTCAATTCAGAGCAAGTTTGCATCGAGCTTAAAGCCTATCAACAAGATGACTTTTTACATGTTCATGTGCTTGATAACGGCAGTGGTGTTGACCTTACTAAAAGCGATGAAATATTTGAGATGTTTTACACCTCAAAAGAGCAAGGTACTGGCTTGGGGTTAGCGGTAGTGAAATCGGTGGCAAAAGCCCATCATGGCGATGTGAGTGTGAGCAATAGAACGGAATCTGGTGCAGACTTTTGTCTTAAATTACCACTGTTTAAAGGCTCTTAATGGTGAATATCAACACACTGATAAGATCTTATTAAGGGACAGACATGAGCAACAAAGTCGTACTTGTCGTTGAAGACGATCCTGGCTTACGTGAAGCCATTGTTGACACGTTAGTGTTATCAAATTATCAGTGTGTTGAAGCCAACAGCGCGGAAGCGGCATTGGTCATTTTAAATCAACAATCAGTTGATATGGTGGTCAGTGATGTGCAAATGGGCGATATGAGTGGTCTGACTTTACTTAAAAATGTAAAAGTAAAATGGCCCGAACTTCCTATGCTCATTATCACCGCTTACGCGACCATCGATGATGCGGTACAAGCAATGAAAGACGGTGCTTGTAACTATATTGCCAAACCCTTTTCACCCGAAGTGCTGATTAATATGGTCGGGCAATACATGCCATTGACCAAGGTAAGCGACACCTTTGCTCCGATTGCCGAAGATCCACACAGTATAAAGCTGTTGCAATTGGCGCGCAAAGTGGCCTCTACCAATGCCTCTGTTATGGTACTAGGGCCAAGTGGCTCGGGTAAGGAAGTATTGGCAAAATATATCCACCATCATTCTCCGCGAAAAGGCAATCCCTTTGTTGCCATCAACTGCGCGGCGATACCTGAGAATATGCTAGAAGCAACCTTGTTTGGATACGAGAAAGGCGCCTTTACCGGGGCAATTAATGCCTGCCCAGGCAAATTTGAACAAGCGCAAGGCGGAACCATTTTATTGGATGAAATTACCGAAATGGATTTGGCTTTGCAAGCTAAGATTTTACGGGTAATACAAGAAAAGGAAGTGGAAAGACTGGCTGGTCGAAAAGTGATAGAGCTCGATGTGCGAGTTATTGCTACCAGTAACCGAGATTTAAGAACGGCGGTTGAAGATGGCGTATTTCGTGAAGATTTGTATTACAGACTGAATGTATTTCCACTTAAATGGTTACCATTAGGTGAACGCTCTAAAGACATAATTCCGTTAGCTGAGCATATCATTCGTAGTCATAATGAGTTCAACGTCGTGTTAACAGAAGCGGCTAAGTTAAAGTTAAATACTTACACTTGGCCAGGCAATGTGCGTGAACTTGATAATGTGATTCAACGCGCTTTGATCCTAAAAAATTCTAATCAAATAGAAGCCGATGACTTATTAATTGATGATTTCACCTCTGTTGCAGTGATTAATTCAACGTCTGAGCAAACGGAGGAAGAAAGCTTAGGCAATGAGCTCAAGAATCAAGAATTTCAAATTATTCTTGATGCCTTGCACGCATGTCATGGCTCGCGTAAAGATGTGGCGACCCGGTTAGGCATTAGCGCTCGAACGTTGCGTTATAAATTAGCTAAAATGCGCGCAAGTGGCATAGACCTACCAGAAAAAGTGTCGTAAAAAAGTTTCATGACCAGATGCGAGTATTCTCGTCGTTGTCGCTTTAAAGAAGCTGGCCATTAACATATAATGCGAGTCCATTTTGTTGGCGTTTTTTTAGTGAACCGTCAATTATATATATCCGTACTGCTTTCTTAAATAATTGAAAACTTGTATAAAAATATTAACTCTTAGCTGATTTCTTTAGGTTATACTTAAAGCGTTTTTGTCTTTTCAGCAAGATCCGAGGTTTAATGAATGCTATCTTTTTCTTTTTATAAACAGCTCCTGATTGTGCTGACCTTTTCTTTATTAAGCGCGTGTGCAACAACATCATCTGATCAACAAACAGTGAAAGATGAGCGCGATCCTCTTGAATTTATTAACCGCCCAATTTGGACTTTTAACTGGGATTATGCTGATAAATACGTATTCAAGCCAGCGTCTGATGCGTATGTTGCTTATATACCCAAACCGATTCGTTCTGGTGTTTACAATGCCGCTCTTAACTTAAATGAGCCGTTTACTATCGTAAATAATTTATTGCAATTAAAGTTTCATCGCGCTGCCAAAACAACAGGACGTTTTGTGTTAAATTCAACGGTAGGACTATTGGGCTGGTTTGATGTCGCCAGACACGCCGGATTAACCCGTGAAGAAGAAGAGTTTGGTGAGGTGTTAGCGACCTACGGTGTCGGCGAAGGTCCTTACTTGATGATGCCACTTCTTGGGCCAACATCGGTAAGGGATGAAGTCGGTGATTTTGTTGATGATTACTATTGGCCTTTATCAATCATTGATTTTTGGCCTAATGTGGCCATAAAAATGGTTGTCGGTTTAGAGTTGCGAGCGGAATTAAGTGAACAAGAAGCTTTATTAAAAGAATCTCTTGACCCGTATGAATTTGTGAAAAATGCGTATTTTCAAAATATAAGATATCGCGTCTATGATGGCAATCCACCATTGATTATCAATCAACAAGAAGAACAAGAGTTGGATGACTTATTGGAAGAGTTGTAAATATAACACTTGTATTTTGCTCTTAAAAGGTGGCTTTGCCACCTTTTTTTATTGCTGTTGTTGCTTAAATACTTTGATTGCAGACGGTATATGTTTATGTAAAAAAAGCAACGACACCGGTCTTAGAATAAGCATATAACCGATTAACACCCCAACAAGAGGAAGTACAAACCACCAAGAGTCGATGTAGGCCAACATCATGAATGGTGGAATTAAAATGGCTAATTTGATCAAGTTTAAAATTAATTTAGCCAATGGCGTTAATTTACTGCTTGCAATAGCCATAATTTGTTGTCTTTCGGCAAAACTAAAAGGCTCGAGCTCAGCTATTTGATTGGTAGAAAAATACAGTTTCATGATCTTTAAGCTAATATAATTGGGTAAAAATTTTATCGATCATAACGAAAAAAACGGCTTTGGTAATCAAACTTTATTCAAATTCGTCAAAATTGTTACTTTCTCGGAAGAACCAGTACCTTATTCTTTCTAATTTTGATAGAATTTCGCAAAATTTTACATACAGGTTAAAAATAATGAACGTAATCGAAGGTTCTTTTAATGCATCAGGCAAAAAATTTGCCATTGTAGTTTCTCGTTTTAACAGTTTTATTGTGGAAAGCTTACTTGAAGGCGCTGTTGACGCTCTTAAACGTCAAGGGCAAGTGGCTGAAAATGATATTACAATTATTCGTGTACCTGGCGCATACGAATTACCAGTAGCAGCTAAGCGCGTTGCTAAAAAGGGCAACTTCGATGCCATTATCGCTATTGGAGCTGTAATCCGAGGCGGTACTCCTCATTTTGATTTTGTAGCAGGTGAATGTAACAAAGGCTTAGCCCAAGTGGCGATGGAATTTGACGTACCTGTTGCATTTGGTGTGATCACCACAGATTCAATTGAACAAGCGATTGAGCGTGCGGGCACCAAAGCGGGTAACAAAGGTGCAGAAGCTGCATTAAGTGCGATCGAAATGGTTAACGTTTTAGACCAAATATAGGCGGCAAACTAAGTGAAACCTACTCCTAGAAGAAAGGCTCGTGAAATCGCAGTACAAGCAGTGTATTCATGGCAACTGACTAACAATGACATTACGGATGTCGAAGCAAACTTTCTTGCAGATAACGCAAAACGTCGTTTTGAAACAGAATACTTTGCGCAACTTCTACGTGGTGTTGCCGCAAACGTTGCAGACATTGATGCAGCAATTCGCCCCCATGTTGACCGTCCTCTTGACGAAGTTGATCATGTCGAAAAAGCGATTTTACGCGTGGCAATCTTTGAACTAAAAGAATGTTTGGATGTACCATACAAGGTGGTTATAAACGAAGCGATAGAGCTGGCAAAATCTTTTGCTGCCGATGACAGCCACAAGTTTGTTAACGGCGTTTTGGATAAAGCAGTTAAAAATATTCGTGTTGAATAACACCCCCTAGTTTTCATGAAAGAATTTGAATTGATAAAAGAGTTCTTTACGGCGCAACCTGTGCAGCGTAAAGACGTCATAAAGGGAATTGGTGACGACTGTGCCTTGGTCAATGGTCCCGATGATAAGCTTATTGCTGTGACCACTGACACTTTGGTCAGTGGTGTACACTTTCCTGTTGATACCCCGCCAAGAGCGATAGGGCACAAATCTGTTGCGGTCAATTTAAGTGATTTAGCCGCTATGGGGGCAGAACCCTGCTGGATTTCCATCGCCATCACATTACCCGAAGTTGACCACACTTGGTTGCAAGAGTTTACTGCTGGCGTATTTGAGTTGACACAATATTATAATGTTCAGCTTATTGGTGGAGATACAACTCAAGGTCCTTTAAGTATTACTATTACCGCACAAGGTACAGTGCCTAAAGATAGAGTACTTAGACGTGATGGCGCTAAAAATGGCGATTACATCTTTGTTACCGGTACCCTAGGTGATGCGGGATTAGCGTTAGCGGCTATCAATAAACAAATTTCTTTATCCAATGATGATTTTGCGGTTGTAAAAAAACAACTAGACTGTCCAAATCCACAAGTGCTGACAGCTCAATTGATCCGTGAATTTGCAACTTCTGCCATTGATGTGTCAGATGGCTTACTCGCAGATTTAAAACACCTTTGTTCAGCCTCTAAGCTTGGCGTAGATTTAAAATGCGAAGACATTCCTATATCTGCCATATTAAAAAACAACCTCAGTGAACAAGATGCAATTAAACTGGCTTTGACATCGGGTGATGATTATCAATTGATTTTCACCGTACCTGCGACCAATAAGGTTGGCATGGAAACGGCGATGGCACATGCCAATGTTGACTTTACCTGCATCGGTCAAATGAACAATTCCGGCGATGTTGTGGTCACCTTTAATGAGCAACCTTTTGAACTGCAAGCCCGTGGTTTTGAACACTTTGGTGTCAATTAGAGCAATACATAATGAATAAAAAAACGCCATCACAGCTGTTTGATATTAAAAACCCAATTCATTTTTTAGCCTTAGGCTTTGGCTCAGGTTTAAGCCCTAAAGCCCCTGGCACGATGGGCACTTTAGTTGCCATACCTTTGTTTTATTTTTGCTCTTTTTTATCGCTTAACGCCTTTATTGTGCTGACTTTGGCGATGAGTATTTTAGGCGTCTGGATTTGCGAAAAAGCATCAAATGATGCAGGCGTACATGACCACGGCGCGATTGTTTGGGATGAAATTGTTGGTTATTTCATTACCATGATAGCTATTCCTGTTAGCATTGAAACCTTGGTCGTGGGGTTTTTACTGTTTAGGTTATTTGATATTGTCAAACCTTGGCCAATTTCGTGGGCAGATCGCAAAATTAGTGGTGGTTTAGGGATTATGGTTGACGATATCATCGCGGGCATTCTTGCTTGTACCATTATGCACTTGATTTATTAATTATAATCAATATTTTCCTCTCTTAGTCATGTTATCCTCATCCTTGTAGGATATTGGTTTAAATTATTGAGCTAAATGATCATCATTATTTAGCGTAACATCTTGATAATGTTTAAATCAAAATAAACGCATAGAAATGTTATTTAGACGGCTAAAACAGAGCAAACCCCATTGGGTATTTGCTTTACATCCTGCTCGTTAACTGCTTTATTTTACCCATTAACCAATGAACCCTGGCTTGGTTAATCGTGTTAATTGTTATGGCCAGGCTTTTATGCTCATCGACTTAAATGTTTTTTCCGATGTGGCATCAGGATAAGCACTTTCTATTATGACTCTAACCACACCCGCATTATTGTTCCCCGCGATTTCGTTATTATTACTCGCTTACACCAATCGATTTTTAGTGTTGGCTCAACTTATTCGACAGCTAAATGGTGCTCATAAAGATGAAATGCGAGAAGTTATCTTGCGTCAAATCACCAACCTTAAAAAGCGAATTGTTTATATAAAACTAATGCAAAGCTTTGGTTGTTTTAGCTTTATACTTTGTACTTTTTCAATGTTTGCGGTATTTGTTGAGTACCAACTTATCGGGCAGTTTCTTTTTGGTAGTAGTTTGATATTTTTATCCTTGTCATTGCTGTTTTCTTTATATGAAGTGGTGATTTCAACGAATGCAATTAATGTTGAATTAGAAAATATTGAATTGCAGCCAAGCAGTTTATATTCACCAATGCGAAAGAAAATTCGCCGTCGCGATAATGACAAGCAGTGATCAGGTAAGCAGTAAATAGTCAAAATAAAAACGCCTTGGTAATTTGAATCTTTGCAGATCAAACCAAGGCGCGGTCATGTTTTATGGGAACCCCAGATTGTAAGCTTTAAGGAAATTAAAGCTTAGCGGTGTATTTAGCCAAAGATGCTTCGCATCAATGAAATGGCTTGTTCAACCGGTTTGCCATCTTTTACGCTATTTACCAGTGAATTTCGCATATCCAGTAAGTACTCTGGAACATCATCTGCGGCTAAAGCCTTATCAACAATTTGCTCCGCCGACTCTTTACTGCGTTTAACACTTTTCGCTACCCCAACTTTGGTTTTTGTTGGTTTGTCACGCATTCGTATGTAGTTTGAATTTTCTGCCAGCGATTGATCGGCAAAAAAGAACACATCGATTAATGCCGCACGTACTTGCCACAACGTAAGTTCTGCTTGCTCTTCTGGTTCTGGACTCGTGTACCATGGACAGGTTTGCAAAGTCATGATCAATTCATGCCAGTAGCTATCAAAATCTTGGTTATTAAACTTCGTAACATTTAAGCCTTGGCATATCGGATCAATTTTGTTGTTTGCTAAAGCAACAAAGACATCTGGTCGGCGCATTGCTAACAAACGCGTCGCGGCAACCATTGATGGTTTATCTTTGTCTGTGTGCTCATTAAAAATGGCTTTAAAGCTGTTAACAAAGCCTTGGTAATGCACATATTCAACATCGCCAGTTAATGGGATATGGGCTAATGCCTGATCAAACAACTGTGGATGGCTTTGCAATAAGGTATGAAAGCTTTTAGCTCCACGAGTTGAAGCAAACCACTCAACGTCAAAATCGTAAACACTAATGTCATGTTGGGCAGTATGTTTACCACAAAATGTCATTCTGTCTTCATCGACCATTTCGGCCAGTGTTTTTTCTTCTAACCCTTTTACATAGGTCAATAGGCGCATACGCTCATCAATGGCATGTAAGGTTTTTTGTTGCTCCACTACGTTAGTGAAAATTGGCCATGGAGCAATACGCATCATCTTTAGTTGTGATACAGAAACGCCCAGTTCCAATGTTTCTTGTAGTTTCTTTAATGGCTTTAATTGTGCTGGCTCTAATAAGTCCATATTCATTTTGTGTTTGCATAAACGATGCAATTCTTGACACCAACCAAGAAAATCTTCAGGGTGATTCTCTACTTTAATTGCCATTAAGTTTAAAGCCAGATCGGCAACGTACTTTAAGGCTGATTCATAGATTTGGTGTTCGGCTTGACCAAGGGACATTTTACCGGGAGAGGTGAGCAACTTTCTCATATAACTTTGAAAACTCCGCACTAGGATTAGGCATTTAAATTGAGCGCTGATGATACGCAAAATAAAAATCTAAACAAGGCTTCAAACGTTCTATTTTGTTAAGTATCTGGTTATAAAAATGTTAAACAAGAAGGGTGGTGTTCAAATAAAAAGCAATAATGTGTTCGCGTATATTTTAAGGTTAAATTTGTTCGATAAGTGTTCAAAAAGTCTGTATTTCAACTGCTTAAAGTTGGTTGCGTTTTTATAACATAAGCAAAGCCAAAGCTTGCGTGGAAATGGGACTGAGGTAACATTATTAACAAATGTTTCTATTTGGTGACAAAAAATCAATGACGATGCTGATGACTAAGCGCTTAATACTACGACCGATCACCACAGATGATGATCAATTTATGCTGACATTACTGAATGAGCCGTCATTTATTGAACACATTGCGGACAGAGGTGTGCGAACTTTAGCGCAAGCTAAAAACTATATCAAAGAACACCTTTTAACTATGTCTAAGGGTAATGGTTTTACTTTATTTGTCGCCACCATCAAAGATACTGGTCAAACGATTGGTTTTTGTGGCTTATTACAGCGAGAGTATTTTGATAGCCCTGATATTGGTTTTGCCTTTTTACAATCACATTGCCAATGTGGTTATGGCTATGAAGTCGCATTGGCTGTGCTTAATTATGAAATCAAGCGAGCTGATTTACCTAAAATTCTCGCCATGACCTCGGTAGATAATTTAGCCTCTATGGCACTACTGAAAAAATTAGGCTTTGCTTTTGTCAAACAAGCGAATATTGCGGGCTATGCCAGTGAAAGTAAAATTTTTCAATACTTAGCTTAAAAAGGTAAAGCTAACGGTTGATGTTAAGTCACTCACATCCATACTACATTAAGCGACTCGACTTGACCCTTTGCCCCATTTTTTTCGCAAGGATCATATACACCAATAAGAACAAGGCCATAGCAATAAGGCTGATTTGGGCTCCAAAGGCGGCAAATAAATCTGGAGCTTTTAAAAAGGTTGTCATTAAAGATTCTTGATAATAGAAAAACCATTGATGATTTTCTGGAAATACAGACTCATGCAAAAACGCATAAAGTTTGTCAAAGCCAAAGGTGAAATAACTTAATAAAGTGACCGCAGATAAGGTGGAAAAAAAAGCTAGCTGCCACTTGGTTGGCGGAAATGATAGTGAGCCACGCCAATAAATTGGGGTTAACACCACCACCACGATAAGGGCAAACCACCAAAGCGAGGTTAAATTTCTTATTAAAATATTTACATCTTTAAGGTGAATCACCTCGCTTATTGTGAGTAAGCGGTTTTGGTTAGAAGGGGTTTGATATTGAATTTGCGCTAATATTTCTGGTTGTTCATGAACCGCATTATTAAGTTGTGCAAATAAATCTAGATGTTGCGCTTTGTCTGTTTGGTGAAAATCTTGTTTTTGATGTTGGTTTTGCGGTGCATATTTATCGATATGGCGATCGACTTGAAGAAGCTCGTACCAAACGGGGTAGCCAAAGTCGACCATCTTATTGCTTTGATAGCTGAGTCCACTACAGGTAATAAACAACGCAAGGCTAAAAACAAACCAAGTAAGCAGTCGAATCATATACAAAGTCCCTAAAATTGAGTTGTTATTATATGTTAAGGCCAAATTTATATACCCTTAATAAAGGGTATCAGCATGACAGTGTTGGCGAAAGAGTCTGTGCTTGAAAAAAACAAATTCGTTGTCATCACGCTGTACTATTGAGGTCAATGTACATATAGTTAGCCTCATTGATATTATTTAAATGAGACTTAAAATAACAATGCAATCTAAGCGAGATAAACTGACTATTCAAGGCGTAGGTAAACTCAGCCTGCATCAAATAAAGCCTGATATTGAGCATTTGTATATAGAACATCAAAAGTTTCAAGCCACCATTTCTTTGCATGGTGGGCAGGTGCTAACGTACGTACCGAGAAATCAACAACCGGTTTTATGGTTATCGAGAAACAGTGTTTATGATAACCAAAAAGCAATTCGAGGTGGTATACCAATTTGTTTTCCTTGGTTTGGTCCTAAGGAAAACTGTCCTCAGCATGGATTCGCTCGGAACATGTTATGGAAATTAACGACTTATGATATGACACCTGAGCAGGTTGTTATAAAATTAGAGCTTGAAGGTGAGAAGCTATTACCTGAATGGCCTTATAAATTTCAGTTAATTCAAACCTTAATTTTTGCTGATAATTTTACCCAAAAATTAGAGGTAAGAAACTTAGACCAACAAGCATTTGAGATAAGCTACGCATTGCATAGTTATTTTAACGTAAGCAACCCAGAGAAAACTTCAATACCTGATTTAAATTCGGTAGTTTTTACTGAGCAAGGGGCTGATGATATTCAATGTAGCCCTGTTGATGTCAATGATTGTGTAGGCCCTATTGACCGGAACTATGTATCTGATGACAGCATCAATATACTCGATAGTGGCTATGAGCGAGTAGTAAGCGTGCAAAAGAAAAACTCTAATCATTGGGTCCTTTGGAACCCAGGTCAAGAACTCGCTAATAAAATGGCGGATGTGCACCCGCATGGCGAGCAAGAGTATGTTTGTTTGGAAGCCGCTCAACTGACCCCTATTAGTGTGCTTCCCCAAGAGACCTATAGTTTTGAACAAACGATTCGTATTTCAATCCTATAGATTTACGCGTAAGTGGTTTTGCAACAGTTGATGAGTAAAAGCAATTTTTAAATAAAAGCCTCTAGGCAAAGTCATAAAAGGGCGCCCATGCTTATCAAAAGCTTGGGTTTTGGCTGATGAATTTGCCGCCTTTGGACGAAGTTGCATGACTTGGCCTATCCGAGCATTAATTTTTTCTACTTCGCCAAGAGCAATCATATCGGTTAACTCTTGCCAGTCTTGTGCTAATAATGATTCTTCTTCGGCACTCGGTTGCCATAAAAAAGGGGTGCAAACGATGCGCTCCTCTATGGGAATGTCGCGTTCACTAATCACCGGTACCCAAAGTACTTTAGCCAGTTTATGTTTGACGTGGCTATTCTCCCAGCAAACACCGGTTAAACCGGTAAGTGGTGCAACACACACAAAGGTGGTTTCTAATGGTTTGCCTTGTCGGTTTATTGGCAAGGTTTTGAGCTCAATGCCAAGTTCAGGAAAATCAGGAATAGGTAAAGAGCCAGCACTCGCACCTAAAATTCTTTCTAATAAAAGGCCTATCCAGCCTTTTTCTCTATTTAGATTTTTGGGCACCTGAATGTTTTCATTTAAAGCCAGTTCACCTAAGGTGCTACCCGCTATGGTTTGTGCTCGTTTAAGGAGTTCATTAACCGTTTCAGGGCGATTACTATTTACATTCATTACTTCAAATCAAGCTCTTAGGTATTTTTTCATATTATGCAAAATTTAAGTTTTTTTTAAAATTATTTTGTCAGTTTATTTGCTAGCAAGTGCAGTTTATGGAACAATCATTTTATATATTTTTTAATTTGAACGGGAGTTCATGTGATTGATGCCGAAGGCTATCGAGCCAATGTCGGCATAGTAATTACAAATGGCAAAGGTCAAGTTTTTTGGGCCAAACGCCTAGGGCAGCATTCATGGCAGTTCCCGCAAGGTGGTGTTGATGACGGGGAAAAAGTAGAACAAACCCTGTACCGGGAATTATACGAAGAAGTGGGGTTAAAACCGCACCAAGTTGAAATACTGGCAACCACCAAGCATTGGGTTAAATATCGCTTACCCAAACGGTTAATTCGTCATGAAAGTAAACCTGTTTGCATTGGTCAAAAACAAAAGTGGTTTTTATTAAAGCTTACTTGCGCCGAAGAAGATGTGGATTTATTACACTCTGGTCATCCAGAATTCGATGACTGGCGTTGGGTAAGTTATTGGTATCCTGTTCGGCAGGTTGTATCATTTAAGCGTGATGTGTATCGAAAAGTTATGAAAGAGTTTGCGCCAATCGCACTTTCTTTAACCAGCAACGAAAACAATAAGCGTAACTTTAGAAATCGACGAACGCCTTCGCAACGACGAGAGCAACGCAAACGACAAGGCTCGTAATTACTATGTAAACCCCATATGGGGCGTGAATTATAAAACAATATCAAAAGTTTATTGCTCTAGAGCAATCATTGTAATAACGAATGGTTTTATTACAGTGTGAATGATTTACATTATTAAACAAATGAAGAAAACGGCCGAAATCATGGCTCAATTGTAATGATTTACAACGACAGTTAGTGAAGCCGTATAACCTTTGTTATGCGGCTTTTTATTTTAAGGGGACTTATGTTAACAACGTTAAGGCGAATTGTTTTAGCCTTTTCACAAGAGCCCGAGCTTGAATTAGCTCTGCAAAAGATGGTGGGGCAAGTGAAAGAAGCGATGTCGGCAGAATGTTGTTCTGTTCACATTGCGGATTATAGTCAAGGTCACTTTTTGTTAACCGCTTCTGAAGGTCTAGCTAAAGAATCATTAGGTCGGGTTGCGATAGGCTTTTCTGAAGGCTTAATTGGTTTGGTTGGTCAACGTGAAGAGCCTATTAACATTGCCAACGCCCAGCAACATCCTCGCTTTAAACATGCACCGGAAGTTAAAGAAGATGAATTTAACGCGTTTTTAGGGACGCCGATTATTCATCAGCGTAAAGTGCTTGGGATCATATCGGTCCAGCAACGAGAAGCCCGTCAATTTAATGAAAATGAAGAAGCCTTTTTGGTTACCCTCGCAGCTCAATTAGCGACGGCAATGGCCAGTTCAAACGTAAAACTAACGGCGAATGCTCTAAACGCGCAACAAAAGAGAAATTTATTAGGCATCCCAGGCTCACCTGGGTTAGCTATTGGTCGATGCCATGTGGTTTACCCGCAAGTACAATTAGATGATGTAAGCCTTACCAAGGTATTTGACTACGAAGGGCAAACTCAACTGCTGCAGCAAAGCATTGAAAATACAATCTTAGATTTCGCGACCATGCGTGAGCGCTTGCAAGGGACGATCGCGCAAGACACCCTAGATATTTTTGACGTTTATAAACATATTTTACAAAGTAAAAGCTTTCAAAGTGATATTGATGCCCATATTTCGACTGGATGGAATGCCGAAAGTGCGTTGAAATTGGTTATTGACAGCCAAGTTGTGCAGTTTAACTCTGTAGAAGACCCTTATATTCGAGAGCGAGCAAGCGATATTGTCGATTTAGGTAATCGTTTGTTATTACACTTACGAGAGACCAGCAGTATCGGCAAACAGGCACCTAAAAACATGGTGTTAGTTGCCAATGATGTCACCGCATCAATGGTCGCTGAATATCAACATCAAGGTCTTAAAGCGATTATCTCGTTAACTGGTTCAATTAACTCGCATGCGGTTATTTTGGCTAAAGCGCTTGGTATTCCGGCTATTATGGGCTTGGGCAGTATGCCTTTATCCCGTTTTGATAGCCAAAAGGTCATCATTGATGGTTATTCTGGCGAAATTTTATTGTCACCTGATGCTACCTTACTATCTGAATACCAACAATTAGTTAGCGAAGAGCAAGATTTTCAAAATGTGGTAAAAGAGGTTATCGACTTACCTGCCATTACCCAAGACGGTAAGTCAATTGAACTATTACTCAATGCAGGGTTGGGCTCTGAGTTTGACATAGCAATAAAAAATGGGGCTATTGGTATTGGTTTATACCGCACTGAAATTCCATTTATGGAACGTAATTGCTTTCCGTCTGAACAAGTACAAATTAGCTGGTACCAAAAGATTTTAAAATCATTCGTTCGCCAACCTGTGGTTATGCGCACTCTTGATGTGGGTGGAGACAAAGCTTTACCTTATTTCCCTATCATTGAAGATAATCCATTTTTGGGCTGGCGAGGTATTCGCATTACTCTAGATCATCCTGAAATCTTTTTGGTTCAAGTACGGGCGATGTTAAAGGCGAATATTGGTTGTGGCAACCTAGAGATCATGTTGCCGATGATAACCAGTTTGACCGAAGTCGAAGATGCGACACGACTGATCAGGCAGGCCTATCAAGAAGTCTGTGCTGAGAGTGACCAAAAGGTACCGAAACCCAAAGTAGGGATCATGATTGAAGTCCCTTCTATGCTATACCAACTGCCTGAATTTGCCGAAAAGGTCGATTTTTTCTCCGTAGGTAGTAATGATTTAACTCAATATTTATTAGCGGTTGATCGTAACAATCCAAGAGTCGCCGGAATTTACGATACGTATCACCCAGCGGTGCTAAGAGCGTTAAATCAAATCGCTCAAGAATCGCAAAAATCCTTAATAGAATTAAGCTTATGTGGTGAATTGGCCAGTGACCCTGCAGGGGCAATGCTCTTATTGGCTATGGGTTATGATAAGTTAAGTATGAACTCTCATGCGATTCCCAAAATTAAATGGGTTATTCGCCATATTCAGCATCAAAAAGCCAAGCTGATTTTAGATAACTGTTTGATCTTATCGACCTCAGAACAAGTGCATCAATATTTGAGTCAGGAGCTGGAAGAGCTTGGGCTTGGTGGTTTTGTACGTGCAGGTAAGTAAGCCATTTTAAATTAGCCTTCCTTAAAGTCTTTGTAAACCTTTAAGCTTTTGCAAACAAAGTTGTGATGTATTTGTTGTGATATTTTTGTCGGTATTTATTCCCTGTTTGTTATTGGGGGCGATAGTTGGCTTATTGGCTGGCATGTTAGGTATTGGTGGTGGTTTGCTTATTGTACCTGTTTTGGTATGGTTATTGCCCCAACTTGGTTTTCCTTTAGAAGTCATCTTACCGGTTTCTTTAGCAACATCACTAGCCACCATTGTCATGACGTCTGCAAGCGCAACATTGAGTCATTACAAAGCCGGTAACATTCCTTGGGGTTTAACCAAAAGCTTAGTTTTATTTACGGCTATTGGCGCCGTATTGGGGGCAAATTTAGCTGACATTTTGCCCGCACAAGTACTAACGTCGTTGTTTGCATTTTTTGTTATTTGTCTGGCATTGTATATGCTGTTTTCTATACGAATAACGACGCAAAGGCAATTACCATCAACCATGGTGTTAAAGAGTGTGGCAACGTCGACCGGCATTATTGCCAGTTTAATGGGGATTAGTGGTGGGGCTATTTTGATCCCTTATTTAACGCATTGCGGAGTTAATTTACGTCATGCCATTGGCGTTTCTACATCATGTGGTATGATTGTAGCCCTCTTTGGAACACTGGCATTTATGATTGCCGGACTTAATAATCCGCTTTTGCCCAGCTTTAGTGCAGGCTATATCTACCTTCCCGCGGTTATAGGGATAGCATTTAGCTCAACATTAACGGCAAAGTTTGGAGTTAAGCTAGCGTCAAAGCTACCAGTAAAAACAATAAAAAAAGCATTTGCTGCCTTTCTGATCTGTGTAGCAATAAATATGATGATATAAGATGGATCACTTATGACCTTAGCTGCAATTCAATTTCCACAAATTGACCCCATTATTTTTTCAATAGGCCCTGTCGCTTTAAGATGGTATGGCCTGATGTATTTGATTGGCTTTATTCTAGCCATGTTTATTGCCAATAAGGCCGCCGATAAAAGCCAAGGTTTATGGTCCCGAGATCAAGTAAGTGATTTACTTTTTTATGGATTCCTAGGTGTTATTTTAGGTGGCCGAGTCGGTTATGTGCTGTTTTATCAGTTTGATTATTTCTTATCTGATCCTTTATACCTATTTAAGATTTGGACTGGCGGAATGTCATTTCATGGTGGTTTACTCGGGGTTATTGGCGCTATTTTCCTCTTCGCTCGCAAAGAAAAGAAATCTTTTTTACAAGTAGGTGACTTTGTTGCCCCACTAGTACCTCTTGGGCTTGGCGCAGGGCGAATAGGTAATTTTATCAATGCAGAGCTATGGGGCCGAGCAAGTGATGTCCCTTGGGCTGTCGTATTCCCAACCGACCAATTACAACTACCAAGACACCCTTCACAATTGTATGAGTTCTTCTTAGAAGGTGTAGTGCTGTTTGCTATCATTTACTTTGTTGGTAAAAAGACTAAAGCTCCAGGGGTAGCATCAGGCTTGTTCCTTGCCGGATATGGTCTATTTAGAATGTTTATTGAATTTTTCCGTGAACCCGATGCGCATCTAGGATTTATTTTCTCCTTCTTATCTATGGGACAAATATTATCATTACCTATGGTACTTGCAGGCGTGGGGTTGATTATTTGGGGTCTGCAACAACAGCCTAAAAAAGCCGTATTATAAACGAATATAGAGAACGACAATGAGACAGTATTTAGATTTATGTCAACGCATTATTGATCAAGGAGTATGGGTCGATAACAAGCGTACAGGTAAGCGTTGCTTAACCGTTATTAATGCCGATCTGGAATATCAGGTTGGTGAGAATAAGTTTCCTTTGATCACTACCCGTAAAAGTTTTTATAAAGCAGCTATCGCTGAGTTATTAGGTTATATCAAAGGCTATGATAATGCCGCTGATTTTAGGGCTTTAGGTACCCGAACTTGGGATGCTAATGCCAATGAGAACAGTGCCTGGTTAAATAACCCATACCGTAAAGGCGAAGACGATATGGGCCGTGTTTATGGTGTACAAGGGCGTTCGTGGAACAAACCCGATGGCGGCCACATTGACCAGCTTAAAAAAGTCGTCGATAACCTTAAAAACGGTATTGATGATCGCGGTGAAATTATTACCTTTTACAACCCTGGTGAGTTTCATATGGGGTGCCTAAGACCTTGTATGCACACCCACAACTTTTCATTGCTTGGTGATACGTTATACCTAACCAGCTTTCAACGTTCATGCGATGTGCCGCTAGGGCTAAATTTCAATCAAATTCAAGTTTTCACCTTTTTAGCTTTAATGGCGCAAATTACCGGTCATAAAGCAGGAACCGCATATCATAAAATTGTTAATGCGCATATTTATGAAGATCAACTTGAGCTTATGCGCGATGTTCAATTAAAACGAGAACCATTGGCATCACCACAATTAAAAATAAATCCAAAAATTAAATCACTTAAAGATCTCGAAACTTGGGTGACAATGGATGACTTTGAAGTGGTGGGTTATGAACACCATGACCCTATTCAATACCCATTTTCGGTATAGCTTTGTCAAATTTGCACTAGGTTATTTTTATAACTTAGTGCAACCAATCAAATCTCAAGATTTATCAATTCTTTAAAGACAATAATTGACTCTTTAATTCTTTTAGATGAGTTTGTCAGGGGAATTGATATAACAGCAACCGTAGTTAAAATCTCAAACGGTTACTAATATTTACTTATTAATGATAGAAAAGGGACATGTCATTTTGAGTAAGGAAACTTTACCTCATCACTTTGCACTTATGATAGTCATAACCTTATTTACTAAAACTATTCAACACACTAGTTGCTATCCAAATAATATTTAATAAATTCTTAACCATGGCTTAGATTTAGAAATTAAAGAATTCTCTAGTAAAGTATAAGTGCTTATCTAGATAATAACGTTGGCTGATTTAAAGGATTTAATAAATATAAATCAGTCACTAGAAATGTACGTCTTAGCTTTTAAGCTAAGGTGTACAAATTTGAACACAACAAACATAATCGATATACGAAGATTATGTTTATGAAAGAATTAAACCTCGATGAAGTACAAGCTGTTACTGGTGGGATTTCTCAAGAAGGGGCTATAGGAACTAATATAAGCATTGTTGGAATTGGTGTCGCAATTGCTGTTGCAGGGTCAGCACCGGCTTGGTTTCCAATTACAATGATCGGATTAAGCATTGTAACAACCAGTACTTATATATATAAAAGCCTTGCTTACTAATCATTTTTATCAGGCTCTTTATAGAGCCTGATGTTAATAGGATTTTATCTATGAAACATGAAAACTGGCGGAAACAGGGGCATTCAGCCTGGAAACGTAATAAAAACGCTAATTATTATCTCTTCACTATAAGTCTTACTATCGCCATTGGGATTTCTATTTGTCTTATTTTATTTTAAATAATAGAATTTTAGTATTGCCTTGGTTGTGAAAGTTCAGAATCAAAGTTAGTTTAATTAAGTTTAGTTTAATTAAGTTTAGTTTAATTAAGTTTAGACAATATTATAGCCCACAAAAATTTTTAGCTGGCCCTATGCTCATTCATCTGATTTTTATCGGTGGCTAGTGCCTGTTTTTGTTAATTTGCTAGCACCAATAATAGATGTTTTACCGCCACTTTAGTTTGCGGTGCCAATAAATGTGAAAATTTAACATGTCACGGTTTGTTGCATCGAATTTACTGAGTTTTATGAATTAATCGACAATTTCAACAAGAAGAATTAGTTCGGTTGTTACTTATGATATAACTCAAGTAACGTAATATTTTAAGGCTGGCAAAGAGAAAAAATAGGTTAAACGATAAAACATTACGAACTAAATTCAACTGCAGCGTAACTCAATATCTCCATAAGTAATAACTATTTATACTGAATATCTTATAGTATCTTAAAAATAAGCTTTATGTGCTGAGGCTTTTGCTTTAATCTAAAAATCTAAATATTAGTTAATTAGATGTAGTTTTAATTGATTTTGTTCGTGGTAAAGATTCTAGTTTAACCAATGTTCAATATAATAAAGAGAGCTAAATGAACAGTCGCCCTTTTCTTTCAATTGTAATCCCTGTTTTTAATGAGTATTCGAATATTGATAGATTACTCAGATGTTTGAGTGAAAACGTCGGATCTTTAAACGTTTCATTTGAAGTCATTCTAGTGGACGATGGTAGTACTGATGATACTTGGGGATTAATTAAAAAACTGGGGAAAGAATATAAGTTTTTAAATGGGTTTAAACTTGCTAGAAATTTTGGTCACCAACACGCTCTTTTAGCCGGATTGTCAATGGCTAAAGGGCAAGCCATCATATCGATGGATGGGGATTTGCAACACCCACCAAGCTTAATAAAAGATCTTTTGCATGAGCACAAAGAAGGAGCATTAATAGTAAATACTCAACGTGATGATATTGAAGTTTCACCTGTTTTCAAACGTTACACTTCGTCTCTATTTTATCGTGTTTTTTCGTTTTTTACTGATGTTGAAATGAATCATGGAACATCTGATTTTCGCTTACTTGATCGTAAAGTATTAGACGAATTATTGAAATTAAAAGATGTAGACTTGTTTCTTCGTGGTGCCGTAGAGTGGTTAGGCTATAAGTCTACTACTATTCCATATAAAGCTGAAAAACGTTTTTCTGGCGACTCTAAATATACTCTAATGAAAATGATAAATTTTGCGAAAGGGTCGATAATATCATTCTCAACAAAGCCATTAATTATCGGAATTGGTTTAGGTGTTATAACCAGTTTATTGGCATTTTTCGAACTTATATATGTTCTTATTCAGACGTTTAGAGGTGAAGTAGTTCCTGGTTGGGCCTCTACAGTAGGGATAATTTCTTTTCTATTTGGTATCTTATTTATTATTCTAGGGATTATTGGGGCTTATATAGCTAGAATACATATTTCATTACAAAATAGACCTAGGTACTTAATCCAAGATGACACCGAAAGCTAAGATTTTTTTTCTTTTAAAAGATGATAAATTATCCAAGTTCTTTATTGTTGGCTTAAGTAATACATTAATTAGTTATATTAGCTTTTTATTTTTTTTTAGTCTGCTTGGGCTTCCTGTTTTCATCTCTCAGTTATTTTCTTACAGCATTGGTATTGGTTGGAGTTATGCTTGGAATAATGCTTGGACATTTAAAAGTCAGAAAAAAATTAGGTTGACTTTGTTTCTTTTTATATTTTGCCAAATTCTATTGATGATTTTAAGTGCATTATTGCTCCATATTTTAAACTTTTATTTTCAATCCTATATTAGCTTGTTGTGGCTTACCGTAATGGCTTTTATCACTGTGCTAAATTTTACCATCAACAAATTCTGGATATTCAATAAATGATGAAGTTTTCATGGTGGGGTGTAATCCTAGCAATACTTACCCTTTTCGTAGCTTTATCTTTTGGCTTTACATATGGCGAGAGTAATCAAAATACATATTTAATTAACGCTTTACAAATTATCGATCCAAGTTTATTTGTAAATGATTGGTTTGCTAGCAAAACTGTACATTATCACGACTTATTTCATTTAATTATATTGATATTCAATTTTTCTAAGATCCCACTTAATTGGGGGACTGCTGTTCTTGAAGTTATTACCAAAATTATTTCTATCTATGTAATATACATGTTAATTAGAAGCCTCACACCAAGATACGCAAACTATGTATTTCTTTTTGTTTTGACTGTTATATTAATAGATCGAACCCAAAGTGTCGGGCATAGTTATATATATTCCAGTATTTTTCAGCCATCTTCAATTGGCAGTTTATTTACAATCCTAGGTCTTTTTTTCTTTACAAGACAGAATTACTTTTATTCGGGGGCTTGCCTTGCTTTTGGGGGGCTCTTTCATATTAATTTTTTACTCATTGCCTTTGTATACCTAGGAGTGGCCCATTTAGTTTTAGGTAGAGAGAACTTCTTTAATCGATGTATCCTTCAATTCAGCCTAATGTTAATGGTTTTTCTTTGGAAGCTCCCATTTTTAATGAGCATGATAGATTCTCAGTATGCTGATAAAGCTGGTGATATATTTTTATTTATTCGTTCTCCTCATCACTATAATCCGAGTCATTATTCTATGGACTTTTTGAAATTATTGGGGTGGGGGGCTATAGGTTTTTCAGGCTTACTTATTATTGACAAAAAGTCCTTAATAAACATGAGAATATTCGCTTTATATTGGGGGCTAACATTAACACTTTTCTTTTCATATATATTTACGGCAATAGTATTTACACCTGTTATATCTAAATTGTTCTTTTGGCGAATAGCACCCTTTTGGGAATTACTTTCTCTGATTATTTTCTTATCAGCATTCTTTGAGGTAGCACTTTCCCAAAACCTACTACACAAAGGCAATAGAAGGTTACTCTATTGTGCTGGCCTTTTTTATCTTGGTTGCATTTTATATTTTAGGCATATGTTATATTTTCAAGACATTTACATAGCTAAGGTGCTTGTTTTGTTACTTTTTATAATGCCAGTGTCGATTTTATTCGTTTATAACCTTTTTGAGGTAAAAGCCAGTCGGGGCTACAAAGGCAAACTCATATTGTTAAGTAGTGTTCTATCTATTTTAGTGGCAAGTATAAATACAATAAATAAAGAAAAAAATAATTCTCTTAAGTTTTCACTTAAACCTCTGCAATCCGAAGAGATTGAACTGTATGATTGGATCTCGCTTACTTCTATTGATAGCGTTTTTCTAACCCCCCCACAAATGTACAAATTTAGATTTTGGTCGAGACGAGCTATCATTGTCGATTGGAAATCAACCCCTATAGATCCTAACGGGGTGGTTGAATGGTATTCAAGGATGGAAGATGTTTCTGGAATAAAGGGAGTTAAAACTCGTGTAGATGCAACCACTGGATTTAATTCTATGACAGAAGAGAGAATTAAACAGCTAAAAAATAAATATCACTTTAATTATCTGGTAATGTTAAATAAGGAACATAAATTAACTCAAAAACAGAATAACGACAAACTTCCTTTTCCTGTCGTCTTCACTAATAACAAATTTAGCGTATATTTGATTAATGTATAATTTTTAGTTGACACAATATCACTCGAATTGAGTATCAGTGAGCATTATCTAGTTTGAGAAGATAAAACTAAAGATATAAAAAAACCGGCCTAAGCCGGTTTTTTTTATGCGAATCAAAACAAAATTAAAGAGCTTTGATTTTAGCATTCAAGCGGCTCTTAGCACGAGCAGCTTTGTTTTTGTGAATTAAACCTTTACTTGCGTAACGGTCTAAAATTGGAGCAGCAACAGCAAACTCTTGTGTTGCAGCTTCTTTGTTACCAGCTTCTAGAGCAGCGTAAACTTTTTTCAAGTAAGTGCGCATCATTGAGCGACGACTTGCATTGTGTTGGCGACGCTTCTCAGATTGGATAGCGCGCTTCTTAGCAGACTTAGAGTTAGCCAAGGTGAACTCCTAAAAATTTAATAAATATAGCCATAATTTAAGGCGGTGAAATATGCCTGTTTTTTGATGTTTTGTCAAACACTTTATCGATTAATCATACGATTGATGGATACTTCAAGAGAAATCCACAGACATTATCTGTAAACAGGCGTCGTTATCAGGGGGGGATGATACCATTAAAAAGGGGCTTGGGTACATCATCAATCCACATTTTCTGTATGTATTTGTAAAGAAATGAACAAACATAGGCCGGAAATCTCATATTAATGGCAGATTAGATGTACACAGATTTAAAAATACCCTTACAATAGAGCATTATAATAACTTAGCCGTAAGCGCATTTTTAAACAGGAGCTTCAGTCTTGAGCAGAAAATTGCTTAAATCAGGGATGATCGTCAGTTTTATGACTTTGGTATCTCGAGTCCTCGGATTGGTTCGCGATATTGTGATAGCTGACAAAATTGGTACCAATGCCGGTGCTGATGTTTTTTTCTTCGCAAATAAAATCCCAAACTTTTTACGTCGATTGTTCGCAGAAGGGGCTTTTGCCCAAGCTTTCGTTCCTGTCTTAAGTGAGTATCAAGAAAAAGATGCGCAAGATGGTACGCACCATACTCAAGAGCTGATAGCGAAAGTCAGTGGGACTTTAGGGGTTATCGTTAGTTTAGTTACTGCCATTGGGGTGATCGCTTCGCCTGTTTTTGTTGCTCTATTTGGTTTTGGCTGGTTTTTAGATTGGTTTAATGATGGGCAAAGCTCGGACAAATTTGAACTTGCTTCCATACTATTAAAAATTACCTTTCCCTATTTGTGGTTTATTAGTTTAACTGCGTTGTCCGGTGCAATATTAAATACTTTAGGTAAGTTTGGGGCGGCGGCGTTTACCCCTGTGTTGCTAAATGTGTGCATTATAGGTGCCGCTATTTATGCCTCACCAATGTTTGAACAGCCTGCTTTTGCGTTAGCTTGGGGCGTGTTTTTTGGTGGCTTGACGCAGTTTTTATTTCAAATTCCTTTTTTAATTAAGGCTGGGGCGTTGGTGAAACCAAGTTGGGGATGGCAACACAGCGGGGTAAAAAAAATCCGCAAATTGTTACTGCCTGCTTTATTTGGCGTGTCGGTGACCCAAATTAATTTACTATTAGACACTTTAATTGCCAGTTTCTTAGTGACAGGTTCAATCAGTTGGTTATATTACGCCGATCGTTTACTTGAATTCCCACTAGGTTTATTTGGTATTGGTATTGCTACGGTTATTTTGCCAAGTTTGGCAAGGCTGCACACCAAGCAAAATGCCGTGGAGTTTTCTGCCACATTAAATTGGGCGATAAAGGTGATTAGCTTGTTAGGTTGGCCAGCAATGGCTGGGCTGATGGTGTTGGCGCAACCGATTATTATTGTGCTGTTTATGCGAGGTGAGTTTACCCATATTGATGTAACCCAAGTTTCATACGCATTGTTTGCTTATTTATCGGGGCTGTTAAGTTTTATGGTCATAAAAGTGTTAGCACCTGGTTATTATGCCCGCCAAGATACCAAAACTCCGGTCGTTATAGGGGTTAAAGCGATGATTGCCAATATGGCGTTTAACCTTTGTTTAGCCCCATTTTTAGGCTACATTGGTTTGGCAATGGCAACAGCCTTATCTGCCACCCTTAATGCGGTATTATTGTATCGTGGGTTAAAATCTCTCGGCGTTTATCACTTAGATAAGAGCACCAAAATTACGGTCTTTAAATTAATACTGTCATCAGCAATCATGGCGATGGCGCTATATTATTTTTCACCACCGTTTGCACAGTGGTTATTGTTTAGTAGCATGGAAAAAATATGGATGCTAAGCAAACTGATTATTATCGGTGCAATTGGCTATTTTATCAGTGTGTTGCTCTTTGGCGTTAGGGTAAAAGACTTTACAGTAAAATAAGGTTTAAAGGCATAATTTTGTTGGGGTTGGTGAAATAAACAGCAATTACCACTGATCTTACGTTATTGTGCTGATTATTCGAGCTCACTAAGATATAATTCGTCGGTTTTTATGGTGAAATACCCCATTTATTTATATCAAGGGTTAAAATTTAACATCAGAGGATAAAAACGCTTCGATATGGATCTTAGCTACGGGATAAATAAAGGTTGATGGAACTAGTGCGAGGAATACACAATATACGTGATGTACATCGAGGTTGTGTATTAACAATTGGCAATTTTGATGGTGTTCATTTAGGGCATCAGCGGGTCATTTCTGCGTTGGTTGAAAAAGCAACACGGTTAAACTTGATACCTGCCGTTATGGTGTTTGAACCACAACCTCAAGAATTGTTTAACCCGCAAATGGCACCAGCAAGATTAACCCGTTTACGCGATAAATATCGCTTATTACAAGAATTAGGCGTAAAACGTTTAATCTGTGTAAATTTCAACCATAAGTTTGCCAGTCAAAGTGCAGAATACTTTGTTGAGCATTTGTTAGTTGAAAAGCTAGGTATAAAACATTTGATCATTGGTGATGATTTTCATTTTGGAAAAAATCGTCAAGGTGATTTTTCAATGTTAGTAAAAGAAGGTCAGCGTCTGGGCTTTGGGGTAAATGATACCGCTAGCTACATGGTACAAGACTGTCGAATTTCCAGTACTGAAATTCGTAAAGCACTACAACAAGACCATATCGCTGAAGCCGAGCGTATGTTGGGGCGTCAGTATAGTATTTCTGGTCGAGTAGTGCACGGTGATAAACAGGGGCGAAACCTTGGTTTTCCCACCGCAAACGTATTATTAAAACGTTGTGTTTCTCCAGTAAAAGGGGTTTATGTTGTTCAAGCCAAGCTGGCAAACAATATGTATTATGGCGTAGCTAATATTGGCTCTCGTCCTACCATTAATGGGGTAAGGCAACAATTGGAAGTGCATTTGTTTAACTTCCAAAAAGAAATTTATGGTCAGCAAATTGATGTAACCTTGTTGCATAAGTTGCGTGAAGAGCGTCGATTTGACTCTTTAGCTGCGCTGACCGAACAAATTGCGAAAGATAGTGAACAGGCTCGCCAATATGTGCAGGCCTTAATTAACCGAAATTAACGGATAAATGATTCAATGAGTGACTATAAACACACCTTAAATTTACCTGATACCGCGTTTCCAATGCGCGGAAACTTGCCACAGCGCGAGCCAAAAATGCTAAAAGAATGGGCTGAAAAAGACCTGTACGGCAAAATTCGCGCCGCCAAAAAGGGCAAAAAATCATTTATTTTGCACGATGGTCCTCCATACGCCAACGGCAATATTCATTTAGGTCACTCAGTTAATAAAATCTTAAAAGATATCATTGTAAAGTCTAAAACCTTATCTGATTTCAACTCACCTTATGTGCCTGGCTGGGATTGTCATGGATTACCAATTGAGTTAGTGGTAGAAAAAAAATGGGGTAAGCCAGGTAAAAAGCTAAGCTCAGCAGAATTTCGCCAAAAATGTCGTGAATACGCGCAAAAGCAAGTTGACGGTCAACGTGAAGACTTTAAACGTTTGGGCGTATTTGCCGATTGGGAAAACCCATATTTAACGATGAACTTTGACACCGAAGCAAATATTATCCGCGCCTTGGGTAAAATTACTGAAAACGGTCATCTTCATCAAGGTTTTAAACCTGTTCATTGGTGTACAGACTGTGGCTCGGCATTGGCTGAAGCTGAAGTGGAATACAAAGACAAAGTGTCACCAGCTATTGATGTGAAATTTGCTGCCGATGATTCTCTTGCGAACTACTTCTCACACCCAGAAGGACATGCAGGGCATGGTCCGATTTCGATTGTTATCTGGACAACCACACCATGGACTTTACCGGCTAACCGTGCGGTGTCTGTTCACCCTGAATTGCAATATGCATTAGTGCAAGTTGAAACTGAGCAAGGGCCACAGCGTGTTATTTTAGCATCAGATCTTGTACAAGATTGTATGGACAGATTTGGTATTGAAAAATTCCATAACCTTGGTTTCTGTAAAGGTTCTGCATTAGAAAACATTCGTGTAAGTCACCCATTTTATGACTTTACCGTACCGATTGTTTTAGGCGAACACGTCACCACTGATTCAGGTACCGGCTGTGTACATACGGCGCCAGGTCATGGTGTTGATGACTTTAATGTAGGTCGCAACTACAATTTAGAAGTGGCAAACCCGGTTGGCGCTAATGGTGTTTATCTTGAAGATACTGAGCTGTTTGCCGGTCAACATGTATTTAAAGCGAATGACAGCGTCGTTGAAGTGTTAAAAGAGCGTAGTGCCTTAATGCATCATCATGCTTATGAGCACTCTTACCCGCATTGCTGGCGCCATAAAACCCCAATTATTTTCCGTGCAACACCGCAATGGTTTATCAGCATGGATCAAAAGGGGTTACGTCAAGACTCGTTAGCTGAAATTGGTAAAACTAAGTGGATCCCTGATTGGGGCCAAAGTCGTATTGAAAAAATGGTCGAGGGGCGCCCTGATTGGTGTATTTCTCGTCAGCGTACTTGGGGTGTACCAATTGCCTTATTTATTCACAAAGATACCAGCGCATTGCACCCTCGCAGTGTTGAGTTGATTGAAGAAGTCGCAAAGCGTGTGGAGAAAGAAGGCATTCAAGCATGGTTTGATTTGGAGCCAAAAGAATTATTAGGTGATGAAGCCGCTGATTATGTCAAAGTACCAGATACTTTGGACGTATGGTTTGATTCAGGTGTAACCCATTACTCCGTTATTAATGCCCGTGAAGAATTTGACGGCATCGCTGACTTGTACCTAGAAGGCAGTGACCAGCACCGAGGTTGGTTTATGTCATCGATGATGTCATCTGTTGCGATGACAGGTAAAGCACCTTATAAAGAAGTGCTTACTCATGGTTTCACGGTTGATGTTAAAGGGCATAAAATGTCTAAATCACTGGGTAATGTTATTACCCCGAGTGAAATCACCAACAAAATGGGTGCCGATATTTTACGTTTGTGGGTTGCATCGGTGAACTACACCCAAGAAATTACCGTATCTGATGAGATCTTTAAGCGCCAAGCTGATGCTTATCGTCGTATCCGTAATACGTCACGTTTCTTGTTGGCCAACATCAATGGTTTTGAGCCGGCCAAACATACCGTAGCGTTTAATGATATGGTCGCTTTAGATCGTTGGGTTGTCAGTCGTGCTGCGGAACTTCAAGACGAAATTATTGATGCCTACAACAAGTATGAATTCCATAGCGTGGTACAAAAGATCATGAATTTCTGTACTTCGGAGTTAGGTGGTTTCTACTTAGACATTATTAAAGACCGTCAATATACGGCGAAAGCCGACGGTAATGCACGTCGCTCATGTCAGACCGCTTTATACCTGATTGCAGAAGCATTAGTTCGTTGGATGGCACCTATTATGTCGTTCACCGCACAAGAAATTTGGTCGGCATTACCGGGTGAGCGCGAAGAATTTGTTTTCACAGGTGTTTGGTTTGAAGGTCTAGAAAAGCTGGCGCAAGATGGTCACTTTAATAACGAATTTTGGAATACCTTGCTAAACGTAAGAACCGAAGTAAACAAAGCCCTAGAAAAAGCTCGTCGCGATGAGGTTGTGGGGGCTACATTACAAGCTGAGGTCACTTTATATGCAACGCCTGAATTAGCTGAAAAGCTAGAGATGATTGGCGAAGAGTTACGCTTTGTGTTGCTTACCTCAGCCGCGAAAGTGGTTGGCGTCAGCGAAAAACCCGTGGATGTTATTGATACTGAAGTGGAAGGTTTATGGTTAACCCTAAGCGCCTCAACAGGAACTAAGTGTGAGCGTTGTTGGCACTACACTGACGATGTTGGACAGGATGAGCAACACCCTGAACTGTGTTCACGATGTGTCACTAATGTCGATGGTGAAGGCGAATCACGTCAATTTGCTTAAGATAAAACAATAGAAAGACAAGGCCGTTAATATGTCAATGAAGTCATTGTTTAATGAAACCGGGTTACGCTGGTGGTGGTTAGCGCTTGCTATGCTGGTATTAGACCAAGTCAGTAAGCACACTGTGGTTGCTTTAATGGACTATAGAGAGTCTATTTCAGTGTTGCCATTTTTTAACTTTACATACGTGCATAATCCAGGTGCGGCCTTTAGTTTTCTTGCCGACCAAGGCGGTTGGCAACGCTGGTTTTTTTCCGCTATAGCCGTTTTTATCAGTGCGCTATTGGTGTTTTGGATGGCCAAAACACCAAAACATCAAACATTAATAAATCTTGCTTTTGCGCTCATTTTAAGTGGCGCATTAGGCAATTTAATTGATCGCGTTTTATTTGGTTATGTTATCGATTTTCTCGACTTTTATGTCGGAACGTATCATTGGCCAGCATTTAATATTGCTGACAGCGCCATATTTATTGGTGCCGCTTTGATGATTATCGATGCCTTTAAACAAGACAAACAAGATAACCAAAAAAACAGTAGCCAAATTGGAGTTAAGTAGTATGAGCACTAAGGTCGTAGACACTCATTCATCCTTATTGATGCATATCACCATGACATTGTCTGACGGCTCTGCTGCCGACAGTACGAAAGTAAATAATAAACCCGCTCGCGTGAACTTAGGTGATAACAGCCTCTCTCCAGCCTTTGAGCAACAGCTTGTAGGCTTAAAAGAAGGTGATAGCAAAGAGTTTACTTTAGAAGCTAAAGACGCTTTTGGTGAGGTAAATCCAGACAATATTCACTATGTTGACCGTACTAAATTTTCTTCTGAGGCACCGGCTGAAGTTGGCAGTATCGTAACGTTTACCCAACCAGGTGGTGAAATTCCCGGGGTTATTAGGGAAGTGAATGATTTGTCTGTTACTGTCGATTTTAATCATCCATTGGCAGGTCAAGCAATAACATTTAACGTCGATGTGGTCGAAATCCATTAACGGCTACTGGAACCATCTCGATAAATACGACTCAAATGAGTCTGCAAGAAATTTAAATAGGTTTTAACAAAATTATGGAAATCATTTTAGCCAACCCTCGTGGCTTTTGTGCCGGTGTCGACCGAGCAATCAGTATTGTTGACAGGGCTTTGGATATTTTCGATGCGCCGATTTATGTGCGCCACGAAGTGGTACACAATAAATTTGTGGTCAACGGATTAAAAGAACGTGGTGCCATTTTTGTTGATGAGCTAGACGAAGTACCTGATGATAATACGGTCATTTTTTCAGCCCATGGTGTGTCTAAAGCCGTTCGTCAGCAGGCTAAAGAACGTGGTCTGAAGGTGTTTGATGCAACGTGTCCGCTAGTGACCAAAGTGCATATGGAAGTGAGTCGTGCATCACGTAAAAATCATGAATGTATTTTAATTGGTCATGCTGGTCATCCTGAAGTGGAAGGTACTATGGGCCAATATGAGTCTAAGATTGGCGGTATCTACTTGGTTGAGTCCGTTGCTGATGTCGACAAACTGGAAGTGAAAGATGCCGACAATTTATTTTATTGTTCTCAAACCACCTTATCGGTGGATGATACTTCTGAAGTTGTAGATGCTCTTCGCGCTAAGTTTCCTAATATTGATGGGCCACGTAAGGACGATATCTGCTACGCCACCCAAAATCGTCAAGATGCTGTGCGTTCAATTGCTGGTAAGGCCGACTTGCTGTTGGTCGTTGGCGCGAAAAATAGCTCGAATTCAAACCGTTTACGTGAGTTAGCGGAAAAAATGGGCACTCGCTCGTATTTGATTGATGGGGCCGAAGATATTGATTCTACTTGGCTTGACGGCGTTGACAAAGTAGGGGTAACAGCAGGTGCATCTGCTCCCGAAATTTTAGTAAGTCGAGTGATAGAAAAATTAAAAGGCATGGGAGGCAAAGTGGTTATTGAAAACCCTGGCCGTGAAGAAACCACGGTATTTGCTGTTCCTGTCGAGCTAAGGTAATCCTGCTCAATACCCATTGCTCAAAACTTTCATGTTTAAAGTCGAGAATAAAACCCGGTAACTGCCGGGTTTTTTGTGCCTAAAGGCGCAAAGAGCCATATAGACATTTTCATGGGATCAGGGCAAATGTAAATAAACCGCTTATCCTGTACGCGGGTTTTTATCCTTTGGTGTAAGCTTATGGTACAACCATGTGTTTAGCAGGAGGCTAACATGAAACAAGGTAAAGGATTTACCCTGGTAGAGCTTATGCTCACCTTAGCTATTGTTGCCATTATTTTTAAAATTGTGGTGCCATCATTTCAACAACTTTTCTTACAACACCAAGTTCAAGCTGAAAGTCAAAAGTGGTTCAGCGCTTTTCACCTAGCCCGCCAAACGGCAATCAGTCAAGGCCATATCGTCACTTTATGTCCTTCGAAAAATGGCAAACAATGTGGCAAAAGTTGGCAACAAGGGGCAATTATCTTTGTGGATGAAAACCGAAACCATTTACGTGATGATACCGAGCAAGTAACCCAGCATATTGCCCCCGCAATAGCTAAATTTCACCTCAGTTGGCGAGCTTTTCAAAATCGAAATTATGTGCAGTTTCAACAAAATGGTTTTACTTGGCATCAAAATGGGACTTTAAGGCTATGTGTTAATAGCGGTGTTAGTGAATTTAATCGCGCATTAATTGTGACCCGAACAGGCCGGGTCAGGCTATCTCGCGATAATGATGGTGATGGTTATCATGAAGATGCCAAAGGCGAGCAAATCACCTGTAAATAGGCTACCAGCAGTCATTATTAACCTTATCTGCGGCATTGAAGGCTTGCTTTTTTAACGTGTGATCCAAGGTGAAACGCTTACAATCATTATCATTGGCCTGAGATCCCATCGCTTTAGCGCTAATAATGAACCCATCATAACCATCAATGGTAACACGCTTTATTTGACTGCTTAGCTGGTAATAGCCCTTCTTGGAAACATCACTGGCAAGTCCAAGACTGTCTTTACCACTAAGCTTTGGGCTGTAATGATGATGCTGACGATAATATTTTTGTTGTGCGATGGCTAACTCAAGTAAGGCGTGAGTGGCTTCGGTGCGTCTTACTTTAATTAGATATTGATTAAAACCAAGGTAGGCAATATTTAGCAAAAGCATAAAAATGGCCATACTGACTAATAACTCGATTAAGGTAAAGCCTAGGAGTTTAAAGGTATTCATATCGCGCCTCATTGAGCTGGTATAACAACAAGATCGCGGGTTAATGAGAACCCCAATTGTTGGTTTTTAATGAAGGTGTAAACACTAAAAATATGATTAAGTTCGGTCTTGTTTTGTTTATGTTGAGCACCAAGGTAAACAACAATGTATTGGCCATTTTCAGCACTATAGGTATTCGCTTTGCTATCCCAGTTAAAATCAATCGGGTCAATAACCAGACTGGCAGGATAAAACCCTTGCTGTTGCTGGCTAAGGTCTGCTTGTAGGGTTATTAACTGTGTTATCTGTTCCTTGGCTGTTGCTTCGATTTTTCGAGTTATATCGTCAAGTTGGTGTTGGCGATGCACTGACGATTGCATACTTTGGCGAACCAATATATTGGCAAAAGCTTGGGTGCTTAAAATACTGACTAAGGCTAAAATGATCAGGCAACTGGCTAAAATAAAACCACCAGAGCGCTGTAAATTAAAGATGCTTTTTATGTTCATATATTCTGGGCCTCCATGCCCAAGTTAACGGGTTAAATACGAAAGTAGAATTGATACTTACGGCGCAGAAAACTATCGTTAAATTGCCATTCTTTATCACCTAGTTGAAAGTTCTTCTTGATGGAAACGTCTGTGATCGGGCATTCAGAGCGAAGTAATAGCTCAATATAAATACCCTTTACTTGGTGCCACTGACTAATTTGGTGGGGGTGAGCATACATATCCGGTTTTGAGTCTTGATCACTGTCAATGCTAAACATTAACTGTAATTGCTCAACACCGCTTACCAGTTCTTGTTGCTGGGGGCGCCCGTTCGTGAGCGTTTGCCAATACAAAGCGGGTATTGCTATTTTTCGGCATTGCCTTTTCGTCTTGCCAATATAATAACTATGGGCAAAGATTGCTCTGTTGATGCTACTGCCAATAAAATTATTAACGGCAGCATGTTGTTGGCTGCCGCGATAGAATTTATACTCCAAGCCTCGACTTCTGAGGTAAAATTCATCCTTATCTATTTTGCTCGGAATGGGTGTTTGCAAGCCCCGTAAGGTGAGGATATCTGAGGCCAAATAATCATCACCTTTTACACACTGATAGTCATCACTGGTATCATTTAAAGCATAAACCGCCTGTTGTATTTGCCGAGCCCATGCGGTATTGCCCGTAGGGCACAAAGAATATGATAGAGGGGGTAAGTTCGCACTACCTGAAATAATACTATAGGCTTTTAGCACTCGCCAAAGTCGAGCTTGTTTTATATCCTTGGACAGTAGATGCTGAACAAAACGTGCATTTTCATCTAATTGAATGTCTTGATTGGCATAAAGGACATGCCGATTGATAGCAACAATTTGGGCAATGGCAATGGCTAAAATAAATAGCCCCAATGTGAGTGCAATCATCACTTCGACCAAGCTAAAACCGTGTTGAGGATGCTGCCTATAGAAGAGGCTCATAACCGCAACTCAAATTCGACACATTGGTAATTTTGAGCAGGGGCTGGGCAAAGCGTCGAATTTGTCTTCTTTTCTAATTGCCAATAAATACTTACGAACAGCGTTTTATCGGTGGTTTTAACTAACGCCACAGCGCCAGGAATGGTGTGAAATAAATGAGTTTGCCAACGATTTATCTCATAGTGCGCCAGTTCAATCTCACTACACCTAGTTTGAGCACAATCTGCACTCGCGTTAATTGTTTGACCATACGTTAAGGCATAACTGTTTTTGGCGCTCAGGTTGTTTTGGACCATATGGAGTAATTGCTGACTGAGTAAGTTGGCCTGATTTTCATGGTGGGCTTGATGCATATGCTGTAAACCAGACAAGTTAAGTTTTAACACCGACAACATGGCAAAGCCGACAATAAATAACGCCACTAGCACTTCCAATAAACTAAATCCCGAACCTGATACAGGTGATGCTCTTAACAACAAATGTTTTTGGCAAGGAGGGGAAGGTGAGCGCGTTAATTTTAGCGCACATAAAGACCGTACATAAATGCGATAAAACATTGGTTTAGATGAGCATAGCTCACCAGATAGGAAACTGGTTGGCATAAAACATAACATCCTTGTTATTGAGTACAAGGCTAATTATGGACACTAATTGGGGCTTTGCAAAATATTGATGGCTATTAATTCAGGTTGAGTCTCTCGTTGGGTTAAATTAAAGCTTGGGTAAAGTGGTATTGGTTTGATCAAGGGCAAGAAATGGCGAGAGGTTACAATCAAGATACTTGGTTTTGATTTTTATAGTGGTACACTGCGCACTAATCATCAAATAATGATAAATTAGTGGTACATAAGTATGATGTTTAATAAACGCCAACCCGTTAACGGCTTTTCTCTGATTGAATTATTGGTCGCCATTGCTATTGTTGGGATTATCGCAACCATAGCTATGCCTACATACACCAGTTTTGTTTCTAAAAGTAATCGCACGGAAGGGCAACGAGAGTTGCTTAAAATGGCCAACTTGCAAGAACAATACTTCGCTGATAATCGCAAATATACGCCAAATTTATCGGTATTAGGGTTTTCGTCAAATGCCGTTGTAACAGAATCTGGCTACTACCAAATTAGTGCTACGACCACCAATAACCATACCCAGTTTACCCTTACAGCCCAAGCATTGAACGCTCAGGCCGTAAACGATAGCGAATGCAAGCAACTGACGGTTACCGAAACCGGGAAAAAATCGGCAACCAGCGAAAATTGTTGGGATTAATTGCAATCGTTTGAGACTTTCGTTAATTTACCGTAGCCGATAATTTCTAACTACCTACTCCCTGATGGATTATCATTTTGTGCTTTTTGTATCTCAGTTGTTTCTCCGGCCTTTAAACGCTGGAAATTAAACTTAACTTAGGTCAATATTTCATCAACTTCTTTCCATTAATATGGGTCAGTAGTAAATAATAATAATGAATAATGTGGTTATAGAATGCGTATAAAATCCAACCAAATGGGTTTAACTTTTATTGAAGTACTGGTGGCGGTCTTTATTTTAACCTCCGGTATTTTTGGTGCTATTGGAATGCAAATTGCCGCGCAAAAAAGTAACTTTGATGCCAAAGAACGCTCTATCGCGTCGGCCTTAGCGCAAGACATTGTAGAAAGTATGCGCGCCAACAAGTCAGAACAATCATCATTAGACATCTACCAAGGTACCTATGGAACAGGCCTAATTACCCAACCTAGTAAACGCTGCCACTCGCCATCGTCTTCATGTAATTCAAATGAAGTTGCACGCAATGACGTGTATGAATGGGAGCAAAAATTGATGGGAAGCGATATTTACGAAGGCACTGTGCTAAAAGGCGGCTTGATCAACGGTCGAGGGTGCATTAGTCGTAATCAGAACCAAATTAAGGTTGTCGTAAGTTGGCAATCGCGCACCGAAATTAACGATGGCGGTGCAAATACCGGTGGCAGTGATTGTGGTACGGCCAACGCAGGTCGTCGACAAGTGTTGCTCGATACCTTTATTTATTAAGGCGATGAAGATGAAATCAAGAGCGCAGTCTGGTTTTACCTTAATTGAGTTTATGATAACACTGGCAATCGCTTTGTTTTTGCTTGCTGGCGTGCTTTCGGTATTTGTTGGAATGAAAAGCACCACAGATGATTCAACCCGCTTTGGTGAACTGCAGGAAAATGGTCGCTTTGCGGTAAGTCTTTTAACGGAAGAGTTATTGCGCACTGGATTTTGGGGCGACTTTCCTTCAGATTTAAATGCCGACAACCTCAGTAGTACACCAGCGCCAATTGCACCGGCATCCGATTGCATAGGTGAGGGCGCTAATAATGCGACGTTTCCAACCAGTGTTGGTCATTACCGAACATTATGGGGAGCGACGCTCACTAGCAATACAGCGATGGGATGTATTGACGATGCCAAGATAAACTCTGATCTTATTCAAATCAAGCGAGTCATTGCGGCGCCCATCGCTCAAGCCGATTTAAAATCTGATCGTTTCTATTTGTATGCAAACTTTAACTCGGCAGAAATTTTAACGGCAACACAAGCGCCAACTTTGACCATTTCCAACCCAAGATATTGGGAGTTTCAACATCACATTTATTATGTTTCACAAGAGCAGGTAAACGGTGAAAACATACCGGTCTTAATGCAAAGTCAATTAACCAATACCAGCACCCCAATGACGATGACCCCGATTGTTGATGGCATTGAAATGATTCGATTTATGTACGGGGTCGATACCACGGGCGATGGTATGGTAAATGGCTATTATTCTGCCTCGTCAATGACTGATAATATTTGGGATCATACCGGTTATAACCGCATCCTAGCCGTGAAAATGTACGTCCTAGTGCGAGATTTATATCCCGATAACTCCTATGAAAACACCAACACTTATGTGCTTGGCGATCGTCATGTCAGTTTTGTTGATAACACGGGCAAAGGGGATAAATACCGCCGTCTTTTATTAAGTTCAACAATAAATTTATATAATAGCCGGGAGGAATCATGGCCATAAGAAAACAGCAACAGGGCATGGTGTTAGTGGTCGCGCTGGTATTTTTGGCTGCCTTAACCACACTGGCATCGGTATTGATGCAAAACTCGACTACAGATATGAAAATGGCAGGGGCCAGCGAAGAAAAAATGGTGGCAACTCAAGATGCCTTAAGCGCCGTCGAAAAAGTTGTATTTAATGAGGTGCATAAAGTTGATGGTAATAACGACTTCTCGCTAGAAACCGCAGCTTATCCGTTACCAACAGAAAATATTGGCAACGATGTAAAAGTCGATATCGACATCGCAAACGTTGACTCTATTGAGGTAGATTGTCCGCGCAGCAGTATGGCGTCATCGGTAGATTTATTTAAATGTAACATGTTGGTATTGGATGTGAAAAAAACTTACGGTCGTAATAAGTCACAAACCATAGAGCTCAGATCCGGAATTGCTCAACAACTATTAAAAATTGGTAACTGACTAGGATAGTCATTTGAAACGCATTATTTTCAGGGCTCAAGCCTTTATTACATTATTGTTGGTTATATCGTCAGTGTTTGCTGAGGATATCGAATTGTACGTCGGTAATGAGGTACAACGCTCGGCAACCAAACCCCAAGTGCTGATTATTTTTGATAATTCGGGAAGTATGAGCACAATGGAAACCTATGAGGTTGACTTTACCGGCACCAGTGCTCTTGATGACAGTGATTGGATTTATTATACCCATAACCCAACCAATGATATGCCAACACTTGGGGAAACTCGTCGTCGTTTTAGAGCGTCCAAGCTAGGGTGTTATTTTAGTCGTGATATTTTAAAGCAGCAGGGGACTTACACCGGTAAACTGAGAAAGTATGCATCGGGTGGTCGTAATACGAAATGGCAAGAATTAAGCAACGATGGTTATGCCAATGAGTCCTCGATTGACACCGTTGATTGTTTAGACGATATCGTTAATTCAATTGATGCCAACTCATCAGGTTATGACGTTGGCTACCCAACCAATGATCGCTCATTAAAACCTTACACCACAAATGAAAGTAAAATAATAGAAAACCTGTTTCACAAAGGACGAGCCTACACCTTATATACCAAAGAGTATTTACAGTTTTTACAAGATAATAATGTTGGCCTATCGCGTTCGCGTATTGATATTGCTAAAGAGACGGTTACTCGATTAATCGAATCATCCCCAGGTGTTGATTATGGTTTGATGGTTTTTAATACCGATGCCGGCGGTCGAGTGGTGTTCGATATTGCCGATATGTCGGTCAATGATGGGGCCAATAAAGTTGATTTCTTAGCCAAGCTAAACAGTTTAAGAGCGGAAAATTGGACTCCGCTTTGTGAAACTTTGTTTGAAGCCAGTCAGTATTTTGGTGGCAAAAATGTTTATTACGGTGCCAAGGGGGGCACTCAGCAACCCCCAAGTATTCAAACGTCGGGTAATTACACATCGCCTTTTGCCAATTGTTCAAATGAAATATACACCATTATGATCACCGATGGTGCGCCTACCCAAGATACCGAGTTAAACAGTTGGTTTGCCAATAACCTCGCCGGTTTTGACTCCAGTAAGCGGATGTATATAGATGGCGCTTATAATTATTTACCGGCATTATCGCATTGGATGAAAACCAAGGACATTAATCCGAATATTCCAGGCGATCAACATTCAACTTTTTATACTATAGGCTTTGGTCAACGAGCGATTGATGAAGCCGGACAACTGTTATACCGTGCGGCCATTAATGGTGGCGGGCAGTATTACCCTGCGACCGATGCCACTCAGTTGTTGACGTCATTGCAATCGGCTATTTTGGAGATTCTACAATTAGACACCAGTTTTACCGCACCATCGATTGCCTCGAATAACTACGACAGAACCGAAACACTTGACTCGGTTTATTACGCCATGTTCTTGCCAGACAAAGGCAGTCGCTGGCGTGGAAACTTAAAAAAACTGAAGCTGGTTAACGATCAACAAATTGACCGTGAAGGAAAATTAGCCATAGACATTCAGGGGAATATTGCTAATAACGCAAAAACGTTTTGGTCTGATAATGGCAATCGCTCCGACGGTAACGACGTCAAACAAGGCGGGGTTAGCGAAGTCCTCCAAAATGCCTCAAATCGACGTATTTTTAGTGACTTAGGTGGTAATAATGCTTTGGTACCATTTACCAAGTCAGCCGCGGTAAGTTCATATGGCAGTGAAGCCGCATTGGCCTTATATATGGGGCTTGGTGCCGATGTCGCGGCCATCGAGGATACACTTCATTGGGGCATGGGGTTTGATATTGACGATGAAGACGCTGACGATGTGATTTTAGAGTCTCGCGAAACTATTTTTGGCGATCCTCTGCACTTTAAACCTTTAGTCATAAACTACGGTGGGAGCCCAACCGATCAAGATGTGCGCATTGTTGTCGGGACCAACTCTGGTGCTCTGCATATGTTTGAAGACGAGGGCGATACGGTAAAAGAAAACTGGGCGTTTATGCCTAAAGAGTTTTTCCCAGATTATCGACTGTTACGAGGGAGCGACAGCCAAACCGAAAAAGTTTACGCCATTGATGGTTTAGCCACGGTGCATTTGCAAGATAAAAACGGTAATGGTGAGATAAACCATTTAGATGGTGATATCGCATGGATGTTCTTTGGTTTGCGTCGAGGAGGTAGCAGCTTTTACGCTTTGGATGTTAGCGATCCGGATAATCCAAAGTTCATGTGGAAAATTGATGCGAACGACTCCCGCTTTGGCTTCTTAGGGCAATCTTGGTCAAAAATGAAAATAGGCTATTCAAAAGCCAATATTCAGTCAGGTGTTCCCCGTCCAACCGTGTTTTTTAGTGCGGGTTACGATACCAATAAAGACAGCGCCATTGTTGGTATTGGCGATACCGTAGGAATGGGCATGTACATGCTCGATGCACAAACCGGTAAATTGATCTGGAGTTTAACCCCCGGGTTAAAAACAGGAACCAATACCCCATTTACGGGGGATGATAGTATTGTTGCTTCGCCTGCATTATTAGACAGCGACTCAGATGGCATGGTTGATCGAGTTTATCTAGCGGATACTGGTGGTAACCTTTGGCGGGTCGATATGCCAGGAGCTGATCCTTTTCATTTAACAACGCCTTGGACTTATTATAAATTGGCTTCGGTTGGTGGCGATCTCCAATTAGAAGATAGACGCTTTATGAGCGAACCCGCATTAGCCAGAACCTACATGGACGTGACAGAAAGTTTAGTTGTTGATGATGGCCTAGGTAATACCCAAACCCAAGTTATTCGCTATAAAAAACCATTTGAGTCGATTCTTGTTGGCTCTGGCGATAGAACCAACCCACAAGCAACCGATAACCAAGACCGGTTATTTATGTTTAAAGATCCAAACGTGATCACTAAGTCTTACTTAGGCGATGATAGACCAAGCCCTATTGTAATGGATGACTTGTACGATTATACCGACAACCCTTATGGTCAAACCTTTACCGACCTTGCCGATAAAGAAGCGCTCGATATAGCCGTTAGTGCATCTTCAGGCTGGTATGTTGACCTTGTTGGCACTGGTGAAAAGTCGTTAGCAGCGCCAACGGTTGTTGCTGGTGTGGCTTATTACACGACCTTTTCACCATCTGTTGAAGTTGCCGCTGACAGTTGTGCTTTAAGCACCGGTTTGGGCTCGTTATACGCCCTTAATTTGGAATTTGGTACCAATATTTTTAATTGGCGCAAATTGGATATTGGCGACCGGGTACCAGATACCCCAACCTTGGTTGTACCGCATTCGGATGATGGCCATAATGTGATGAAATTCATTGGGGTGGGGATTGGTGACGGTACTGGGACTATTACGCTTTGTGATGGTTTTGGTTGTAATGAACCCATTCAAGGCATTAGTTTAGAAACCATGCGCACTTACATGTTTATTAAAGAGCACCACTAACGAAAGGCGTCGTACAGATGAAAAAATCATTGACCTGGCTAAGCTTAACTTTGTTTCCATTTACTATGGTGGCTCAGCCATTACCTGATAGAAACGAACAGTTTGTTGATACCAAATGTTTTGTTGAAGTATTTGGAGGCAATCGCACCATTGCCATGGCCAATGTGAAACGAAAAAATATTTCGCTTTTAACACACATGTTGGTGGGACGAAAAATTGAAACTCAACTATCACCTCGATCTCGTGAAGTATATAAAGTGTTTGAATGCGTAGAAAAAACGAAAAAGTTTTCTAGTCGGCAAGCACGAGAATTAGATAAAGCGTTACCAAGATAAAACGCTGTGCACAAAAAAGCCCGTTTAATACGGGCTTTTTTATTGGCAGTTGTCTTAAATTTATTGCAGTAGCCTTAGATTTACTGGCTTTGCTTTCGCTCTTTAGCTACAGCGAATGCTATCACCGCTGCGAAACAACTCTTTTTTAGCGCTTTCTATGTACGTGCTGGCGACACTGCGACCGGTACGAGAAATTTCAATGCCTCGAGAATGGCGTAGCTTCGATTCAGGACAGTAGTGAAACTGAACGAGATTGCTCAAGTTACTGTTACCGGTAGGTGAGTAACTGATGATGCTCCCGGTAAAAAGGGCAATGTCGTTACTGTTAATCGCATCTTTAATCTTGATTAAGGTATCCGAGTCATTAAATTTGCCATTGTTGTCAAGATCGGTAAAAACCGACAACTCTCTGCCCCAATTATCGGTGCAAACACCATTTATATCCAAGGGACATAAAATAGTCGTATGACCAGAGTTTATCGCTGTATTACGAGCACTTAGGATCATGTTTTGCATTTCAGAGATTTGATTGTCAACCCTGATTTTAATTAAAAACTGATTAAAATTAGGCGCCGCGATCCCCATCATAATGCCAAAAACCGCTAGGGTAACCATCAATTCGATTAATGAAAATCCTTTATGTGCTCGCATACAATGCTCCAAAACCGAGATTAATCGTAAATGCTTGGAATAGGCTTACGCTTATGTTGTGTTTTATTAAAAATATCAATCAGTTTGGCGGATACTTCTGCCGGTACATCTCTACCTTCAAGAAAATCATCAATTTGGTTGTAGGTCAAGCCCAAAGCATTTTCGTCTGCTTTACCTGGTTCTAATTCTTCCAGATCAGCAGTAGGCGCTTTAGTGATTAGTTTTTCAGGTGCACCTAACGTTGCGGCTAAAAGTCTAACTTGACGCTTATTTAAACCAAATAATGGCACCATGTCACAGGCCCCATCACCCCATTTCGTATAAAATCCAGTAATGTTTTCAGCGCTATGATCGGTACCTATAACCAGACCACCTAAAATACCGGCTAAATGGTATTGCATGACCATACGAGTACGCGCTTTAACATTGCCTTTAGAAAAGTCTAAGCGTTTATCGTCGGCATCGAGTAAGCCCACTTCCTCAAGCACGGTTACCGCCTCTTCGTGAATGCCGTCAGCACCTTTCATAATATTGGCTGAAACCGTTACCGAAGGCTGAATAAAGTCCAGTGCCAATTGGGCATCGTCTTCATCTGCTTGAATGTTATATGGTAAGCGCACTGCAATAAACTTATAACCACCACCATGTTCTTGGTTTAACTCGTTCACGGCTAACTGGGCTAATCGACCACAAGTTGAAGAATCTACACCGCCACTGATCCCAAGAATTAAATGGTTTAAACCAGAGTTAATTAACTGTTCTTTAATAAAATCAACACGTCGGGTAATTTCGGTTTTCGGGTCTATTTGAGGAAGTACCTTCATTTCGGCGATAATGGCTTCTCGATTCATCTAACTGCCTTTGAGAATGATTAAATAATTGGTTTACAATGATAAACAGGGCAAAGGCTGAACACAAATGAAAATATCTAAATTGTGGTATTAAAACGCCTTGTTCGTCGTATTTTTAGTACGTTTTAACTGTTTTTTTCAGATTTGTATCTATTGAGCTATGCACTCTACTTTGCGCTCTACTTTGAATAGGCAAATTCTGGAGTATGAACGTCGATAACATCGGTAATTTAATTTACAATTTCTGATAACATCAATGCATTTATATCGACAAATGGGTATGATGTGACAAAATACAATAACAACATGTTTTGAGAGCAACAAAATGAAAAAAATAGAAGCTATTATTAAACCATTTAAGTTAGATGATGTTCGCGAAGCGTTAGCCGAAGTCAATATTATGGGGATGACAGTCTCTGAAGTAAGAGGGTTCGGTCGTCAAAAAGGTCATACTGAACTGTACCGCGGGGCAGAGTATATGGTTGACTTTTTGCCTAAGGTTAAAGTTGAAATCGTGGTTGCAGACAGTGAAGTTGAAAAATGTGTTGAATGCATCACTGATACGGCACAAACCGGTAAAATTGGCGATGGTAAAATCTTTATCAGCAATGTCGAGCGTGTTATAAGAATTCGCACCGGTGAAGAAAACGAAGAAGCGCTATAGCAGCCACTTTAGTTAGCCTAACCAGTTTATAGCGACAAAAAAGCCAAGCCTAGCTTGGCTTTGTATTACCCTAAACTTGCTCGATTGGCCTCGAGTGTAAGCACAACCACTTCCGTTTGAGTAAACTTATCTTGTAAAGCCAGTTTATTTTTACGATCAAACAGCACCCACAAATTACCTAATCCTAAGCAGGTAAATAAAATGCGTTTCCAGCCAGTGGCAAATGAAATTAACCCGCCACCTTGGTTTTGAACACGCAGGCGCCAAGCTCGCATGCCAATGGTTTGACCGCTTTTTTGCCAAAAATAAACAAAAAAGAACGCCACCCAAAATAGGTTCCAACTGTAAATAATAGAGCTATAAAATAGAGAGTTTTGCTGTAGGTCGCTGGCATGAGTAAACCCCTGATGAGCTATGATGCCTTGAGCAAACAATAAGCCAAAAACACCAAACGAAATAGCACCTGCACACATGTATACAGCAATTGATAACAAAAAGTCGTAAATATAAGAACCCAAGCGACGACGAAAGCCGGCACGAGGAAAAAGCGTGTCAGACATATTTTTTTGAACTCATAAAAAAATTGGCGATTAGTGTAACATTGAGAGCACAAGAGCCCAAATAAGTTCGTCAAAAAATTGCTTTTTACAGCAAAAGAAAGCAGCTAATAGAGTATTCTTGTTTTGATCCTGAAATCCCTCTTCATTTGCGCTTAATGGTTCTGACTTGTCGGCTTTGTTAAATAACAATATAGGATTACAATAATGACATCGTTTTTTGCTGATTAAGATTAGATCACACTGACTTTTCAACAACATGGAAGTTTGATTTCGATTTTTTAAGCCATTGGAGTATTTTAAGAGGAAGTTATTATGAATGTGGTAGAGTTTATTCGTGAACAGAATGAGCAATTTAAGGCTAAGTTGGATTCGAAATTTCGGAATTTAACGGATTTATTTAACGATAAAATCACCGTACCTTTATTTAATACCCTAAATAATCCTTGGCTTAGTCGAATTGGCATTAATGAGACCGAAGAGCCTTGCGAACAACAAAATGATACTCCTGTGGTTCAAACCCCTGAAGCCGCAGCGATGTACGAAAAATTAAAAGCCCAACTAGGGCAAGAAACCTTCCTGGGTGAATGGTTTACCATAGATCAGGAATGCATCAGCCAATTTGCCCAAGTTACGGGGGACGATCAATGGATTCACACCAACCCAGAGCGCGCCGCCAAGGAATCTCCGTTTAAATCGACAATAGCGCACGGTTTTTTAACGCTGTCTTTATTGCCAAAACTTTCAGATACCGTCAATCCAAAAAACAATCCCTATCCAGAAGCACGAATGGTGATTAACTTTGGCTTGAACCAAGTACGATTTCCATTTCCAGTAAAAGCGGGCTCAAGAGTGCGGGTAAGAACCAAATTAATTGGTCTGGTGCCAATGAAAAAAAGCATTGAAGTGATAAACGAAATGAGCATCGAAGTTGAAAACAGCAAACGCTTAGGTTGTGTCGCAGAAACCGTCCTACGTTTATATTTCTAGTCGAGTTAAACACCATATTGTTTGAAAAATCAGCATTCGGATTTAAATAAAAGAAAAACACTTGCACCATATAATATCTTCTCTATAATGCCCTCATCAACTTAATGTTGAGCACGTGTTGCCGGAGTGGTGGAATTGGTAGACACGACGGATTCAAAATCCGTTGCCTTTGCGGGCGTGCCGGTTCAAGTCCGGCTTCCGGTACCATAATTAACCTGCTGATTTTAAGCAGGTTTTTTAGTTTTTGGGGTTCCCCAATTATCACATAGTCCTCAGTGACAACCTCGAAGTGAGACGATTTTTTGCCACACTCTGACTTCTTTCCCTTTTTTGTCCTCAGCATTTAACTACCGAAATTAAGTTGAAAAACTTCTAATAGCCTATTACCCCATTACGTTAAGGAAGGGGGCTTATCTTAAAGTGCTTTCAAATTGTTTAGGGTTGTGACGAACTTTATTTTTACATCTAAACTATATTAGAAGTTATAAAAGTAAATATGTGTCAACGGCTAAATAAACGAATAGGTGCCACATGAAATTCCTTAAACAATCAGCGGGCTTGACAGCTACGCTTTTGCTCACAGTTACGTGTCATGCAAATGCTAAAAACACGGAAGAACAAATCTTAGCTGTTACCGACTCTCCGCCACCTTCATTAAAAAAAGTTGAATACTCGCCGTATCCAGATGACGATTATCCAAATCAAGTGCTTTTTGGCGATACACATTTACACACCGCTTTCTCTGCTGATGCGGGGCTAGTAGGTGCGACCACAACCCCAGATGATGCTTATCGTTTTGCCAAAGGTGAAACCGTTGTTTCCTCTAATGGCTTACGAGCTAGGTTGCAACGCCCGCTTGATTGGTTAGTGGTTACCGACCATGCCGAAAATTTAGGCTTGCCCATTGCTCTGGAAGAAGATAATCCGGTATTAAAGGAAAATGAGTGGGGGCGCACTATTGCTCAAACATTTAAACCTCGTACTCAAGATGCCCGTCTTGAAGCTTACATTCAATGGTTTGGCGCAGTGAATACCCCTGGCGGTGGCGACCCTATGGCGGGAACCGGCTTTGGTGAAACAATGTGGAAACGGATCACAAAAGCCGCAGAAGAGCATAATGATCCTGGTGCGTTTACCGCGTTGATAGGGTTTGAATGGACGTCAGGGCCAGATGGCAATAACTTGCACCGTAATGTGATTTTTCGTGATGGAAAGGATTTAGCGGATAAAATTGTGCCAATAAGTGCCTACGATTCAGACGACCCCGAAGTATTATGGAGTTGGATGAACGACTTTGAAAAGAAAACGGGCGGAAGTTTGCTAGCAATTGCTCACAACGGTAACCTTTCAAACGGTTTGATGTTTGATGATGTTACCTTATCTGGCAAACCTCTCGATGCAGATTACGCTGAGCGCAGACAAAAGTGGGAACCCGTTTACGAGGTTACACAAATTAAAGGGGATGGCGAAGCTCATCCGTTGTTGTCGCCAAACGATGAGTTTGCTGATTACTATACCTGGGACAAGGGGAGTTTTGGCAAACAACGAAAAACGCCTGATATGTTACCTCGGGAATATGCGCGTTCGGCGTGGAAACGTGGCTTGGCCTATGAAAAGCAACTCGGTGTTAATCCCTTTAAGTTTGGCGTTGTCGGATCGACAGATGCACACACTGCATTGTCTACTGCCCAAGAAAGCAACTTTTTTGGCAAGGTAGCCATGGTAGAGCCAACAGCCGATCCTGTTCGATTTGAAGAAGCGATTACCGGTCGCTTTTCTGAAGACGACCCATCTGATGATTTAAAGCATATGGATGCCTTGGCCTCGGGTTTAGCAGCCGTGTGGGCACGAGAGAATACCCGTGAGGCCATATGGGATGCCTTAAAACGAAAAGAAGTATATGCGACTACGGGTACTCGCATTCGTGTGAGGGTGTTTGGCGGCTATTCGTTTACTGCAGACGACCTGTTCCGATCTGATTTTGCCAAATATGGTTACGATGCAGGTGTGCCAATGGGGGGGGATTTAACGTCGGCACCAGCAAAAAAAGCACCGTCATTTCTTATTCGCGCATTACGCGACCCCGATGGTGCGAACCTTGATAGAGTGCAAATCATCAAAGGCTGGCTAGATGCCGAGGGCAATCCTCAGGAGCGTATATGGGATGTAGCGGTCTCTGATGAACGAACAATCGGCGTTGATGGTCGTAGTCCTGAACCCGTCGGCAATACGGTTAACGTGCAACAGGCATCGTACAACAATACGATTGGTGATCCTGTGCTAAGTGCCTTTTGGCAGGATCCTGAGTTTGATCCAAAGTTACGCGCTTTTTATTACGTGCGCGTCATCGAAATTCCAACACCTACTTGGATCGCGTATGACGCCAAAGTGTTTGGCGTGAAAATACCAGAAGGTGTTGCCACATACTCACAAGAGCGCGCGTACACGTCACCAATTTGGTATACGCCTAAAAGTTAATGAAAATGATAAACACAAGGACATACGGCACTTTTTTGGCAACAAAAATTGAAGCTTGCAATTAACTGCATAAAAAAATTACCGGTAATACGCTGCGTTAACAAGGTGTTATCCGTATAGCCGGTATTTAAAAAAATAACCTAGGTAGTGAGAAGCGATGTATAAAAATTTTATTAGGGAGCCATTATTTCATTTTTTATTGATTGGTGTTGCTCTTTTTATTTTATATTCCGTGGTTAATCCCGAACAAGGTGGTGACAAACGTATCGTGGTTGATGATGGCCGAATTAACCACCTTAGCGCGATGTTTGAAAAAAACTGGAATCGTCAACCGTCAGAGCAAGAGCTAAAAAAAATTATCGATGATTATGTGTTAGAGGAAATTTATTATCGTCAAGCACTAGAAATGGGTATTGATAAAAATGATGTTATGATCCGCCGGCGCCTTAGGCAAAAAATGGAATTTTTTACATCGGCGGCAGCCTCCATGGTAGAGCCTGAAACGGTAGAGCTTGAAGCTTATCTGCATCAAAATGCCGACAAGTATAGAACAGACAACCGTTATAGTTTTGAGCAAATTTATATCTCTACAGACCGCTCACATACTAAACTTACAACAAAAATTACCCAAATACAAAAGGCGTTACAACAGAGTTATATGCCAAGAGGTGATGCATCACTATTGCCTAACAAGGTTGATCAAGCCTCCGCCTTCAATGTTGACCGCTCCTTCGGTAAGGATTTTTCTCACAAACTCGATACGTTGGCGCTAAATGAATGGAGCGAGCCACTCACATCTGGCTTAGGCGTGCACTTTGTTAAGGTGACTGCACGACAAGCAGGTGGCTTGCCATCCCTTCAAGACGTACAGGAACAGGTCACTCGAGACTGGATGTATCAAAAAACGCAAATACTTCGCGCAGATATCGAACGTAAAATGCTGGATGAATACGATGTCATCGTTAGCTGGACCGCCGCCACAAGAAGCAGTTTAACAGGGGACAGATAACGTGTCGTTTTATCACAAACTATTATCGCTATGTCTTTTCGGTGCGTTGTTATTGTCACCTTATGCACAGGCAGATGAATTGCGTCCAGCCTATTTGCAATTTACCGAGACCAAAGCCGGTGTTTATGATGTATTTTTTCGAGTGCCTGCTCGGGGTGAGGAGATGCGGTTAGCGCTGGAGGTAGTCTTTGATCCAGAAATCGAACGGCTAAACGAACCTTTAGGTGGCTTTGACGGCACTGCTCATAATCAATTTTTTACCATTGCACGTTCCGAGGGGTTAAACGGTGCAACGGTCACCATTGCTAATTTGGAGAGAACCAGTACAGAGGTGCTATTACGAATAGCCTATCAAAACGGCGCCCAAGTAATGCATCGATTAACGCCTGACAGTCCCAGTTATGTTGTCGCGGTAAATGACACTTGGTTGGATGTCGCGACAACCTATTTTGTTTTGGGCGTTGAACATATTCTGTTTGGTATTGATCATTTGTTGTTCGTCTTTGCGCTGTTATTACTCATTGATAGTACACGCAAACTTATTTATACGATTACATTTTTCACCATTGCCCATAGCATTACCCTATCGTTAGCATCGCTTGGTGTGGTGGATATACCCATTCCTCCTGTTGAAGCCATTATTGCGTTGAGTATTTTGTTTGTAGCGTTAGAAGTTGTCAAAGTAAAGCAAGGTCATAACAGCCTGACATTTAGAAAACCGTGGATAGTCGCATTTAGTTTTGGTTTATTGCATGGTCTTGGATTTGCTGCCGCTCTTGGCGAAATAGGCTTACCGCAAAATGCCGTGGCATCAGCACTGGTGCTATTTAATGTTGGTGTTGAAATTGGTCAGCTACTTTTTGTTTTCTCATATATGTCGTTGGTATGGCTAGCATCAAAACTCCGCGTTAACCTCTCAAAAGCTTGGCAGAGGGTTCCTCCTTATGTCATCGGCTCTCTCGCTTCCTTTTGGGTAATTGAGCGAACCTTGAGTTTTTGGAGTTAAACGAGCGATCGTTGTGAGAGTTGAATGGACATTAAGTTGTCTAGATACCTTTTAGTTAGATTTGGATTTGTAAATTCTTCCTGACTAGATTTAGCCTATCCTCTTTGCATAGGTTTGAATAGTTAGCCTTTGCAACAGATGAACGCAACTGTTGCTTTTTTAGGGGATAGACATCCACACTAACCTATGCGATAGATAGTACGGTGGATGTCGGCTGTTATCCGTCTTTTGCTTGTCAGCAAACATTTAGCGGCTATTCACGATGATATTAGTAACATAACAATGAGATATGACTCATTAGTAGGTGATATGGGAGCGAACTTATCAGGTGGACAAGTGCAACGGTTATTAGTGGCTCGAGCCTTGTACCAATCTCCTTGTGTCTTGTTTATGGATGAAGCAACAAGCCATTTAGATAAAGATAATGAAATTAAGATCAGTGAACAGATTCAGCATTTACCAATGACTCGAATTATAATTGCCCACCGCCAAGAAACCATCAATATGGCGGAGCGGGTTTACTATTTAGAAAATGGTAGGCTAACAAATTTGAACGATATATGCTCCAAAACTGCTAGCTGAGATATTTAATGATATATGCATAAATGTGTGAAAAATTGATTAAAGTATTTAGATTTTCACAAGTTTAGTTTAAATATGACAGTGAATCCACAGCAATTGACTATGACAAAACCTATGATATGAACCAAAAAACTGTCTAGGTTAGCCTGGTCGATTCACAATAATATATAAAAGCGATTAAGACAGATTCGCAACGCTTGGCGTTCTTGGTTCAAGTTGAGTTTTATGTATACAGCGCAGTGGTTTAGGTCAGGTGGAGGCGTTGCTCAATCCATAGTGCGGCGTTACCTATGCCCGAAAATGGCTATGGATTCTATTGGAGAGTGCAACGCTATCCTTACACAAATTTGAGGAGCGACCGCATTAAACAAAAAAGCGTGAATATTTTACGGCAATAATCTGGGGTAGATATTAAAAGGGACAAATACGGGGCAAAATCTAAAGTTTAACGAGCGCTAATGAGAATACCTAGAATAAAAAAAGTATTGTAACGTGTTGTTTTGAAGGTTAATAATTATATAAAATAATCTTCATACTACTTGGCTTTAAAATGCCGTTTCAAAAATTCTCGGTACTAAGCAATATTGAGCTATGATGCGCGCTACCGAAGCGAGACGATGTTTTGCCAAAGTGACAAACTGTTGACACAGTTTACACAGTGTCATTACTAATAAAGTCAATACTTTGAGTCATTGGTTGCCGGCTTAGCCAAATTCAAAATCCGTTGCCTTTGCGGGCGTGCCGGTTCAAGTCCGGCTTCCGGTACCATGATTAAAACCTAGCTATTGCTAGGTTTTTTTGTTTTTGACGTTCCAAAAATATCACTTACACATTTCTAGGAATTTTTCGCAAGGCGTTATTTGGCGAAAACCTATTTTTTATTTCTCTTAAATACTTTTTTAAAAGCTAAATTTAATAGCTTATTTCACTTTAAAGAAGAGCTGGGGCAAATGTTAATGAAACGCATCTGTCATCTCCCCCTTGTCTGACTTTCGATATATCACCCTTAATATAGTTTGAATATTTTGTTATTAAAAAGAGTTAGTAGGTTTATATTCTCAATACTATGATGTATTAAAGCTACTTTATCTACTGGGTGTTCTTATAAATTCATTTCAGTGCTTCGATTTTGTAGCTTATTTAACGTTGTTATTTAGACGACATGGAAAAGGAGGCCTCTTTATGAGAGAGCTAAATAAACAGGAAGTAAGTCTTATTAGTGGTGGAATAGTTGTATTGATACCACCTGTTCTAACATTCGCCGTTAAAGTATTTGGCATGGGAATAGGTGTCATTAGTGGTTCTTTAGCAACATATTCAGCTTATTTGACGATTAAGGAAAGGTAATATGAGAGAGTTAACAAAGAATGAAATTAACGACGTCAATGGTGGCATATCGAGTACCACAGTTAAAGCGGGTGTTAAACTGTTAGGCGGTGCTTTGCTAAGAGGTATAGCCATAGGAAGTGGTATTGGCGTATTTATAGGGGTAGGCATGATTGCTTACGATGTATACCAAGTAATGGACTAAGTAGTAAAAGGTAGGTTATTTACCTACCTTTTTTCGGGAAGTGGAACAATGGACGTTTTGTTTGAAAAACCTTATACCGTTTCTTTATCATTGATTTATTTGATCCTAGGGGTGTATTTATTAGCCTTAAAGATCGAACCCTTTTTGCTTTTAATCGCTTTTCTGCTTATTTTGAGCTCGTTGTTTTTTTTATGTTCGGTATTGAAATCGAAAAAAGATTTTTACAAAATCGGACAGTATCTTATATTCCTCGTTTTTTTGGTGTTTTATCTAATCGTGGTATTGGAAATTCCGTGGGGTTATCATCTCGCTTATATTTTGAGTTTTCTCATGTGTCATCAAACCCTAAATACATTGTTGGTAATTGAGTTTGATGAACGTTGATACAGGTACAATACGGGGGGCTGGTTTAATAAAGGTGTTTAGCGTATATTGCTGTCCTTTTTGATTGGATTAGAGAAGTATCTCCTTATTTTTTTCAATCATATAAACATCCAATTTAATAAACCTACCTTCTAATTATGAAAGATAAAATGGAAGATAAACGTTGAGTATGAAATCAAATGTCTGTGCAATGAATGCAAACTTAGAATCTTACACCGATGCTAGTGTGCATACTAATACCATCTATTTGGCGGGCGGATGTCTTTGGGGAGTGCAAGAGTTTTTAAAACACTTACCAGGGGTACTGAAAACCGAAGCCGGGCGAGCGAATGGCACAACGCAATCGACTAATACACCCTATGATGGCTATGCTGAGTGCGTTAAAGTTGAGTTTTGTCCAAAAGAGGTGACAATTTATGCTCTGATGGAGTATTTCTTTGAAATTATTGACCCTTATAGCCTAAATAGGCAAGGCGATGATGTAGGCAAAAAATATCGCACCGGCGTTTACAGTCAATATCCTCAACATCTTGAGCAAGTAAAGCACTATATTGCGACGCGTCAAGATAGAGAAAAAATTGTGGTAGAAGTTTTGCCGTTACGCAATTATGTGAAAAGCGATGACGAGCATCAAGACCGGCTGACGCTCCACCCCCAAGATTATTGTCATATCCCCATTGATTTACTGCACAAATATAAACGCTAAGATAGGTAATAGAAGCTAAAATGATAAAAGCCCCAATGTGAAATCACATTGGGGCTTTTTGATTAAGTACTTAAAAATCATCTACTAAACGGGCACTTTTCATAAAGTTTTTGCTGCCAGCATAGGTGTTTTATCGACCCTTTACTCGTTTACCAACCATGAGTGCGACAACAATGGCCAAAGAGCCAAAGGCAAGCTTTGCTAAGTCTTTAGATGAGACCTCATCAGCTTCGCCAAAAACAAATAATGATGCAAACATAGCTAACGGCACAACCGCGTTGTTAAAGGCTGATAAGGTCCCCACGGTTGTCTTAGTGCCACCTTTATTCCAAAAGAAGAATCCAAGCCCTGATGCAATTAAGCCAAGGTATATAAGCACCGCCCATTGCTTGGCGCTTGCATCCATTGGTACTGGCGATTGTTTAAAAACAACCAAGGTAATGAAGGTTGTAAATAGCACGGCCCCTAGATACAACAGACCGAAAATCGCACTGTCATTAATCTTGGGTCTGGATTCTCTAAAGTTTCGGTAATACACCTGACCAAAAGCGAATGACAAATTGGCGATTTGCATCAAACCAAAACCTAACCAAATATCTTCAGTCGCAAAGTTATCCGCCTTTATTATGGCAGCACCAAGTACAGATAATGAGGCTGCCAATAAGTACCAAGGGCTCAATTTACGTTTGCTTAAGTCGTAAATAATGACCACATATAATGGTGTAAGTACACTAAATAGCGCCACTAAATGCGAGGGTAAGTAGCGAAACGCTAACATATAGCAGGTATACATAACTCCATATTGTACTGCTCCTAAAGCAAGCAATTGTCCTTTTTCTAAATTGTTGGTTTGATTGAGTTTTATAAACGGTAAAAACACAATCGCGGCTAGTAATAGGCGCATATCAGCAATTTGCATTGGTTCAATACCTTTAAGAGTATTGCCAATTAGGCCAAAGGAGAATGCCCAAATTAGAGTTGTTATTGTTAAGTACTGCATTTAACTACCTGTTGTTGCAAGTTGGTCTTGTAAGTTGCTTCTTACCCAAATGATTATTGCGGTTTCGCTTTCGCTCAGCAAATAGCATTACCAGTTATAATTAACCGTGAATGAAAATTGATCGCCACGTCCAGGCGTGCCGGGGATCTCTTCAAACGACTCTGCCCATAAATTATCAACGGCTAATACGATGTCCAACGCGTCAAATTGAACCGGAGAGTAGGTCAGGGTTAAATGGGTGAATAAAGCACTGTCATCGCCATTTCGTAATGCATTGTCTTCCTGTTTGCGCCATTCGTTGTCAATTCTAATTTCGAGCATTTCGCTTGGAGCCCAGATTGCACCTAAAGTAACGCGATGCGGTGGGTAGTTTAATGCGTAAAAGCTCGCATCAATGCCTTCTTCCACGTAATCTTCAGACTTATCTAGGAAAGTATAACTTGCAACCAAAGTGGTGGTATCGAAAGATTTAATCGCAATAAACTCTAGCCCTAGGGTTTCCATATCAACTTGGTTTGCTATTCGAGCAGAAGTTGAATCAAAACTGTATGTCCAATCGGTCAGTTCATTATCCCAACGGTAAAAAATGGCAGAGTCTAGACGCCAATCTAGCTTGTCTAAAGATAACCCCAATTCTAAGTTTTGACTGCTTTCTCGTTGCAAATCATGGTTACTTCTAAATAATCCACCCGTTTCACTCCCGCCAATTGCAGAATACCCCGCTACCTGTGTTGCTTCAGCGTAAGACAAATAAAACTTGCTGGTTGTGTTATCAGCATTGACGGTGAATAAAGCCAAATCACTGATAATGGAAACGTTTGAGTCATCGCGGTTGCTGTCGTCAAAAGCACCACCTAGACGAAATGTTAAGCTTTGATTGCTTGCAAGTTGCGTGTTGTACTGTGGCACAATGCTGAACTTATAGTAATCACGAGACGTGAAATTATTTTCAAGAGAGGTCGACGAAATCGCATCCGTCATCAATTGACCGGCATAATTAATCGCAAAGTCGCTGTTTAATTGATGGTTGCCCGACCAAGCCAAAGACTTGACTTCAGTCTCGTGAAAGGCTTGAAAAATTTCAGGTTTTTCTCTGGAGTAAACATAATGATCATTGTGTTTACGATAATACGCTGATACTTCAAAACGGCTGTTAGTCGCATATTTTTGCGCATGATTTAACATCAGTAACCGTGTTCTTAAGTCTTCGGTTTCGTTTACATTCCACGGCGTATACATGTTCGGCCAACCAAAGAACTTTTCTTGGTAACCAAAAAACAGGTCGGTTTGCGAGTCGTTGTCAATGTGTTGAATACGAGCAGAACCGCGCTCAAATTGGTGGTCGCCGTTTTCGACTGTACCATCACTTTCTGAACGAGAGTACTCACCTTCAACTCCCCAACTGCCATTGGTTGAACCGCTAGGCCATTTATACGCGTTATAAATACGTTGGATATTAAAGTCGTTATTGCCGACACCTGCAGATACGCCACCACCCGATTGAATCGGTTTCCATTGATATGACACAGTACCCACAGAGCTATTTACCCCATATAAAGCGTTGTTTGCACCGGTGAGAATAGACGCTGGTGTCAACATTTCAGGCGCAATAGGGATTTCAGCAAAATAGTGTCCAGTTTGTGGGTCGTATAATGTGGTGCTGCCCACTCTAAATCCAGTGTTTTCAAAAATACCACCACGAATGCTCACGTCTGCCTGAGCTTCTGCCATGTTGCGCGATTGCAAGTCAACACGAGGATCATATTCCAGATTTGAGATCGGGGCGGCAAATGTGCCAACAGGAAGGGTGTTTGCTGTTGCCTTACCCTCCACGGTAATATTTTCAATATCGTTTAATTTTGTTTCAACATCGGTAGATGCCAAAGAGGCCATAGAGATTGCACTTAATAATAAAGTGTTAACAGCTTTGAGCATTACATTTCCTTATACACTATTTTTTATAAATTTTTCGTTTTCTTGCTTTGTTCTAGGTGAAAAAAGCGGAGCTCATCCGCGTGAAAAGAGCAAGACAATACATTTGATACAGGTTGCCGTAGTGGCTAAAACGAGGGGATTATACTGAGTTCAAACCAATGAAAATACACCACCCATACAAATGGGTTACAGCTGATTTATTTATAACCAATGGAGCGTGACGGGAGTTTATTTCATTTTAGATCTATAGTCTGCTGATGTATTTAAAAACTCATAACGACAGACAGGTTCGTAGGCGATAACTAAAGACGAAAACTAAAGGCGAAAACTAAGCTTATCATTTACATCGCTTTTCACAGTCACTCAAGTTAGTCACTAAAGTTGTTGTCCTAATTCACACATTCGTTACGAATATTCCCATGGGTTTAAGGCGGATTTTTTAAAGGCGAAGTTAAATATTTTCTATGTCAACAACCACAACAAAATGTTTCAGCTTTAACAGCAAAGGTTTGCGTAATCTTTTGTCTTCATCTAAATTTAAGGCACCGACAATAGTGAATCTTGCTCTAAAAAGCAGGGAGTGATTAATGCAAAAATTGTTCTTGTTACTGGCCTTAGTGTCGCTGTCATTTGCTAGCTCAATCAGTATGGCAAAAGAAGAGCTAACAAATGTCGCTAAAGAGCAGGCAAAAGGTGAGGTGGTAGCTGAATCTGAAATCGATCAAGGGTTAAAGAATTTTGGTTATATTTCTGGTTTGGCATTAAGTTGTGTGGCTAAGGCACAAAAAGTTGAGCTAGAGAACGAAGTATTAAATCTCAATGGCGATATTACCCGAACTTTGGGGGCTGATAGAGCCTTTCTATTTGCCGCAAGCTTTGGCTATGGCACTAATATTGAACTTAATCGAGAAGAGTGCAAAGAAATTTTAGCTACCTATGAGCAACGAGTCGCGGCCTTTAAACAAGGCTTAGGAGAGAAGTGATGAAAAGCTTCATTGTTGTCTTGATCGCAATGGTACTAGCAAGCTTAGTCTCTAGTTATGCGTACGCTGGTCGATACGAAGTTCGCAAAGAGATTCGAGAAGGGTATCGAGAAGTTAATCGTGAAAAACGCGAGGCCGCTATTGAGGTATTGCGTTGTAAAACTCGGCGTTGCGCTGCCAGAGAAATACGCGAGGGGCACCGCGAAGTGGCTCGTGAAAAACGAGAAGCTCGTCATGAAATTCGTCGTGCTATTCGCAAAGACAAATACAAAGACGACAGATGGCGCAATGAGAGGGATCTTATTGGAGGCATTATTGTTGCCGGTACCATTGTTAAAGTGGTTGAAGTAATTGCAGAAAGTGATAAAGATAAATAACGTATCACAACAATCATCACTAAAGTGTCGAGCCTTTTGAAAGTCGATTAGTGTATTTTTTTAGTTTTACTTGCCGTTTTATACAGATGTTAGTTTTAATACCCAATCCCCATTTATTTAACGTGGTGGTGTTTTGCATAGCATGGATGACATATCATGTGCTCGGTTATCATACGCTTTAGCCGACAATTACACGTTGGCTAGCGTTTGCTCCCTTTTCTTAGCTGTTATATACCATTTGACTGTAACACTTCCTACACCAGTTGATAAAAGTTCGAGCAAGAAGCTTTATTGGCCTGAATGCTTTTTTCATTATCTAGGCGCTTTTAAACGGAGCTTTAGTTAAAAGTCAAAAACAAACATTTTTTCGTTTCCTAAGGGGCTGTTTTATAACTTTAAAAGTGGTTTGGAGCACAATCATTGCTATTTTTTTAATATAAAATTCAAACTAGAAACATTGAACTTAGAGAATATTCAACTTTACTTAGTACATAAGTTGATTTGTATTCAAACTATTTTGAAGGGGAGGTTATTTGTCATCCGTACCTGCAAAACTCAATCAGAAAGTTTTTGCACCTGCCACCTTAGTCATCGCGAGTTTATTAGCCTTTACCTTGATTTGGCCTGAATATGCCGCCAAAAAGTTTAACGCCATTCAAGCCAGTATTACTTTAAACGGTAGCTGGTTTTATGTTTTAACCGTGGCGATTATTTTAGGTGTAGTGGTATTTTTAAGCTTGTCAAAATTTGGTGATATCAAGCTTGGGCCCGATCATTCGACTCCCGACTACTCTGTTGGTACGTGGATCTCTATGCTGTTTGCCGCCGGTATGGGCATTGGCTTAATGTTTTTTGGCGTTGCCGAGCCTTTGATGCATTATTTAGCCCCACCAACGGCTGAACCGGGCTCATTAGAAGCAATAAAAGAAGCAATGCGAATCACCTTTTTTCATTGGGGATTTCATGCCTGGGCAATATATGCTTTAGTTGCTCTAATTTTAGGCTATTTTGCCTATCGACAAAACCTTCCTTTGACCTTGCGCTCAGCGTTGCATCCACTGATTGGCGATAGAATCTATGGTTGGCCAGGTCACCTAGTAGACGTCTTTGCTGTGGTTAGTACGGTGTTTGGTACCGCAACCACCTTAGGCATAGGTGCAACACAAGTTAATTCGGGCTTAAATTACCTTTTTCAATTTGATATTAGCCAAGTAAATCAATTGATTATCATTGTAATCATTACCTTTTTTGCTTCGGTTTCAGTTGCCACGGGGTTAGATAAAGGGATCAAAATTTTATCTGAGCTCAATATGGGACTAGCTATTTTGTTGCTTTTACTTATTTTCTTTCTGGGGCCAACGGTATTTTTATTACAAGCATATTTACAAAATATTGGTGAATACTTGTCGAGTATCGTGTCAAAAACCTTTAACTTGTTTGCTTACGAGAAAAAAGATTGGATTGGTGGTTGGACAATATTTTATTGGGGCTGGTGGTTAGCTTGGGCACCCTTTGTTGGCTTATTTATTGCCCGTATATCTAAAGGACGAACCATTCGTGAGTTTATTTTAGGCGCATTATTTGTTCCTACGGCCTTTACTTTACTGTGGATGACGATTTTTGGAAATTCAGCTATTTCACTCGTGGTTGATGAAGGTGTCACCAAAATAGCAGAAATGGCCAGTGAAAATTCGTCCATTGCGTTGTTTGTGTTCTTAGACACATTACCTTGGTCCAATGTTTTGATTGTTGTCTCTATTATTATGATCATCATTTTCTTTGTCACCTCATGTGACTCAGGAGCCATGGTGATTGATATGTTGTGTTCAAATGGACGCAACGACACCCCAGTTTGGCAACGCTTATTTTGGGCCGTTTCTATGGGGGCAGTAGCGGGGACTTTGAGCTTGGTCGGTGGTTTAGAGGCCTTGCAAACCGTCACCATAGCCAGCGCTTTACCCTTTGCCGTTGTTCTTTTGTTTGCTTGTTATGGCTTAGCTAAGGCATTACGTATTGAATCCGCCAAACGTGATAGTTTACAGCTTAATTTAAGCTCTAATAACATTTACAGTGGCAGTGATGACTGGCAACAAAATTTGAACAACATTCTCTCCACCCCTAGTAAAAGTAACGTTAATGTGTTCATTAGCCGAACCGTTAAAAGAGCGTTTTATAAAGTGAAAGGGCAGTTTGAATTAAATGACGTTGATGTCAGCATTAAAATGGAAAAAACAGGGATTGAAATGAAGGTGTGTCATGGCGATGAATACGACTTTGTTTACAGTGTCTTTAAGAAAAAGTACAGCTATCCAGAATTTAATGTCAGCGAAGGTGTTGAGCCCGAAATATATTATCGCGCCGAAGTGCATCTTGTCGAAGGTGGTCAAGACTACGACATCATGGGGTGGTCGGAGCAAGCGGTGATAAACGATATTGTCGACCAATATCAAAAGCACTTGCACTTTTTACACTTGCTACGGGAATAGTTGCGAGCATATACCTTGTTTGGTGTAGTACGATTACCTTTATAAAAAATAACGTTTATTAGGCGATAATTTTTGGTTAACGGTTAACGGTTAACGGTTAACGGTTAACGATTAAAAGCCAAATAAACGTTTTTTCATCTTTCTTATAATGACAAACGATATGACCAGCTCGATATGGCTAGCTGATAGTGATGTTTTATGAAGATGCGCTTGTGTGATGCCCAATTTATATCATGTACGAGGCATTAATTTGTCGGTGTTTCTTTGATAAACTTGATGAAAGTCTTATTAATATGTTTTTATTGCGTATAAACTAAAATAATCTCTGCTGTAAAAACATTGTCAGCTACAAACCCATTAGAACGTTACCTATGAAAAAGAATCCCTTTGCAATCAAGTATTGTTTGTTCCCCTTATCCCTTAGCGTGTTGATTTTAGGTTGTACAAACACAGAATTGCCTGCCACTAACAGTAGCCAAAATAATGCTTACATAAGCACAAAAGCGAAACGGTTAGCGAATGTGGATGCCAATGTCGAAGCCATTTTGCAACAAATGACTCTTGAAGAAAAAATATCAATGGTGCATGCCAGTGGTAAGTTTCACGTTGATGCTATTGAGCGCTTAAACTTACCCGAGTTATGGCTTTCAGATGGACCACATGGGGTGCGTTATCAGCATGAAAAATACAGCTGGGCACCCGCCGGTTGGGATAACGATCATGCTACTTATTTACCGCATTTAACCTCGGTTGCGGCAAGCTGGAACATAGAAATGGCTTATGCCCATGGCTCAGTACTTGGCGCTGAAGCACGCGATCGTGGTAAAGACATTATTTTAGGACCCGGCGTAAACCTTGCTCGTTTGCCTTTGTATGGCCGTAATTTTGAATACATGGGCGAGGATCCTTTTTTAGCTTCGGCTCTTGTCGTGCCAGAAGTTAAAGCCATTCAAGCGCAAGATGTGGCGGCCAATGTTAAACATTATGCTTTAAATACTCAGGAATTAAATCGCATCGGGGTAAACGCCAAACCCGATGACCGAACTTTACGAGAAATTTATCTTCCGGTTTTCGAGGCCGCGGTAAAAGAAGGTGGGGTTTATTCCATTATGGGGGCTTATAACCAGTATATGGGTACCAATGCCAATCAATCTCGTAAATTGGTCAAAGACATACTGAAAGACGAATGGGGCTTTGATGGGGTGTTATTAACAGACTGGAACGTCGATATTAATACCTATGATGCGGCGATGAATGGTCTAGATTTAGAAATGGGCACCAATGTTGAGAGCTACGATGACTTTTTCTTTGCCAAGCCATTACAAGCGATGGTTGAGTCGGGCAAAGTGCCCATGTCGGTACTAGATGATAAAGTGCGACGCGTGTTGCGGTTAATGCACCGTGTTGGCTTGATGGACCCTGAGCGAAAGCCTGGTTCTCGTAATACCATAGAGCATCAACAAATTGCCCGTAAAATTGCCAGTGAAGGGGTAATTCTTCTTAAAAATGAACAACAAGTGTTGCCATTGGGAGCGGATATTAACAATATATTGGTATTAGGGCCTAATGCTGACCGTGTACATGGTCTTGGTGGCGGTTCCTCTGAGGTAAAAGCATTATATGAAATAACCCCATTACAGGGGCTCAAAAATGCTTTGCCAAATGCCAATATTACTTTTTTACGAGCGCGCGCTGATAAGTTAATGCCTATTGCCGCCGACTATATTGTCAGTCGGCATTGGACGGGCACCCCTGCTTGGACATTTACAAAATATCAAGACGCGACGAAACAGGTCAAACTGGAAGAAAACTGGATAGTTCAAGGCGAATATAGCCATAGCGCCAATGAAGCTGGTATTTATATTGAAATGGGGGCCGATATAAAACCGATAAAATCCGGCATACACCAGTTAAAATTGTCGTTAAACGGCAATGCCAGCTTAAAGATTAACGGCAAGCAAATATTTAATAATGAAAGTGACAAAACACACATTTTCACAAAACAGGTAGAATTAGATGCCAACCAAACTTACCGTTTTGAGCTGACTTATCAAAGTCCTGAACAAGGCGCTGGGCAATACCTGCTTGGTTGGGATGCCCCTGGTAATCCTTTTGTTGAACAAGATGTGTATTTAAAGGCGGCACAAGAAGCCGATGCCGTGATTTATTTTGGTGGTTTAAGCCATGGTGATGACAGAGAAGCCATCGATAGAAAAGATATGCGTTTACCTGGTGGGCAAGACGAGGTCATTAATAAGCTTTTAGCGGTCAATGATAATACTGTTATTTTTATGGTGGCGGGCTCGGCTGTTGAAATGCCTTGGCATCAAAAGGCCAGCACCATCGTTTGGGGCTGGTATGGTGGCATGGAAGCGGGCAATGCATTTGCCGATGTGCTATTTGGTGATGTAAATCCATCGGGCAAGTTACCGATCACATTACCAGAAAAATTAGAGCACTCAGCCCCCATCGCTTTAAATGATTACAATGCCAAAGAATCGTTATACAAAGAAGGCGTTTTTATTGGTTATCGTTGGTTTGAACAGCAAAACATTAAACCGATGTTTAGTTTTGGCCATGGCTTATCGTATACCCAGTTTAAGCTTGATCGTCTTAGAGTAAATAAAACAACCTTGTTTGCGGACCAAGACTTAGAAGTCAATGTAAGGGTGGCTAATGTCGGCAAGTACCCTGGTGCCGAAGTGGTTCAGGTTTACTTACAAGATGTTAACGCCAGCGTACCAATGCCGATAAAAGCATTAAAAGGCTTTACTAAGGTTTACCTTGAGCCGGGAGAGGTAAAAACAGTGACGATTAACATTAACCCTAGAGCGTTTGCGTTTTGGCGTGAAGATCAAGGAGCTTGGGTGACGGAGCCTGGAGAGTTTGTGGTTCATGTCGGAAATAGCTTGGACAATATTGTTGCAAGCCAACGCGTTGATGTTTTAGCTCGTTAGTACCTATATTCCCAATAAAGACGGCAGTTCACACTGACAACTTAGGGCACATCGCTTTTGTTGTTGTCACTGTTTGCTAGGCGCTCATTAGTGTAAATAATGTAATAAGGGCGAGCAATATTATTACTTGCCCTTATGTCAAGGTGTTAATTTCAACGGTAAATTATTTGCCTTATTGGACAGATAAATTTAGCTGCAATATCCGCTTAGTACAGTTTATTTTTGGCGGTAAATATCGTTAACAGCTTCGCTACCATCAACGGTTTCATTCGCTTTCTTTAACGCGTCTTTATCTGCTATAGCCTGTTCTTTGGCGCTTTTTCTTGCCTTTACTTTGGTTTTTTTCTTGTTGCCTTGCGTTGTTGGTGCTTCTTGTTCTAAGAGTTCACGCTCAAAGTCAAACATCACTTCATTATGGTTATTGTCGAGTTCATCAGCATCAACATCACCATCAACAGTGTCTTGTTCCTTGCCATGGTGGGGCTCGTTCAACGCTTTATTTGTAGTGGCCGTTGTTTGTTTTTGTTGTTGCTTTTGACTGTACTGCTGAAGGCGACTTTGATCACGCTCTTTATTACGATTCACTAAGTTTTCTATTAACTGTGCTAAATGTTGTTCGGCCCAGGCGCTGGCCTCGTCTTTAGTAGCAAAACCGGTTTGTCTTTTTGATACAACTTTTTTACTTGAAGTGGCTTGACGTTGAATTTCAGCGGTCCACGTATTGTTACGTTTTTCACTGACGCGAAAGGTATATTTAGGGGATTTGCTCATGGCTATCTCTTGTTGAAGGCAATAGCTCTATTTTACACTAAAAGCTAAGGTAAGGTGCGAGCTTTTAATCGCATTTTTCAATCATCTTGTTATGGCTGGTTTGATGAGCCGAATAAGTTTACTTCAGCTTGGGTTAAATGGCGCGCCTCGCCAACAGCAAGATTATTGTCAAGTGACAAATCGCCAATGGCTTGTCGGTGCAATTGAATTACCGGGTTTTGAAATCGACCGAACATCCGCTTTATTTGATGATACTTTCCTTCTTTTAACCACACTTGAGCTTGATAAGTCGATGTGATCAGCATTTTCGCCGGCAAGGTGGTTATATTTTCGTAGCCAAAATACATCCCGTTGGCAAACGCATCAATGTAGTGTTCATCAAGAGGGTTTTGAACCGTTACTAAGTAATGTTTATCAATTTTATGTTCTGGTTGAGTTATGCTTTCTGCCCACTCACTGTTATTGGTTAATAGTACCAAACCTGTGGTGTTTTTATCGAGTCGGCCAACAATATGTAAGTGTGATTTAAATGGAAATTGCGTATTGTCTAATAAATCTATCACCGTGGTGTGTTCATCATCTTTGGTCGCGCAAACCACCCCTTTAGGCTTACTAAGCATTAAATAATAAGCGCATTGTTGGCTTAATATCTTATCATCAAAACGGATATAACTGAATTTATCAACAATTTGACCAATATTCTCGGCAACTTGGCCATCAACTAAGACCCGTTTTTGCGCCAACATTAAACGAACATCTCGTCGGCTTATGGCAAGTTTTTGGCTGATAAATTTATCTAAACGAGTTCGTTGCATTCTGGGCTACTTAAGGGCTTAAGGGTGATATTAATAAGCGATAATTAATTGAGATATTTTTCTGCTTTTCCTAGGAAAAAATTCAATCTAAAGATATATTCTAAACTTAAGCATATTTTATAAATACATCAATGCGTTACTTACAGTGCATTTTTGCCACAGCAGCGTGCTTTAAAGCTTTGAGCCGAGCAGGACTGATATTTTACCTTAGAGGGGGAACGTGTGGAAACAGTTAATTCGGCGGTAGATTTAGATGAATTGATTGAACTACTGGAAAGCGAGCCATTAGAGCTTGGCGAACAATATGAGCAGTTAAATGCGTTTCAATGGTCAGGGATTTTTGAAAGCTTAACCAATGAACAAAGATTGGCACTTTGGCCTTACATCGACAGTCGTTTGCAAAGTGGTACCTTGTCTGAAATGCGCGAAGATGCTCGGCTGCAATTTTTATCGGTACTGCCACAAGGCTCTATTGAACAAACGATTCGTCAAGGTACCAATAACGAGGCGGTCGATATTCTTGAGTCATTGCCTGAAAAGGCTGTGTCAAAAATCATTAAAAAGCTTACGCCGGCCAATAAAAGTCAAATCGAAACCTCGCTAAGTTATGATGAAGAGCAAGTTGGTCGATACACCAATCAGCAGGTATATACCATTGATGAGCAAGAAAATGTGGCGGCAGTTCTTGATGAACTTAAGTCGGGTGAAAGCAATTTGGAAACCAGCAACTTTATTGTGGTCGATGAACACATGCAATTGTTGGGCGAAATTTCATTAAACGAGCTATTAAACGCCAACGAACAAGCCAAAATAGGGGACTTGTGCCAAGTTTATGAACACATTATTAATGCTGAACAATCTTTGCTTGAAGCCTCTAATTTAATTCAAGCCAGTCAAAAGAACTATTTGCCTGTGGTTAAAGGTGACGGGCAATTTTTTGGCGTGTTTTCCATTCATGACGCCCTAGATGTTTTTCAAGAATACTACGAAGCGCAATTTGCTCATTTGGGTAAGGTGAGTGACGAAGATTTATTCTCGCCAGTTTTGGTCAGTAGCCGCCGACGAGCGGTATGGCTTGGGATCAATTTAATTACCGCATTTTTGGCGTCTATGGTGATAGGTTTATTTGACAAAGTATTGGTTGAAGTCGTAGCTCTTGCGGTCTTGATGCCGATTGTCGCGAGTATGGGGGGGATTACCGGTAGCCAGTCTTTAACCTTAACGGTGCGCGGTTTAGCAACCGGCCAAATCAGTCCTGGTAACTTGAAAACACTGCGAAATAAAGAATTTTTGGTTGCCTTTAGTAATAGCCTTTTGTGGGCTGTGTTAATTTCTATTATTTGTTATTTTTGGTTTGAAAACCCATTGCTTTCTTTTCTTATCGCGTTGGCGATTGTGATTAATATGCTAGTGGCGTCGTTGTCTGGCGTATACATACCGGTGTTATTGGAGAAGTTTGGCGTTGATCCTGCCATTGCCGGTTCGGTGATTTTAACAACAGTGACCGATGTGGTCGGTTTTTGGGTGTTTTTGGGGAGCGCCTCCTTGGTATTTTTACTTTGACATTGCAAAAATAAAGATCAAAAACCCATCAGGTTTCCTATACTTATGGTTTTAATGAAAGGCGCCTTTCATTTTGTTCATCTCGTTGCGAGATATTTAATATTTACCCTTATTTTCCAACAATTAAAGGCCTAATGAATGAAAATTGCTATTTTGTCGAGAAGCTCAAACCTCTATTCCACTCGACGCATAAAAGAAGCCGCAGAGCAACGTGGCCATGAAGTTGATGTTATCGACACTCTTCACTGCTATATGGATATAACCAGTAGTAAACCAGCGGTACGTTATCATGGTAAAGCCTTACCTGTGTACGACGCCATTATTCCTCGAATTGGGGCGTCGATAACCTTTTACGGCACCGCTGTTGCGAGACAATTTGAAATGATGGGCACGTTTAACGTTAATGAATCCGTGGCGATCAGTCGCTCACGCGATAAGCTACGTTCATTGCAATTACTATCACGTAAAGGCGTTGGTTTGCCCAGAACGGGCTTTGCAAGTCAAGCCGATCATGTTAAGGATTTAATTCGCAATGTCGGCGGCGCACCACTGGTCATTAAGTTACTTGAAGGTACTCAGGGCATCGGCGTGGTTTTAGCCGATACGGAAAAAGCCGCAGAGAGTATTATTGAAGCTTTTATGGGCTTAAATGCCAATATCCTTGTGCAGGAGTTTATTAAAGAAGCCGGCGGGGCCGATATTCGCTGTTTAGTCATAGGGGGTAAGGTGGTCGCGGCGATGAAACGCCAAGGAGCCGAAGGCGAATTTAGATCAAACCTACACCGAGGTGGCAGTGCTCAAGTGGTTAAGCTGACCAAACAAGAACGTGAGACCGCAATTAAGGCAGCCCAAGTCATGGGACTTAATTTTTGTGGGGTAGACCTACTGCGCTCAGACCATGGCCCGATGGTGATGGAAGTGAACTCTTCTCCTGGCTTAGAAGGTATAGAAACCGCAACCAAATTAGATGTTGCCAGTAAGTTAATTGAATTTTTGGAGAAAAATGCCAAATTCCATGCCAACCGCACTAAAGGGCAAGGCTGATCCATTCCATTGATATATGTAAGGAAATTCTATGTCTGAGTTTAGAATAGGTGAGCACGTTATCTTACCTGGTGAAAAGAAGAAAATTGATTTACCAGTTGCCAAACTTTATACCGACTCGAGTATTGACTTACCGGTATATATTATTCGAGGTAAGAGAGCTGGGCCGACAATGTTTATCAGTGCGGCCGTTCATGGCGATGAGCTAAACGGCATTGAAATTATCCGTCGTCTTATCAATTTAAAGGGCTTTAAAATTTCTGCTGGTACTTTAATCGCTGTACCTATGGTTAATGTGTATGGGGTGGTTAACCAAAGCCGTTATTTACCCGATAGAAGAGACTTAAATCGCTGTTTTCCTGGTTCTGCCAATGGTTCATTAGCTGCACGTCTGGCCAATACTTTCTTGAGTGAAATCGTCAGCCAGTGCGATTATGGAATAGATTTACATACTGGCGCAATTCATCGCTCTAATTTACCGCAAATTAGAGCGGACTTAAGCGATGAAGAAACCCGCATTTTGGCTAATGTCTTTGCCGTTCCCGTGGTGCTAAATGCCAATATACGCGATGGCTCATTACGAGAGTCGGCGGTTAAAAATGGTACCCGAGTGTTGTTGTACGAAGCCGGTGAAGCCCTTCGTTTTGATGAATTTTCAATTCGAGCCGGGATCAAAGGCATTGTGAATGTTCTGAGGCATCTTAAAATGATGCCCAAAAAACGTAGCACCAAAGCATCTCAAGAGCCTTTTGTGGCCAACAGCAGTGGTTGGGTACGGGCCAATGCCAGTGGTTTTGTTAGTCATTTGTTCAACCTTGGTGATCAAGTTAAAAAAGGTGAGGTTGTTGCCAATATTGGCAGTCCATATGGCGAGGTGCTAGGTCAAGTCATTGCCAACAAAAGTGGGGTGATTATTGGTAAACAAAATATTCCTTTGGTACAAGAGGGGGAGGCGATGTATCACATTGCTTATTTTGCTGAAGATGAAGAAGACATTGCCGATCATATTGAAAGCATTGAAGATGAGTTGGTGCAACAAACTGAAAATAGTGATGAATTGTTATGACAAATTACACCTTAATAGGCTATGCAGAGCATATTGATTTACCGGAGTTAGGACTGTTTCGTTTACCGGTTAAAGTCGACTCTGGGGCACAAACCTCCTCCCTTCATGTCGATGAACTGACATTAACGAAAGTTGATAACAAAGACTATGTCAGCTTTGAGTTACGACCAGAATACTTTCCCATTGATCAGGTTATAAAATGTCAGTGTGAACTTTATGATACGCGCAATATTACCTCTTCTAATGGCATTAAAGAGAGGCGCTATGTGATTAAAACACCAATTTCGTTCGCAGCTATGGATTGGCATATTGAAATTACTTTAACCAATCGCTCTAAAATGAAATTTATGATGTTGTTTGGACGACAAGCCATGAGCGAACGTTTTCTTATTGATGTCTCTAAAACGTATATGTTTGATTAACCCGCGTTAAATAACAGTTAACCAAGCTAGAGCTGTATTCAGTTGGCTATAGCTTATCACTTAGTGTTTTTATTTACTTATCTCTGTTTTACTTTTGTACACCTATTCAATAACATAAAGGTATTGATGACAGTTTTTTTATAGGATATATAGATGTCGGAATTAACGCCTTTTCATCTGGCTGTTCAAGTGCGAGATATCGCAGAAGCCAGAGCATTTTACGGTGAAAAGTTAGGTTTTGAAGAGGGGCGTAGCTCAGCACAATGGATTGACTTTAATATGTTTGGTCATCAATTTGTTGTGCATTTAAACTCTCAGCTCTCAAAAGAAGGAAAAGTCCCTCATATTTCTAATCAAGTTGATGGGAAGGGCGTGCCTGTTCCCCATTTTGGCGTGGTGATGGAAATGACTCAATGGCGTTTGTTTGCAGACCGGTTAGCCTCGGTGATTGATTCTTTTGTTATTGAACCTTATATACGTTTTGAAGGCCAACCTGGTGAACAAGGAACTTTATTTTTTCTTGATCCATCAGGTAATGCTCTTGAATTTAAGGGGTTTAGTAACATTCAACAAGATGTATTTAAAACCGACTAAGACGTTACTCAAGCCCATTATTGCTACCACGAAAAATGGGATCATACGATCCCATTTTATGTTAAATCTAAGGTTATTAGCTGACTGTTGTTTTAACCGCAATTATGCAAGAGACTTAGCTTGATTAATTTGGCTATGCTCTTTAACCATTTTTAATAGATAGTAAATATTTACAAACATGATAAAACCATTCATTAGGGCAACTGGCATGGCCCCAATAGAAAAGCCATAAGCGCTAAACATGGCGCAACCAATCATATTCGCGACACGTAAATGCACTATATTTTTCATCATTAATGAAATAGCTACTACAACTGATGCGGTAAAACCAAATAATTCTATTGCGTCCATAATACAAACCTATGTTAAGTACAGGCTGGCTCATCATGAACAGTAATAGCATCCCGTGCTTAAGTCTGTAGTTGAATTGTCTTACATGATTACAGAAGAAATCGGTAAGAATTAAATATTAACGTTACGGATGTCATTCTATCAGGTGTTGGGTGTTTGTCTTTAGTTTGTACAATTAATAACTATTTTTTTCGTTTTGCGACAATTTCTTGAACTCCCAATCAAATAGGCAATAATTAATTGGTGGCAGTTAAAGTAAATACTCGTCTTTTTATTCAAGCTAATTTATATTTAAAAAGAAGGGCTTAACTAATATTTGACGATATTTCGACCCAGAGAAAATAATAAAAGTGCTTATTTAACGGTTTACAAGCTGTTAAGATGTAGCCTAACAAACAATAGCTAGTGGTATCTTTAAGTGAATGCAGCAATAGCACCCCAAACTCTTTTTCATAAGACTTTTCATCACTCAACCAGTGAAGAATGGGTGATCTTTGTGCATGGTGCTGGGGGCAGTTCATCGATTTGGTTTAAGCAAATTAAAGAGTATAAAAAGCACTTTAATTTGTTATTGCTCGATTTAAGAGGGCATGGTAAATCACAAAGTTTTTCACTAAAGAATGTGTTTAAAGACCCTTACAGCTTTAAAGTCGTCACCCTAGATATCATCGAATTAATGGATCATTTAAAAATTCATAGTGCTCATTTTGTGGGGATATCTCTTGGCACTATTTTAATTCGAAACTTGGCTGAGTTAGCTCCGCAACGAGTCAGAACTATGGTCTTAGGTGGTGCGGTGACTCGGTTGAATTTTCGTTCACAAATATTGGTTAACATTGGTGATAGGTGTAAAAACTTCATCCCTTACATGTGGCTTTACCGCTTATTTGCTTATATTCTGATGCCGAAAAAGACCCAAGCTGAATCGCGTAACCTATTTATTCGAGAAGCTAAACAACTCTGCCAACAAGAATTTAAACGCTGGTTTAAACTTGCCGGTGATGTTAATCCACTAATGAAGTATTTTCGTGAGAATGAAATGCCAACCCCAACATTGTACTTAATGGGAGCCGATGATTATATGTTTATCAGACCCGTACAAGAGATGGTGGCGATTCACCCACGAAGCCAGTTACAAGAGATTTCTCAATGCGGGCATGTTTGTAACGTAGAAAAACCGAAAGAGTTTAATTTTTATTCGATAAACTTTATTAAACAACACAGTTGACTTTACCTGTGCATTTATCTTTTTGGTGACTTTAACCCCTATCTCTTCAATCATTGTTTTCAATCCACTTAGCCTCAAAGCAAGCTCGTTTTAACCATCGCAATACCAATAGAAGCGTTATCTCGGTGGCGATAACGAAAATCACGAAAACATCAACAACCTTAGCCTTTACGTTGCCGTTTGTTTAGTAACCATTTAATTTTTTTGGTTTAATCACCACATCTTATCCTTGCTTGATTCTCCTTTGGGTATTTTTGCTCTAAGGGCATTTCTTCACTACGTCATTGTCGTTACATTTTGGTGCACTTGTTGGGTTTAAAATCTTGTTTTCTACACAGTGAACTGATGCAAAAAAAAATTGATCTGTTTATTTTTTAAACGCGTAGGTCAATGAGTAGTTAATAACAATGAATAAAAGTGGCTTGTTAGAGCAAGCTAAAACTGAACAACTGAGGATTTAAAAATGGAAAAGTTAACCAAACTCCTTCTCGTTACACTGACCTTTTTTCTGATTACGGCCTGTGATGACGACGATGACTCCTCCAGAGATACCCCTGAAACCATTGTCGAAGTAGCCTCTTCAAATGACAATTTTACCATCTTAGTCGCGGCACTCGAAGCTACAGGTTTAGATTCTACCTTGAGCAATCCTGATGCCGAATTTACGGTCTTTGCTCCAACGGATGCCGCTTTTGAAAAGCTTGGCACCGACACCATAAATGCACTTCTTGCCGATCCCGACACGCTCAGTAATATTTTAACCTATCATGTGTTGTCGGGTACGGTACTGTCTGATGCTGCCATAGCCAGTGCCGGCAGTACGGTGGCTACGGTTAACGGCGACAGCATAGGTCTCTCATTAAATGGGAACGAGCTGTTGGTTAATACCAGTACGGTTACTCAAACCGATGTGATAACAGATAATGGGGTGATTCATGTTATCGACGCGGTGTTATTACCACCGCAGTTATCAGCCAATCCAACTATGAATATAGTCGACACAGCGGTATCTGCAGGACAGTTCACGACTTTAGTGTCTTTACTTCAAGCAACCGGTTTAGATACGGTGTTAGCCGATGAATCGATGACCTATACAGTGTTCGCTCCAACCGACACGGCTTTTTCAATGATTGACCAAGAAACTTTGCAATTGTTGCTCAACAATCCTGATGTGCTTAAAAATATCCTGCTACAACACGTTGTACCTGGGGCGGTAGATTCGGTCAGGGCATATTCGCTAAACGGGAGTAATGCAACAACGGCCTCGGAGGCTGAAATTGCGTTAGCGGTAAATGCGATGACCGATATGTTAACTTTCGGCGATGCAAATGTGGTGACCAAAGATGTGAATACGACTAATGGTATTATCCATGTTATTGATGCGGTTGTAATTGCCGATGTGGCATTGCCAGAGCCGGCCATGAGCATTGTTGATGTGGCTGTTGGCAACGGTAATTTCACCACTTTGGTCGCTGCTCTTCAAGCCACTGGTTTAGATACGGTATTAGCTGACCTCGAAACTGACTACACGGTTTTTGCGCCAACCGATGAGGCCTTTGCTTTGCTAGGTCAAGACACCATTAATGCGTTGTTAAATGATACCGAAGCACTGTCGAATATCTTGCTTTATCACGTTGTCAGCGGCGCTAAAGTCATGTCAGATGGTGCCGTCGGGGTTGCTCAATCAGACAGTCCTTTTGTCGACATGGCGAACCAGCAAAGCTTGGCACTTAGTTTCAATAACTCAATGTTGTACGCCAACCAGTCGTTAATATCTGGTGCTGATGTAATGGCTGACAATGGTGTCATTCATGTGGTTGACCAAGTTATTTTGCCACCAGAAATAAAACAACCTTCGGATTTAAGTATTGTCGATGTCGCTCTCGCCAACGAAGACTTCTCGACGTTAGTAACGGCGCTAACGGCAGCCGATTTGGTAACCACCTTAGCCGATGAGCAGCAGACCTTCACGGTATTTGCACCAACCAATGCGGCATTTGCCAAAATCCCAACAGACACGCTCAATGCATTGTTAGGCGATACCGCAGCACTGAGCCAAGTACTATTGCAACATGTGGTTAGTGGCGCTGAAATTTCATCGACTACGGCATTTGCTGCTAACGGGACATCGGTTAATACCGCGGCCAATGACGATGTATCCGTGTCTTTAGTCAATTTTACCAAAGCTTCTAATACCAGCTCTGATGAAGTTGCATACGATGCAACACAACAAATCTTAGTTGGCGGTCAAGGCTCAGCGAAACCCGGATTTAGTTTATATGTATTTGACAACGATTTAGGCAGTTCAGGCAGTGTTTGTAATGATGCCTGCGCGACAAACTGGCCACCTGTTTTAGTGACCGATAATGATGTCAGTAACATTGAGGGCCTGAGTGTCGTTACCCGTGATGACGGTTCATTACAAGCGGCATATTTAGGACGCCCACTTTACTACTTTATCAATGATACCCAAGCCGGTGACCAAAACGGTCAAGGCGTTATTGATAAGTGGTGGCTAGTTAACTTACCGCAAGTGTCATTGCAAATCCAAGGCAGCAACGTGATCACCAAAGACATATACACCAGCAATGGGGTGATTCATGTTATTGATACGGTGATAACGGAAACGTTAGCGCAATAGTAAAAGGACTGTTTAAACGCTATAGCTTATTGCTTGGTATAAAGTGAACTTTTTATCAAGCAACCCAGTATGTATAAGCAAGTGGCTAATGCCCTGCATATCAAAACTTGAACACTCTGTAGTGTTGTAACGTGACGATGATAAATCAAAGTTTTGAGCTGATGTATTGTCGTAAGTATCAACCTTTTAACCTTTTAACCTTTTAACCTTTTAGATAAGGGCTAAGTTTGTCCCTAGAGTGGTCATTACCCTGAGATGATCACTCGAAAATCCTTTGGCCGCCATACGTCAAAGGTAATCTTTGCGCCCAATCACCTTGATTGGGCGTTTTTTTATGGATGTTTCTTTCATCAATTAAACAAACATTTGGCCGATCATTGATCATTAACTCACTCTGCTACGTAATTATTTAGAGTGACAAAATACATTTTAAGGCATATATGAACATCCCTATTTTCCCATTACCTATTTATCTCTTACCTGGTGGGGTCACTAGGCTTCGGATATTTGAGCAGCGTTATTTGAAAATGGTGAAAAACGTTAACAAAACAGATGGTTTTGCCATTTGTTACGCTAATGAGTCTGAGACAACTTACCCAGGTAAATGGGCGAGTTGGGTGGATATCATTGACTTTAAGTTGGGAGAAGATTCGGTACTAATCATCGACGTTCAATGTAAGCAGTTGGTGACCATGGTGAGTCTTGAGCGAGACCAAGACACACTGCTTCATGCTGAAGTTGAACCTAAGTTGCATTGGCAATCAGACGGGCTAGACCATAAATCGACTCAAATCACTGAGCTCAAAAGCCAACTTAAGAAGCTATTGGACAACAACGCGTCGTTAGCGTCTTTGTATCAACACGCTGATGCTAACTACCCTAATTGGGATCCAAAATGGGTGTGTGCTAGGTGGTTAGAGCTTTTACCGATTTCATATCAAGATAAAAAACATTTTGCCGATAACAGCAGTTTTCACCATGCAGTCGAATTTCTCACGACCTTAATTCTTGACGAGAATAAAATGGCCAAGTATTTACAATAGCCGTGGTTTATTGTGGTGCTAAGTATTTTGTTTTTTATTAATAATTTTTGTGATCCAATGTTTTTGCGTTGTCGTAATACCATTTAATCATCTGATTACGGAACGACTATGAATCAATTACACGTAACAAATTCATCGACAATGTTGCAACAAACGCGCGGAAAAGGTACAACTAAGCGTATGAATACTTCCGTAGATCACAACCAACTCGCAAATTGGTTAGCACTTGTTGCAGAAAAACGAGACAAACAAGCCTTCACTGGCCTGTTTCAATTTTTCGCTCCCAAAATTTTGCGCATAGCCGCCAGTAAATTTACCAACGAAGCTCAGGCTGCAGAAATTGTGCAAGAAACCATGACCAACGTATGGCGAAAGGCTCACTTATACAGCCCTGAAAAAGGCGCGCCCACAACTTGGGTTTATACCGTGATGCGTAATGTAACCTTTGATATGTTACGTAAACTCAAAGCTAAAAAAGAAGATAATTTAAGTGATGATATTTGGCCTATTGCTGAGGCTGCGGAAGTTAAAGAGCAAGAATTTGAAGACCATCTTCAAAATAAGCAAATCTTATCTTTGCTTGATAAACTCCCCGAAAATCAGCGACAAGTCGTTAAAGGCTTCTATTTTATGGAAATGTCGCAAGAGCAATTAGCACAACATCTTGACCTACCTCTTGGCACCGTCAAGTCTCGGTTAAGACTAGCTTTGAACAAACTTAAGCTTCAACTCGGAGAGCAACATGATTAAACATCACCCTAACCATGATTTATTAAATGCCTTTGTGCTAGGGGAGCTACCTGCATCAATGTCGGCGGCGGTTGCTATGCATAACGAAATGTGTCCCGTATGCCAACAAAAAGTGAGTAACCTCACTGAGCAATGTGCAGAGCAAAGTTTTGAACAACCTAATGCTCTTAGCTCAGACACCAGCAGTGCCAGTCAAGTTGAACACAGCGAAATAACCTTTGATTTTGACAGCATGATCGCCAAAATTACAGAAAGTGCCAATATCGATGCCGTGATTGAAAAGGGGCCGGTTGATATTACCGTCAAAAATCAAACCTACCGATTACCAAGAGCCCTTGCGAGCATGGAACTTAGCGGTTGGACAAATGTTGGCAAACTCTCGCGGGCAAGACTAAAGCTTGATGAAGGGGACATCCACACCAGTATGTTACAAATACAACCTGGTGGGGCAGTACCTCATCATACCCACAAAGGTTACGAGGTAACGGTTCTACTCGATGGCCAGTTTAAAGATGAAATGGGCGAGTACGGACCAGAGCCTTTCAGTTAACGTGTTGAAATAGTAAAAAAGCAAGATGCCACAACATCTTGCTTTTTTTGTATGTAATAACAGTATCTTACGTATATATTGTTCCTATTGACAAGGAATATTGATATGTTCTTATGTAAAAGTACATAAATAAAAAATAGGTAGTAATAAATGCAAAAGATATTAGAAGACATATGCGATTCATTAGACGATTTATCCTTATCGGTAGAGAAAATTTCTAATGACGACAGAAATATAAATGATATGCAAAACTCTCCAGCATATCCTGCTTTAAATAGACATGACTTAGCGTACATCCCTACTGCATTAGCAGAAAAGATTAGAATTGCCGATTTAACCATTGAAGATGAGACAACATTAGAATATTTAGAAGAATTTCCAGATAAGATAAAGAGCCTTAAAACAAGAAGCGTACCTAACTTATTTCACAACAGCTATCCTACGGCTATATCTTCTTTCTTGATTACCTTGGAATTGCTTGAAACGCTTATTGATTCAGAATTAACTTGGATTGTAGAAAACGATAATAAGGCAATGCCTCCTGCTGTTCATAGAAGGTTAAAAACATTAAACACAAAAATTCAAAACATTGAAGTCGATGAAGAAGACTTAACTAATAAGATCAAGCTAATTAACGAAGCACATGAGACAGCAGAATCTCTACCTTCTGATTTAGAGGATTTGAAAAAAGCCCGTATTGAGCTTGAAAAAGCAAATCAAAAATCCATTGTGATCCTTTCAAAAATTGAAGATGCCAACACTAAATCAAAACAGCTATTGGAATCATTAGATTCTAATAAAGTTAAGTCCGATAAATTGGTTGAAAATTGTGAAGATGCATACAGAGTTACCACCAGTAAAGGATTGGCAGGTGCATTCGAACAAAGGGCTACTAAAATGGCATATGCCATGTGGGTATGGGTAATAGGTCTTTTACTTTCATTGTGGGGTATTTGGCATATTGGCTCTGCAAGAGTAGATGCACTAACAACTTTACTTGCTGCTCCAAATTTTTCTTGGGGTACGGTAGCAATCCATCTTGTATTAGCTTTTATTAGTTTGGGTGCTCCATTGTGGTTTGCGTGGTTATCGACAAAACAAATAAATCAAAGGTTTAAACTTGCTGAAGATTATGGTTTTAAATCCTCAACGTCAAAAGCTTATGAAGGCTATAAAAGGGAAGCTAATACTATTGATAAAAAAATGGAATCAAGGTTGTTTGAATCTGCGCTGGCAAGATTAGAAGAGCCACCATTGAGATTACTTGAAAACAATCATCACTCAAGCCCTTGGCATGAATTTTTTGATTCAGAACAGTTTAAATCCATTATGAAAAATGTTCCTGAATTAAGGGATAAAGTTTTGAACGTTGTAGATAAAGTAACCCCTAATATTGGAAAACAACACCCTAAGCAATCAGGCAATGATTCCGTTGAGCAAATAGTTACTGATAAAGCTAGTTAAATATAGATAACTTTAAAAGGCACTGATTAATCAGTGCCTTATTTTTTAGTTCTGATCAGTATAGTAATGATTCAATTTTTATTGGTGCTTTGGCTAAACCAAGTTTAACAGCAGGAACTTCATGTTGCTCACCTCTTCGTTTCATATAGTTGTGATAAAAGCGAAATATGCCTGATAGCTTTGATATCATATCTACTCTATAAGGACTGAAGCCATACCATTTGTTGTTTGTACTGGCACTCGTTGAATCTCGGCTAAACATACGAATTTTATCTCTAGCCACCTTAAAGAAACCCTCAACACCATGAAGACTTGCCTTGTGGTAAAGATTAATCATATGTTCTTCACTGTAATCTCCTAAGTCAGTAAACATTCTTACCATTTTTTGCGGTTCGTACATGGTTGGTATAGGACACCTTACCCAAGTTTTTCGGCTACCATTTTCGATTGGAATTTGGTTTTCAATTTCATGACGGTAAAGCTCTTGGATAAGTTGATATTTTGAGGTGTTATCTAAGTCTTTCCATGCGATTCCTGTTTTTAACTGCATCTGCCTTTCAAATTGTTTAATCATGTATGTTCTTTGATTTACAGAGATGTTCTTACCATTGGCAACAAACCAACCATCAGCAGTTCTGGCAGTAATTCGGTCATTAAAAATTATATTAATAGCGTTCCGTATTGAAGGCTCTCTATCAACGAAGAATCGAACCTTTTCAACTGATTTAAACATTTCTTTATTGGCAAGAAAGTGGGCATATGTAGAGTAGTCGCTATGAACTAACATACCCTGTTTTGGCAATCTAACATCACCATTTGGCTCATCAATAGCATCTAAGTTAAGTTGAATAGAATGCTTATATTCCGTAAGCCATATTTGGTATTCTGGACTATCTACATCTAGCTTTAAAGGGTTAGGATCTTTCTCGTGTAAAGCCTTTTCTAAAAATTCAGTTTCTTGCTGTTTAAATTCATCAGGAAGCCACAACCTAGCATATTTTCGATGCTGTGGTCTTTTATCCTTTTCTAGCTCAAGAATCGGGTCATTAAGAATAGCTTCTTGAGAAATATCGTGGTCAACATTAAAATCCCAACCAAAGACATATCGACTTCTATTATCAACAGTGGCTAGTCCGTAAAGCTGAATAATTCTTCTATCTTTTCGTTCAGGCCAATTGACCGTTTGAACTTGCCTATCGCAAGATAAATAAAGCCTGTCACATCCTGTTTCCGAAAATTTAAGTTCCCTTTCTCCCATAAACTCTTGAACCTTTTCATAGATCCATCCGACTCGGTTGTAGAAAGTTTCTGGATTTATTTCTGCTATTTCAAGAATTCCCTGGACAGGAACTTGAGCAACAATAGCTTTAAAAATAGTTCGATTTTTATGGCTTACTCTTTGCTTTCTTCTTTTATTCGGCTTTGAAAAGACTTTCTTGCAGGATAGGCATTGGTATCGCTGAGAGCCAGCAGCCGTTTTGCCGTAAAAACGATACGAATCAGAATTTGCAATGTCGATATTGTTATTTGGGCAATCAATTGTAGGGCAACAAGTTTTAGCCACAACTCTAAATTTATTTATCCTATTAAACTCTTCTGAAAGACTCTTGTTGCTTTTGATAGGAACTCTTGAAAGACATTGATCACAGAAGATTACAGGGGAGTTTTTACCCGATGCCTGAACTTTATATACAGAAGATGATGACTTTCTCTTTTTTATTATGTTATTGTAATGAGGGTCAACACCGTAGTTTATACACAAAGGATTGTTACAGCAATTCACCTGAATACCATCAAAGGTTTCAGGTATTATTTTCTCTTTTTTCCCCTCTGAAGATTTTTTAAGCATAAAAAAAGCCCTATAACAACCGTAACTGATTAATTATAGGACATTTTTTGTTGTTCAGCTAACATTTATCAACACGTTAACTGAAAGGCTCTAGTACGGACCAGGCGATTTTATTATGCTAGATGGAGAACATGAGCATCACCCTGTGTCAGAGAACGGTTGTTTGTGTTACACCGTGGTCAGTGACGCATTGCATTTCACCAAAGGGGTTAATAAATTACTCAACCCTATCGGCGGTTTGATTTACTAAATCTAATTTATGTTGATCCAATCCCCTATTGTTGCCGTAAATATATCAACGGCCACAGAGGGGATTTTTATTATGAGCATAACAATAGGTATCAGTGCTTGTTTATTGGGTGAAAACGTTCGTTTCGATGCAAGCTCCAAACCATCACATTTCTGCCAAAAAGAGTTCTCAGAATTTGTTAATTACAAGGCATTTTGCCCTGAGGTAGCGGTAGGTCTACCTATTCCACGAGCAACCATAAGGCAAATACGTAAAGATGATGTTATTCAAGTATCACGACCTGATGGTAGTGGTAATGTCACCGATGCCCTTTCCGAATACGGTAAAAGGGTCGCCAAACTTGCAGAAAATTTTAGCGGCTACATCTTCTGTGCTAAAAGCCCAAGTTGTGGTATGGAACGCGTCAAAGTTTACAGCGAAGATGGCAAAGGCTCGACATCTGACGGGGTGGGGGTATTTGCTGAGCAAATCATGAAAGCCAACCCGTTATTGCCCTGCGAAGAAAACGGTCGCTTGAACGACGCCATCATTAGAGAAAATTTTGTCGCCCGAGTGTTTGCTTATAAAGCGTGGCAAGATTTGGTTAAGTCAGGTTTATCCAAGCATAAGTTAACGACCTTTCATAGTCGTTACAAATATACCTTATTGAGTCATAGCCCGAAGTCTTATAAAAGTTTGGGACGTTTGCTGGCTCGAGCAGACTTAGCATTGCAAGAACAAGCAGATGCCTACATTGCTGAGTTTATGGCGACCCTTAAAATTAAAGCGACTCGTAAAAATCACGCCAATACCTTGCAACACATCCAAGGATATTTCTCTAAACACCTTACGGGTAAGGAGAAAAATGAACTTTGCGAGCACATTAACGCTTATCGAGAAGGGCTGGTGCCTTTGTTGGTTCCTCTCACGTTGATTAAGCATTACTTGCTGGAATTTCCAAAAGAATATCTCGCCAAGCAACATTACTTGGATCCACATCCCGAGAGTCTAAAATTACGATATGGTTTTTAATCACTAGACTTAACACAGACATACCATAGTCAACAGGGTTACCTAGCAAGTTTTGTTTTGTTTTTAAGCTTGTCTAAACGGTTGCCCTTTTTTATTTTGTTCATAACATTGAGATAAGGGCATGCATTTACTTTGGTTTCGCAATGATTTACGAATACATGACAACCCAGCCTTGTTACATGCTTTAAAGTGCAGGGTTAAATTTGCGGTATTTTTTATCAGTAAACAACAATGGCAACATCATCATATGGCAGACATAAAAATCGACTTTATGCTGCGTCATGTCGAGCTTTTAAAGCAACAGCTTGCATCGTTTAATGTCGAACTTATCACCCCTGAGGTTGATGATTTTAATCATCAAGTTGAGTTTCTAAAATCCTTTTGCCAACAGCATCAGTGCACTGAGATTATTGCCAACAAAGAACTAGAGTGGGATGAGAATCAACGTGATAAAAACTTACAGCAACAAGGCTTAACGTTTAAATATTTTGAATCGGATGTTATTGTCCCCAAAGGTAAAGTACTGAATAAAACCGGCCAAATGTACAAAGTGTTTACCCCGTTTAAACGGGCATGGTTGCAATACGTTATTGATCATGGTTTTGAATACATTAATAAACAAGCGCTGAGCGCCTTTGACCCAAACAATTCCCCTCTAGCAAAAGCTCATAACGAAAGGTCTTTTACTGCCAACCATTACAACACCTTGTCAGCTCATTGGCCCTTAGCTCCTGAACAAGAATCTCAGCAATTAGCACATTTTTTATCTGAGCAGCTAGCTGATTATCATCAACTTAGAGATATTCCATCTTGCTCTGGTACCTCTCGATTATCACCTTATCTTGCCATTGGAGCAATCAGCACTCGTTATTTGCTGAGGCAATTGTTACAGCGCAACCCAGATATATTACACCACATTGATGGTGAAGATTTTGTTTGGTTGAACGAGCTCATCTGGCGAGAATTTTACCGTCATTTAATGCATCACTTTCCAAAGTTAAGTAAAGACCGAAACTTTAATGGGAAATACGACCAGCTCAACTGGCCAAACTCGAAGATACATTTTCAAGCCTGGTGTGAAGGAAGAACCGGATACCCAATTGTTGACGCTGCTATGCGACAGCTGCTTAAAACTGGTTGGATGCATAATCGACTTAGGATGATCACCGCCAGTTTCTTAACTAAGCACTTACTTGTTGATTGGCGACTTGGCGAGCGCTTTTTTCGGCAACACCTGATTGATGGTGACTTAGCCGCAAATAATGGCGGTTGGCAGTGGGCTGCTGGCACGGGCTGTGATGCACAACCCTATTTTCGAATTTTCAATCCCATAACTCAAAGTCAACGGTTTGATCCTAAAGGCTTGTTTATTCGTAAATATTTGCCAGAGCTGGAAAGTGTGCCTGCTTCCAAGATACATTTTCCACATCAATATCTAAAGCAACAACAGATAACGACATATTGGCCCGCCATAGTGGACCACAAAGAAGCGCGAATGAAAGCTTTGGATTTTTATAAAAGTAATATAAATTAATATGTTATGGGATATGTATGTTAAACCAACAAGCCAGAGCGATGGACATGGAATACCAAAATAAGGTGCTTGAGTCTGAGCAATACCCAACGTGGGTTGAAAATTTTGTCGATATTTATCAACAGTTAAGCGTTGATAATCTGCAACTTCTTAGCCAAATTTACCACCAAGATATTCACTTTATTGACCCGATGCATGAAATCCATGGTTTTGACTCATTGGCGAAATATTTTGCAAACTTATACCAAAACCTTCAATCGTGTACTTTTACCATTACCGATGTTATTTGTGCCAAGCACAGTGCCGCTATTTATTGGCGAATGACCTTTACTCACCCTAAACTTAATTCGGCAAAACCGGTGACGGTAGAGGGGACATCGATGATTAAAAATGATGGGATGAAAGTGATATACCACAGAGATTATTTGGATGTTGGTGCGATGCTTTATGAGCACATTCCTGTTCTAGGAAGCTTAGTTCGAGCCGTTAAAAAGCGAGCTGGCAAATGAAAAAAGTACTGATCACAGGCGCCTCATCTGGTCTTGGTGCAGAATTGGCTACGCTTTACTTGCAAAATCACAGTGTTGTCTACGCTTGTGGCCGGAATCAAGACAAATTAGAACAGTTGAAGCAGTATTCTGGCAACAGTGTTAGTGTGACGTTTGATATGAGCGTCAAAGAGCAAGTTTTTGCAGCCCTAAGCGACATCGACTCTTTAGACGTGGTCATTCTCAATGCCGGGGATTGCTTATATATTGATGATGCAAAGCATTTTGACAGTGACATATTTGCTCATATTGTTAACACTAACCTAGTCAGTGTTGGGTATTTGCTTGAAGCGCTAATCAAAAAAATTAATCCTGGTGGACAATTAGTTTTTATTAGCTCTAGCGTTACATTATTGCCACTACCTCGTGCCGAAGCTTATGGTGCTTCGAAAGCGGGAATGGACTATCTTGCCAATAGTTTAAGACTGGACTTGGCAAAACATGATATTGATGTCAGTTTAATACATCCTGGTTTTGTCAAAACCCCGTTAACCGACAAAAATAACTTTGATATGCCTTTTTTAATGGACGTTGAAGAGGCTGCAAAGCGCACCTTTCGCGCCATTGAAAAACGACAACATTACCTTCAGTTTCCTAAGCGGTTTACTTTTTTACTTAGGGCACTTTCTTATATTCCCATCAAACTCTGGATAAAAATAACAAACAGGAACAACGTTTAATGAAAAACATTGCGATTATAGGCACAGGGATTTCTGGCCTAACTAGTGCTTACTTACTTTCTCAAAAACACAAGGTCAGAGTATTTGAAGCTAATGATTACATTGGTGGACACACCGCGACGGTCGATATTGAAATTGATGATGAAAAACACGTTATTGATACCGGTTTTATTGTCTTTAATAACAAAACGTACCCTAAATTCCTTGCCTTAATGGAGCAAATTGGCATTGGCAAGCAAGACTCTGAAATGAGCTTTTCTGTGCACAATTGTCAAACTGGATTGGAATATAACGGTCATAACTTAAACACTTTGTTCGCCCAACGACGCAATATATTTAACCCCACTTTTTGGCGACTAATACGAGAAATATTACGTTTTAATAAAGCTTGTAAAAATCGCTTGCAACAGGGGGATATGTCACCAGATTTGACCTTAAAAGATTTTTTACGCGAACATAAATTCAGTCAGTTTTTTTCCGAGCATTACATTTTGCCAATGGGGGCTGCAATCTGGTCAAGTTCATTACAACAAATGGAAAAGTTCCAACTGAAATTTTTCTTGCAGTTTTTTAATAATCACGGGCTGCTCAACATCAGTGACAGGCCACAGTGGTACGTTGTTCCAGGTGGGTCAAGAGAATACATTAAACCTTTGATCAAAAACTTTTCAGAACAAATTACATTAAACAGCCAAATAAACGCGATCCGTCGCGAGCAAGGCAAAGTGTTTTTAGACTTTGCTGATGACCACAGTGAAGCGTTCGATGAGGTCGTTATTGCGTGTCACTCAGATCAGGCTCTTGCACTCCTTAAAGATGCGTCTAAACAAGAACAGCAAGTCCTTGGTGCAATTAAATACAGCCCAAACAACGTTATTTTGCATACCGATACATCGTTATTACCAAAGCGGCAAAAAGCCTGGGCGAGTTGGAATTATCAACTTAGCAATGATCGCACAAAACCGGCAAGCGTGACCTATAATATGAATATATTACAAGGGCTTAATTCCAAACATACGTTTTGTGTTACGTTAAACCAAAAGAACTGTATTGATAAAAGCAAAATTCTTAGAGAGTTTACCTATCACCATCCGGTGTTTAATAACGAGTCGATGCAAGCGCAAGCCAATAGAAATAAAATTTGTGGTCAACAAAATACGCATTTTGCCGGTGCTTATTGGTATAACGGGTTTCATGAAGACGGGGTTCGCAGCGCGGTGGATGTGGCAGCCAGATTCGACTGTCACCTTTAATCATCATGAGTAATCATTCGCCTATGACAGCAGTAAAACCATTAGCTAAAAATACTCAAATACAACCTAATTCGGCCATATACAAAGGTATGGTACGACACCGTCGATACGCGCCTAAAAGTCATCATTTTACCTATCAACTTTATATGTTGGCTTTTGATGTCGATGAGGTGATGGCACAAACACTGCCAACCAACATTTTTTCTAAGCGTTGGTTGAATCCAATTCGCTTTAACGAAGCCGATTATTTAATCGGTGAACCAGGTAACCTCAAAGCTCGTATTGTCAACAAAGTGAAATCGTTAGGTGGTTTAGAGCCGATTGAAAAAGTCATGATGCTTGCTCAAACACGTTGTTTTGGTTTGTATTTTAGCCCAGTGAATTTTTATTTTTGCTACGGCGATGGAAACAATAAAACGGAACAAGATTGGCAACATGGTTGTCGTTACATGTTAGCGGAAGTGAGTAACACACCTTGGAATCAGCGTCACTATTACTTAGTGGACTTAGAACATCCGAAAGAGACAGAAAAAGCATTTCATGTATCGCCTTTTATGGACTTAGACATGAAATATCGATGGCAGGTAAAAGCGCCGAGCTCACATCGTGACTCTTTGCTTGTTCATATTGAGAATCACCGTAACTTTGAGCAACAAAAGTTATTTGAAGCCACCTTGGCATTAAAAAAAGTGGCTTTTACTGAGCAAGCCTTGCTAAAAACTTGGTTATCGACACCACTAATGACACTAAAAATTGTTTGGGGCATTTATTGGCAAGCAGCAAAACTATTTGTAAAAGGGATCCCGTTCATCTCTTATCAAAGTAAAGTTGCGCGCGATAAATCAACAGGACCCGATGGTCAGTAAAATAATGCCAGTGCTGGCACTTAGCAGATAAAAGAAAAGGAAAAATCCGTGCAAGATATTGCCGATATTCAACAAATAGACAAAATGACTTGGTTTAATAAACGTTGTCGTGACGTAGTCTTAAACGTTTTAGCCAAAATTGAGGGTGACTTACTGGATGTTATAGAGGGTAGTAGCACCATTCAATTGGGCAGCCGAACAGATCCCGCGCAAGGGGCTGAGCCATTGCATGCGCAAATTATTATAAAAGACCCTACCACTTATATCGATTTTGTTAAGGGGGGCAGTATCGGTGCAGCCGAAGCGTTTATTGCCAACAAATGGACAAGTCCAGACCTTACCGTGCTTATTCGGTTATTTGCAAGAGCTCAGAGCACAACCGATACTTTAGATCAAAAAATGCCGTGGCTCAATAAGGTTAAAAATTGGTTATTTCATGCCGGCAACAAAAATACCGAAACAGGCTCAAAGAAAAATATTCTTGCCCATTACGACCTAGGTAATGAACTATATACCCGTTTTCTTGACCCTGAAATGATGTACTCTTCTGCCATATACCCTAATAATAACAGTACACTAGCAGAGGCTCAGTTGCATAAGCTTAAGCGAATTTGTGACCAACTTGAGCTCTCGGCTGATGATCATTTACTCGAGATAGGCACCGGGTGGGGGGGCTTAGCGATTTTTGCAGCTCAGCACTACGGTTGCAAAGTGACGACGACAACCATCTCAGACGCGCAGTTCGCTTATGCCCAAGAGCGAGTGAAAGAAAAAGGGCTTGAGCAACAAATTACCTTACTTAAAAAAGATTATCGAGAGCTTGAAGGGCAGTTTGATAAGGTGGTTTCGGTGGAAATGATTGAAGCCGTGGGTTACGAGTTTATGTCGAGTTTCTTTAAGCAATGCAACGACAGATTAAAACCAGGTGGTAAATTACTGATCCAAGCCATCACCATTGCTGACCAACGGTTTGATTATTATCTTAGAAACGTTGACTTTATTCAGCGTTACATCTTTCCAGGTGGCTTTTTACCGTCAATCACTTTTATGTGCGAGCAGCTAAGAGATAACAGTCAACTTGTGGTTGAGCGTATTGATGATATAGGTCTTGATTACGCTCGCACTCTTGCCGATTGGCGCGAGGCATTTTTAGCATCATGGAGCGAATTGACTCAATTTGGTTATGATGAAAAATTTAAACGTTTATGGTTGTACTACTTAGGCTATTGTGAGGGGGCATTTTTAGAGCGCTCTACCAGTACGGTGCACCTGTTAGCGCGAAAGTAATAAAGCCTATTACCAAAATATCTCAACGAATAAATCAGCGGAGTGATGGTCACATGACTCCGCTTTTTTTTGCCGGTGGATTATTGCAGAAGTTCATGCCCTGCGGGCAATTGCTTTTGGATCCAAAGCGCCAACTTATGCTTCATCGACAGCAAATCTTCTTGGTCTTCGGGCAGAGGGTGAATAAGCTTATCGTGAACTAATAAACGATAGAGAGCTTCTATTTTTTGTTTAGCAGCGTCGGTTTGAGAAAAGGCGTTATAGCCTCGGTTGATGGCGTATTTTTCGCCAACTCTAAGCGCTGCTTTGAGGAGCGCGGCTTCGTTTTTTATTTTTTTCATAAGCGCCTGTTCAGCTTAAAAATTCGGCCCTTGTCGCAGGGTTTTCTTTGAAGCAACCGCTTAATGCGGTGGTGGTGGTGCTAGAACCAGAGTCCATTACCCCACGAGCTTTCACACAATAATGCACCGCATTTATGGTGACTGCAACATCTTCTGTATCAAGAAGTGTTTTTAACGCCACTAGAATTTGCTTTGTTAAGCGCTCTTGAACCTGAGGTCGTTGACCAAAAAAGCGAACCAGACGATTAATTTTCGACAAACCGATTATTTTTTTGTTTGGAATATAGGCAACTTTAGCGGTACCGTCGATGGTAACAAAATGATGCTCACAGGTACTGATCAAGTCGATGTCTTTGACCATCACCATTTCATCACATGCCATTTTGTTGTCGATCACAGTGATCTTGGGGAAGTTACTGTAATCAAGACCCGAAAAGACTTCTTGCACGTACATTTTGGCAATTCGATGTGGTGTCTCTTGCAGACTGTCATCGGTTAAATCAAGTCCTAAAACTTCACTGATTTCGGTAAAAGCCACTTTAATGCGTTGGTACTTCTCTTGTTCGGATAAATGAGAATTTTGATTCATCGGCGTTTCAAGACCCGCTTTAACAAGTGCTTTTTGTACCTTGGTGGCATTGTCACTTATGGTTTTATCTTTGGTTAAAACAGCTAACTTTTGCTTTGTGGTAGTATTCATCGGATTCTCATTTTGCTAATATTTTGTCGAATATTGTTTTGCACCTGCTTAAACAATGTTGCGTCCACCATTTAAGTGTAGGGTATGACCAGTAATATAGTTACTGCTTAGAAGGTATTGCACGGCTTTAACCCCCTCATGTTCACCCGGTTCAATTTGCAATAACGACTTTTTCAATGCTTTTTGTTTATAAGCTTCGTCATCATGCTCGTTAAACATCAATAATGCCGGAGCGATGCTATTAACTTTCACTTTAGGTGCAAGTTTGCTAGCAAAAGATAAGGTCAAATTTGCTAATGCAGCCTTACTGGCACAATATGCAATATGCTTTTTACTGCCTTTATCTACCACAAAATCGGTTAAATGGATCACATCACTGGTGCATTTCGTATCGTTGTAATAACGCTCTAGTAAAGGTGTTAACGCAAGGTTGATTTGGTAAGGGGCCTGGACATGAACTTGAAGCATCTTAGACATTAAAATGTGCGGTTCGATGTCTGCACTTTCCGCAAGCCAATCAGACGCATTGTGAACGATTGCACGTATAGACTGATAATGCCCGATGATTTCATCGATAAAGCCCTTTATACCATCTTGGCTGGCAAAGTCGGCGTGGATACAGTGAGCACCTAGTTTGGATAGAGCCTTAATGGATGGTTTTTCCGTGCGGTAGCTGATAACTAAAGATTCACCAGCTTGGATTAATTCCTTGGCCAGTGCTAAACCGAGTCGTTGTCCGGCGCCTGTTATAACAATAGGAGACTTGTTCATTATTGACGTTTGGCTTTTAAAGTTAAAGAAACTGAGTCGGCAAAGCGCAGGGCATGAGGCTTTTCAACCGTCACTTTGGCAAATTTAACCAATTCCGATTCCATTGCAATTTCAAGCAGATCGGAAGTGAGTTTTTCGAGCAATTTAAATTGCCCATTTTCGACGTGCGCAATCATTTTTTTGGTGATGGTTTTATAGTTTAAAGCTTGAGTTTCTTCATCAGTATGACATGCATTACCTGCAGGGTAGGTAATTTGGGCATTGATCACAATGTCTTGTTGTTTACACAACTCTTCAGGGTTAAAACCAATATATGTTCTAAGCCGTAAGTTGATGATGTCAATGGTGGCATCCTCGATGGTAAGCACGGCTTGTTGTTTTTGCATTGGCGATACTGCGGTCATGGTTATCTCTCTGTACAGGGTTGTTTATGTCACATTAGATTCACATTAACGTAATACGGATGTGAACTCAACTTAGCATCGTACGTCCGGATCTTTGATTAAGTTTACTGCTGGCCTTAAAAGTCTTGCTCTTAAAGGGCTGTTTTTTGTATTTCTTTTGGGGTAAATGAAGGCAGCGTTTTAATTTTTTTGAATGACCTAAATCTTGTTGTTTGTTCAAATGTATGGTTTTAAATACGTGCAATAGTTTGACCTCTAACCACCTTGATAAAGAGTATGAAGGCAAATATTCTTCGCTTTAGCCTAGTTTAAGGGGGTTAAGCTTGTTTTGTCGTTTAAAAATTATCCTTGATAGTTAGCGTACTAATTGTTAGTCTTATAAATATAATTTCTTGAAGGGTGTTGTTTTGAGTAAAATGTAAACTATTAGGTTCTTTATGTTTTAGACTGGTATTACTTGTAAATAATGTGTATTTACCAATTTTAAAGTGAAATCTAGGTGTGTATAAGAGTTGTTTTAACTCAATGTCAACCTACAAAGTCGTCATAAATTACTTAGAGTTGTATATAAAGATAATAAATTTTACTTTGTATTTAAGGCTAATGATTTTAAACCGACGTTTACGCTGTTCTACACAAATAGCAGTTAAATGTTGTATGTCGCTTATCAATTCACTTTTATGCAGTGCATATTCTTTTCAGTTAAAACCATCCTAATTCGTTACCTAATCGCTTTTATTGATTGTTCACTGTGCACGAAGACTGTGCAGCAAAGCTAATAGCTTGATGCTAACAATCACAACCTACTCATCGAACACCTAATGTAAATTACTACTCACATTAAAATTTATAAGGTCTGATCATGATTCAAAATTTAGTTAATAATGACTGGCAGAGGATTGTCATTAAAGTGGGTAGCGCCCTGATCGCCCCAAACAGAGATGGCTGTAGTAGTCAGTTTCTACTTAGTATTGCCAACTTTATTGTTCATTGTAAGGCTTCTGGTATTCAAGTCGTATTAGTTTCATCGGGATCGGTTGCAGCGGGCTCTCATTTATTTAAACAGGGTGATACGTCGGCGATGACGGTAAAAAAAGCGATGGCAGCTGCGGGTCAATCAGAAATGATGGCGACTTGGGATAGGCTATTTGATTTTAATACCGCACAAGTTTTGCTAACCCATGCCGATCTTAGAAATAGAAATCGATTTGTAAGTGTTAGAGATACTTTAGATGCGTTATTAAATAACGATATTCTTCCTATCGTTAACGAAAATGATACGGTGACCACAGACAAACTTAAAGTAGGTGATAACGATAACCTATCCGCTATGGTCGCGACTGCAGCTCACGCGGATGCGTTAATTATCTGTTCAGACATCAATGGTCTTTACACCGCGAATCCACACGTAGACAAGAATGCAAAGCTTATCCCTGAGGTTGCAAAAATATCATCTGAGATTTATGCAATGGCTGGTGGAGCAACCAGTGATGTCGGTACGGGTGGGATGAAAACAAAAATTCAAGCCGCTGAAAAGGCGGTTTCACATGGGATTAATACCTATATAGTGAATGGTTTTAGCGAGGCTACATTTAACGCGTTATTGCAGGGGAAAAACCCAGGAACCCTGTTCCACTCGCACAAAACACCAATGCAAGATCAAAAGCACTGGATGAAGCATACCACTCGCCCACAAGGTGAATTGGTGGTTAAAGACGATTTTGCCGTTGACTTTGAGAATTCCGAAGTCATGGTAACGCCGCAAGATTTATTGGAAGTGAACGGAGACTTTTCTGCCGGAGAGGTCGTGTTACTTCGTAAAGAACGAGGCGACAAGCTTGCCCGAGTAGAAACAAATTACAGCAGTTGCTTACTCAACTTTGTGACTACTCATGATAATCAACACATATCGGAACAGCTCGACAACGAAGCCGAGCCAATTATTTCTAAACAATATATTACATTAATGGGGTCATAATGAGTCAAATAAAAACTATTGCAGAACAAGCTGCTAAAGCTGCTCGAATTCTTGCTATTCAAACTTCTGAACTAAAAAATTCTTTATTGACTGACATGGCGACAAGATTGCGTCACTCAAAAAGCGACATTCTCAAAGCAAATGAAATTGACTTAGCCAATGCACGCGCTAATGGATTAGCTGTCGCAATGATTGATCGCTTAACCCTTAACGATGAGCGAATCGAAGACATGGCCGTCGGCCTTGAAACCGTTGCTTCACTTGCCGATGTTGTAGGCGCAAAACGCCACTTTGGTACCCGTCCTAATGGCTTAGAAATTGAGAAAATGCGGGTACCGCTTGGGGTTATTTGTATGATTTACGAAGCCCGACCTAATGTGACAGCCGATGCTGCTGGACTTTGTATTAAATCGGGTAATGCGGTTATTTTACGAGGTGGTAAAGAAGCGCTTAATAGTAGCTTGGCGATAGCGCAAGTTTTACAGCAGGTACTCGAACAATACGGTTTACCCAAAGACATTGTTTCTGTTATTCCGAACCCAGATCGGGCGCTGCTAAATGAATTATTAACCCTTAAAGAGCATATCGATCTTGTGATCCCACGAGGCGGTGAAGGACTGATCAACTTTGTCAGTAAAAACAGTCAAATTCCGGTGATACAGCATTACAAAGGGGTGTGTCATTTATATGTCGATAAAGATGCCGACCTTAATAAAGCGCTTGAGATTTTACTTAATGGTAAAACCCAACGAACCGGTGTGTGTAATGCCTTAGAAGGCTTGGTTGTGCACCAAGACGTCGCCGATCGCTTTTTACCTATGGTGGCGGACGCTTTTAAACAAAAGAAGGTCAAAATCCATGGTCCGGCTGAATTGGCTGCCTATTTTGACTCATTTAATCCGATAGAGCTCACTGAGTTTGGTCAGGAATATTTAAGCTTAGAAATCGCCGTGCGAGTAGTTGATGACTTCGTCCAGGCCATTGATCATATCGGTCAATATGGTAGTAATCACACCGAAGTGATTTGTACTGAAAACACTCAAGCAGCCTCTCGTTTTCAACAAATCGTTGATGCCTCGGTAGTTATGGTAAATGCATCATCAAGATTTTCAGATGGTTCAGAGTTGGGCTTAGGGGCTGAAATTGGTATTGCGACCACCAAGCTTCATGCTTATGGTCCGATGGGGATAGAATCTTTAACCACCGAAAAATTCTTAGTCAATGGCACCGGGCAAGTAAGAGGTTAACCTATGAAAATTGCATTTATAGGTGGTGGTAATATGGCCAAAGCCATGCTCAAAGGCTTGTTAAAATCAGGCTTAGCCCCACAAAATATTATGGTCTGTGCGCCTACGCAGGCGACTCGAACGGCACTGAGCAATGAATTTAATATTAAGGTGGCAGAACAAAACAGCCAAGCAGTTGACTTTGCGGATGTTATCATTATTGCGGTGAAGCCTTACCTTGTTGTACAAGTGTCGAAAGAGCTTAATGATGTTATTAAGCATCAACAGCAGAGTAAATTGGTGGTTTCTGTAGCTGCTGGTATTGGTGTTGATGCGCTTGAAACGGCGCTCGCTCCGCCAGCAAAGGTGGTCGCCGCAATGCCAAACTTACCAACCGCACTCGGTCGAGGAGTCACCGGTCTTGTTGCTAGCAGTCGATTAGACGGGCAAGAAAAAGAAACCTGTGAATCGTTGTTTGGCTTATTAGGTAAAGCGGTCTGGCTCAATGATGAGTCACAAATGCCGGCACTTGTTGCCACTGCGGGCAGTGCACCGGCGTATTTCTTCTTGTTTTTAGAAGGCATGGTTGAGTCGGGGGTGAACTTAGGGCTTTCCAAAGAAGATGCTAAACAAGCTGCGTTGCAAACTGGCTTAGGCTCGATGATGATGGCGATGGAATCTGAACATTCTTTAACGGAATTAAGACAGCAGGTTACCTCACCAAACGGTACAACAGAACAAGCGATTTTGTCTTTTCAACAGGATGGCTTGTCACACCTTGTCGACAAAGCCATGCAGGCTGCAGCCAATAAAGCCAAAGGCTTATAACGACCAAGTAAAAGGCAACTTAAAGGAGAGTGATGATACTCTCCTTTTTTATTCCTCATGTTCTCTCTAGATCATTAAAGCTTTATCAGCTTTGCATAATGCCAACGTTACGCTTTAAGCTTCACCCGCCCATCTCGTTCTCTATTTTTTATGATGAACTTTTCTAACGTTGTGGTGAGTCTTATTTTATCTGTTCTTAAACATAGCTGCGGATTTTTATTCGTTGTTGAAATAGTTTTTATTGGCAATACAAATGAGTTATGTATAATGAATGGGTGTTTAGACGTCTAAACTTCTATGTGTTTTTTATTTAAATAGGATTGCCAATGCGCTTGTTTGATATTTTAGGGGTACTATATGAGCCCATTAACCCTCTTGACGACCATCAACACTTGCTCAGCTATATTGAGCCTGAATTAAATGAAGATGGTAGCTGTCCTATTTTTAAAGTGCCCGGCAATACCTACGATTTAAGTCAATATGCCGAGTCTGAACAACAACGACGTAATTTGTTGGATCTCCTGACTCGTTTAAGTCGACTGGTACAATGGATCCATATCAAAACCGATGTGCTTTGGTTTGGTATTTATCTTCGCCATGGGGATAAACTGGTGAAATACGTTTATAACGGCGAAATGAGTAAAGCGGAATTTGAAATTTCAGCTGAGTATTTAGAAAAGTCGATTAACACTCGGGTGATCATGGAAAGAAAACCTTATTATATCCCGGATGTAGATCGTCACACCGGGCCTTATTATCGTTGTGATGCGAAAGTGAAATCCGAATTATGCTGTCCAATTTTTGCACCGGATGGCCAAGTTATTGGTATTTTTGATAGCGAAGATCATCGCAAAAATTTCTTTGACGATAAAATTGATTTTATTGCCCGTCGAGTTAAACGAGCCATTGAAATCTTTTTAGAAGATCACCCCTATATTCGCCAGTCATCGGATTTTAATATCCGTGAGTCTGATTATGAAAAAGAGATGAGAACAAGCCTAAAGTCGGCCTAGATTAACGCATCCTTAGCCAGTAAAACTTGCCATAATAGCGTTACTGTTTTTGTTCACTCTACGCTGTGGTTTCGCTTAGGGTGAACAAGCGTTTTCATTGCCAATATCAGTTAGCTTTATAAATCAAAATAGAGATAATCTTATGAAACAACATAACAAGTTAAACTATGTCGAGTTTGCTGCATCAGATATCGATGCGACTAAAAGCTTTTTTTCTTCGAGCTTTGGCTGGGATTTTGTAGATTACGGTGCAGAATATACCTCATTTTCAAATCAGGGATTAGATGGCGGTTTTTATAAAACAGATAAGGCGTCGACGACCAAAAATGGTGGGGCGCTTTTAGTGCTTTATAGTTCGAATCTTCAAGCTAGCTTACAACAAGTGATTGCCAATGGTGGCAGGATTGTCAAAGAGATATTCGAATTTCCAGGCGGTTGTCGCTTTCACTTTAAAGAACCAAGCGGTAATGAGTTTGCAGTATGGTCAGAGCAACGTTGATTGTATTTTAAGCTGAAAACTTAAGGTCTGATGTTTTGTGTTGTTTTAAACTAAGCGATCAGGACAGTTGAATGTCAAACGTCTCTTGTTTTTGTCTTAACATGGTACAGTTTTTGACTTTAAACCATTGGTGTAACTGCTCAGAATCAATCAATAGTGGCATCCGTTTATGGTATTGCTCACACTGAACCGTTGGGGCTGTCGTTAAAGTTACCAGTAAAGGGAGACCACCGTCAGCGGCTTGATAACATATCCCAGCCATAAAAAGCGGTCTTTGGTGCAAGGGCCTAAATAGGTATTTTTGCTTTTTTGTCATATTGGATTGCCATTCGTACCAAGCACTAAATGGCACGATACAACGGCGCCTATTAAAGGCAGATTTAAAGGTGGCTTTCGTATCTACGGTCTCAGACTGAGCATTTATGATTAATTTATTGGCCCATTTCGGCTTTATTCCCCATAGTGTATCTTGCTGTTGCCAACCACTATCACCCAGTACTAAGGTGCTTACTGGTTGACTAGGGCAAAGATCTTGATTGTCATCACAAGCAAAGCCAGTGAGTAAGTGGGTTTGCACCCACTGTTCAACTTGATGCCGATTTACCGAAAATCTACCACACATTTTTAACTTTAAACATCGCTAGTGCATTTTTTGATTGTATAAATATTGGATGTAATCGTTGATACTATCAGACCATAAAAAGCGTTGTGATTTTGCCGTATGTTGCATTTTTTGCCATTGACTTGGGGCTGACGTTATCATCTTTAAGGCTATCATTAAGGTACTTAACATATTGTCGGTTTGCTCTTTTATTGTCGCACCAGAAAATAGAAAGCCACTAGTCAGGTGGTCGATAGTATCACCTAACCCCCCAATACGATGGGCAAGGCAAGGCTGGCCTGCTCGCATTGCTAGCATTTGCGATATTCCACAAGGTTCGAACGAGCTCGGCATTAAAAACAAGTCACCATTAACATAAAGCTGGTCCGACAAACTTGCAAAGTAACCATTTATAAACAATAGGTTAGTGTGTTTTTTCATGGCTGTAGCTAAGCTTTTCTCCAGCGCTATGTCACCCGAGCCTAAAATAATTAAGCGGGCATCAAAAGCACCAAGTTGTTGCATCATAGCGTCAATGACTAACCCTTGCTGAGATGGTGCGAATAAAAGTTTAATTTTTTGCTCGGTCAGACGGCCAATACTTAACAACAGAGGGCCTTTCGTAGCTTGTTTTGCCCACTTGTGACAACGCTCTTTTGCGAGCTTTAAACGTTGTGATTTACCTTCATCGTTGGTGCTAAATTGGCTAATGGTCTGTTGAATTTGATCGATTAACTCGAGTTCAGATATTTTATTCGGTAGCCTTACATCGTAATCACAGCCGTTTAAAATGCCAAATAATCGACCCTCTTCAAACGCATTCATAAGATCAAGCTCTAATCCTTCACCACCAATAAAGCCATTTTCTGGATCACTTGGCTTGAGTACTTCATTGGCGTAGGTTGGTGAAACCACATGCACGGCATCTGAAAGGTTAATGGCGGCACGAGTCGGGTTCAGGCAATGGATATAACGAGGGTCATTAATGAGATTGGTCTGATAGCAAAGCCAAGGAAACCAGCTTTTTAAGGATGACGCATCATGTTCGAGTGGACGAATGCCTTGGATTGCCAAATTATGCACACTGTAAACGGTGCGAATCGACTTTAATCTTTTATATGTTGGGTCAAATTGTCGAAGAATCGAGACCATGGCACTATGCCAATCGTGCAAGTGCATAATATCAACCTGATCAAACCAATGTTTGGTGACTAATTCACATACGCTGATACAGAAAAAGGCAAACTTGTTGGCATCAGAGTAAAAAGGTTTATCGGCGCCATCATCAAAATAAATTTGTCCTGGTTTACCGGCATGCAGTAGAGGGTGTTCTAACACATATTGGTGTACATTTTTATCCCCTGCTAAGGCGATTTTGTACAAAGATACAATTTCTTTTTGCTCTCGAAATGGCACTTCAAACTGCAGCAAAAGCTCAGATGGACTTGCTGTCGACTGGTATTGATATCCAGGTACAATCACATCAACATGCACATTTTTTTGGGCTAAAAATTTGGGGATATCACGAATAACATCACCAATACCACCTACTTTACCATTGGGAAGAGCATCGTTTTCTGCTGCGACCATTAATACTTTAAGCAAACTACGTTTCCTAACAGATGTATTTTTACAGTTATGTAAAACCAAACTGTAAATAAAAAGGCAGGTAGTTTACTACCTGCGCAGATATTTTTGACCATAAACTTTGTTTTGCCCTTGGTTAAGGCTAAAACATATTCATAACGAAGACGGTTATTTAATTGTCTTGGGCGTGTTTTTTATTATATGCAAATATCATATCCCGAGTAACCAAAACCACCCCTTTTTTCGTCACCCGAAAACCATTGGCTCTGTCGTCATCATGATTAATACCAATGTTAAGGTTGGGTGGGATCTCCGCACTTCGATCAATAATGGCTTTGTGTATTTGACAACCACGATTGATCACCGCACCAGGTAAAACTACCGACTGAGAGATACTGCAAAATGAATTTACTCGCACCTTAGAAAATATTAATGACTCTCGAACCGTACTGCCAGATATGACCACGCCGTTAGCAACAATCGAGTTTAACGCCAGACCACGGCGATTTTCCTCATCAAAAACAAATTTTGCCGGCGCCGATTGCTCCTGAAAGGTCCAAATAGGCCAGTTACTGTCGTACATATTGAGCTGTGGTACCGGTTCGACTAATTCCATATTGGCTTCCCAAAATGAGTCTAAGGTACCGACATCTCGCCAATACGGTTGACCACCGGTTTCTGGGTCGATAAATGGATAGGCATAGACGTTATGAGACTTGATGATACTGGGAATAATGTCATGGCCAAAATCGGAGCTTGAGTCGAGACTCTCATGCGCTTTTTCCAGTTGCTCAAATAAAAACTCGGTATTAAAAACATAGTTGCCCATCGAGGCTAGGGTAATCCCAGGTTTGCCCGGAACTTCAGAAGGGTGCTCGGGTTTTTCATCAAAGCGTTGCACTTTGTGGTTTTCATCAACGGTCATTACTCCAAAGGCGCCAGCAGCTTCTTCAACAGGCACTTCAATGCAACAAACTGACATATCTGCATTGTTCGCAACATGTTTTGCAAGCAATAAACCATAGTCCATTTGGTAAATATGATCGCCCGATAAGATCATCACGTATTTGGGCAATTCATGTTTAATAATGTCTATATTTTGAAAAACTGCATCCGCGGTGCCTAAGTACCATTGGTCGCCACAACGTTGTGATGCCGGAAGAATTTCAACAGACTCACCAAGCTCTTTTTTAAAGTGCCCCCAGGCACGGTTAATATGTCGAATCAAAGAATGAGATTTATACTGGGTCGCGACGCCAACATTACGAATACCCGAGTTAATGCAATTTGAAAGAGGAAAGTCAATAATTCGGTATTTGCCGCCAAAATAAGTGGCAGGTTTTGCTCGCCAATCCGTTAACTCGTGTAATCTAGAGCCTTTGCCACCGGCAAGAATTAAGGCGTAAGTTTGCTTTGTTAAGTTACTAATAAAGCGATTCGACTGTTGCGACATTAGTGCTCCTAAAAAAAGGTAAGTTTTTATTGTTATCTTAAGTCTAGACTAAAGTTTGGCAGTTTTTGCTAGCTCATACATTTAGTCTAGATTTAAACTTTTTATATGTTAATTACAGCGCCTTGTTTGCACTAATTACGTCATCACGACCGAGTTTTCTGAGCCAAAGTCATTGGCTTGGTACGCATCAGCCTGATAGTCGTTTTCCCATTCACTGTCATTTAGCAGGTAACGAAACTCAAACGCGGCATTTTTCTCCAATCTGATTTTGGTTCGAAACGCTTTCGTTTTTTTGTTGTATTTCATCGCCATTGGTTGCCAGTCGCTGAACTCACCAACTAAGGCCACCTTTTCAACATCTTCGCGGCTAAATTCAAAGGTTACCTCGGCTTGATCTTTGGTTTTAAAGAATTTTTTCGTTAGCATGATTAAAGTCCCTAAATTTGTTGTTGTGTAAATTTTTATCAAATGACTTTGGATACCCTAAAACTGCTTGCTCTAAAGTCGATTACTCAAATAGTAAGATGATGTTTGTCTTTGCATATCGAGCCATATCTGTGCACGTTATAAGTTTGCGACATCGGAGTGCACAAGGTTGCACAGATTTTGTGCGATTAACGATTTGCTTTAAGATAACCACCCTCATTAATATTTCAGCATAAACCATACCAATTGATTAATAATCAAAGATTAAAATTTAAAATGTACACAGGTTAAAAGGACGAACAAGTGAAAATCATTTTAAATAAGCGGTTAAACTAGCCTCTCGCTTTAGTAAAGATAGGCGATATCTTTGATTGAGTTTTGATTTAAAAATAGGTAATTAGGTCTTGGCAAGTGGTAAAGTGACTGTGATATCAACCCCGTTTTGGTTGGGCATATTGCTCGCTTTGATCTGACCATGATGAAACTGGGCAATCACTCGGCAGATGTACAAGCCAATGCCTAAATGAGGTGTTGTTCGAGCTGTATTGTCTCGAACCGAGACCATGGGGTCAAAGATTGAATGGTCCATACCCGCGGGTAATAATGAACCAAAATTACTCACCACCAGGGTCGCATGCCCGCCATCAACTTTTAAGCGGATGTTTATCGGGGCATTATGAGCACTAAATTCGACCGCATTTGAGATGATCTTGTCAAAAAGCTGGGCAATATGTTCATCACTGCCCATCATCATCAAGTCGGTGTCGAGTATTTCAACATTAAACGCCTGATCGGGATACACTTGCTGGTAGCCTAAAGAGCAACCTTTAACCAATTCTGATAAATTAAATAACGACATATCACTGGTTTGTAGCGCTTGTTCTAGGTGCGTTGCCTCGCTCATTGCCAATAACATCGAATTTAAGCGCTCGATACCATCTTTTGCTCGTTGCATATAAGGTGACTGTTCAATATGCCCAGATTTTTGCTCCATCATTTCAAGAGACGATCTGACAATGGATATTGGGGTTTTTAACTCATGGGATAACCTTGAAGACATATTTTCAAGATAATCGTTATATTGGCTTAGTTGATGAATCATATTGGCAAACGTGCGCGATACTTCACCAATTTCATCGCTACTTTGAAATGCTTTAATTTGATGTTGGATACGGCCATGCTCATCCACGGCATGTTCTACTTGATCTCTTAATTTACGAATACGCAGCGATGTCCATAGCGAGTAAATAAACAGTGAAATCACGCTTAATGCAATCAATAAACTGGTGATGATAATACCTTCAATGGCTTTGTTACGAATATTGCGTATACCATGTGTGGTTTCTTCAACAATCACCACCCCTTCAACGTTGTTGTTTAAATAAATCGGGTGAGCAGCCGATAGGATCACCGCTTTATTGTCTTTTGATTTCCACCAAAATGAGTCTGGTTGACCTTTTAAAGCATTCAGGATGTGCTTTTGGTTTTTACGTTGATTAAAGTCTTCACTAATGAAGTTTTTTGCAGGTTTCACTAAATAAAGTGAATAAAACGGGTCCAAAATCCAATCTTTGAGCTGATTAAAAAAACTGGGTTTATTACGGGTAAGATCTTCATTAATCCAGGCCCCAGTCGCTTCGACTAACGAGCCTTTTTGCAACAGTTCTCGTTGGTGTACATCAATCACTCGAATTGACGAGTGCGTACGTTTACTGGCTTCAATGATTCGTTCTATTTGTTTGGAAGGCACGGTAAAGGTACCTAAATCCTCGATTTTTTCGGTGCTGGTAGTGCCGATATTAATTGCGGGTTGAGCAAAGCCATAATCATCAACATCGGTAATGTGAAAGCCAAACTTTTCGCCGACCAATTCATTGGGGATCCTAAGTTCGATGTTATACCCATTGGCCTTGTTAACAACCATGCCTTGAATCCGGTTTTCAGGTCTGGGAAATATATAACCATTATCATCGCTTGGCATTTCATAGGCGGTTGTCCAACCTGGGCCAAAATTGGTGAAGATATAACGAACCAATTGATTTTGCTTATTAATGGTTGCGAGCTCAAGGTGGTCGTTTTTTAACACCGATATTTTGTTTTTATCGCGATACACTACGCTATCGTCAAGCACCGCAAAAAAAGCATAAACATGATCTTTATAACGGCCAATGTGGGTGGTGTAAGACAAGCTCACACGTTCAGGTGGGACTAAGTAAAACTCGACTTGGTCATGCTTTTTTACTTGATTGTTGGCGTTATAGCGATTGGTATTTTCTGCAGTGATGTGATTTTGCCAATCATCTGAGTTACCATCAAGGGCAATGGCGCTGTCTATTTGGGTAGGGAAAAAATCTTTTCCTGTTTCTAATTTTTTCTTATAGCTTGCATGCTTATTAAAAAGATTTGGGCGTTCATGCAACGCAGTCGCTAAACCACGCGCATTTCCCATCAGGTTTTGCTCTTGGCCTTTGCGTAATAACTCCTCCATTGCGCCAATATAAAAATAACCTATAAATGGAATGGCAAATAAAAAGCTGGCCACAAACATCAGCTTTAGGGTTAAACTGAGTCGAAATGCTTTCATCTTCTGCTTACTCGACAACTCTAATATTCATCATGCCAACGATAACCCATGCCATAGACCGTATCGATACAACTAAAGTTGTTATCAACTAAGGCGAATTTTTTGCGAATGCGTTTGATGTGGGCGGTCACGGTATTATCATCAACATATATTTTTGCGTCATTCATAAGTTGTTGCTTTGATTTTACGTGACCTGGGTTTAGGGCTAATGAATGCACCATCCAAAATTCGGTTATGGTGGAGTTAATAAGCTGGCCGCGCCAATGAATATTCAGCCTGTCCATATTAATGGTTAGGGCACCGCGGTTAATTTGCTGTTCATCTTGCTGCGGTTTTTCAAGGCATTTTAAATAGGTTAAAATGGCATGTATGCGCGCACTTAAATTAGCAAAACTCATGGTTTTGCTAACATAGTCGTTAGCCCCAAGACGCAAGCCACTAATGATATCAGCATCACTATCTCGAGCGGTTAAGAAAATAATCGGTAAGGTAGCGGATTTGTCTCTAAGATAACGACATAAGTCAAATCCGCCATCAAATTCGTCTTCCAGGCCTATATCTAAAATGGCTAAGTGTGGTAGAGCCAATTCAAACGCATTTAAAGCGCTTTGTTTGTTTTTATAGGTTTGGACAATAAACCCTTGCTGGCGCAAAGCATCTGCGTAGTTCTCTCTTATTGCTTCATCATCTTCAACAATTGCAATACGTTTGCTCATTTAAATAAGGTCCTTAGTTTTGCTATAACCTGACTGTATCAAAAATTGAGTGATTAAACACAAGGATAGGGTAAACGTCATAATTGGTCACAATTGATGGTTAAAGGTTCATTTTTAAAAGTCAGTTTAGTCATTTTTAAGTTGTTAAATAAACACAACAAAACAACAACCTACACTAACAAACTGATTTAAAAAGGTGAACCAAATGAACAAAAAATCGAATCTAACCCTATCGACTTTAATGCTTTGCACAAGCTTGGTAACGCTTAATGTTCAAGCTAATAACAATGAGCCTGCAGTGCCTAAATTCGATATGCAACAAGAGCCCTTGGCAAATGAAAGAGCCTGGGGGCTAAGTCTTGGCGTGGTAATTGGGGGCATTTTAGGGGGGCCTCCAGGTGCATTCATTAGCGCAATCGCAGGTGATTTTATTGGTCAAAGTATTGTGAATAACGACGAGATCACAACATTGAAAAACAATATAAATGCGACAGAATTTGAATTGAAAAGCCTAAAAAAGCAGCATCATCAACACTTAAAAAGCATGGAGAGTGCTTATCAGCAAGAGATTAGCAATTTGGTCTCGAAATATGAACAAGGCATCAGTGCGCAAGCCCACAATATTATGATGAGCATGCAATTTCGCACGGGGTCAAGTGACTTAGAGCCACATTACAAAGAGCAAGTAGTGGCGTTGGCTAAGTTGCTAGAGGATGGCGATGATTTGGTCATTGACTTGTCTGGCTATACCGATAAGCAGGGAAGTGAAGACAATAATTACCAGCTTTCATTGGCTCGAGTGAATACGGTGAAAGCTTTACTGCTCGAACACGGCATAAAGCAAGAACGTATTGTTGCAAGCGCATTTGGGGAAACGGCACCTCTTGAGGCCAACAGTCATTCTGAAGTCAATTATTTTGACCGTCGAGTGGTCATGAAAGTTACGCCAATGCATTCACAATTAGCGTTTAAAGTCGAACATTAATCCCATTATTTCGCTCCCGCCGTCAGAAGTTCCCCCTCTGACTAAGCAAAAGGATCTGCTAAGCAGATCCTTTTTTTATGATGCTTTTTAGGCGTTGTTATTGCTTAATCCAAGGTGTTAAAGTGAATCGCACTGGGGTATTTTTCATTGTGAAAAATGGTATGCATGGCTTTAACAAAATCTGATTGTTGGGCTGAAAAAATATTATCGACGTATTTTTGTGGGTTACGATCAATAAACGGGAACATGCTGCTTTGGATTTGAATTTGCAGTTTATGACCTCGTTTAATGGTGTGGAGCACATCGTAGAGCTCAAAGTTTACCGCTGTTGGTTTATTTGGCTCAAACGGTTTGGGTTCACTCATGCTGTCACGAAAACGACCGCGAATAACCCCCCATCGTACCAGCTCATGACGATTCCCATTGGCTTTATCGACTTTATCGGCATTTACATCTTTACCTGGAAATACATCAATCAGCTTCACTACAATATCTGCAGCGGACTGAGTGGTAGAAAACCATAGGTTTAAATCAATGGCACCTGCAATGGTCAAATCCTCTTGCATTACTTCGGTTTCAAACACTAATACATCAGGGCGACGAGCAGCAAAACGCTGATCTTCAACCATATAAGGTTTGTCCCAACCACGGCTAATGTTAGCCGAATGAGGTACAGGTTTATTCGGGTCGCTAATGTACTGACTTTCGCCACGGGCTGGTTTTTGCGCCGATAAGCCTTCATTAGCGGTTAAATATAGGGTATTGGCTGTTGCCGCTTTTGGAGGCCAAACATCAAATTCACGCCATCGATTACTGCCGGTTTCAAACATGGTCGCACTAGCAATATTGGCGTCATTTGCGTCTTTAAGATGTTGCTTGAAAAATGGGAGTAAAATATTGCTTTGAAACCAAGCACTGGTATTAAAGCCAAAATTGGCTTCTCCTAAGCTGTCTCCTTTACCGGTATTCCATTGGCCATGCGACCATGGGCCCATGATCATTTTGATGTGTTCTTTTTTATTGCCATTTGACATGGTTTGGTAGGTAGCTAAGGGGCCGTATAGGTCTTCTGTATCGTACCAACCTCCAACAATTAAGGTCGCAGGCTTCACCCGATCAAGGTGTTGTAATAAATCACGAGCTTGCCAGTATTCGTCATAATTAGGGTGCTCAGTTAACTCATTCCAAAATGGACGCGTACCATGGAAGTACTTTTTATTGACATTAGATAAAGGCCCTAGCTCACGGAAAAAGTCGTACCCATCTGGGGTGACAGACTTCATGCTTTCAGGCCAGGCTGCGTGTGTACCATCGCGCGCTTTATCAAAGCTATCAAAAAACAAGAAAGCCATAGGCACGACAAAAGCACCATTGCGATGAAAATCATCAAAAAACCAATCCGCAATAGGGGCCTGAGGTGATAAGGCTTTTAACGCTGGGTGACTGTTAATACCCGCAACCGAGGTGTAGTAACCTGGGTAGGACGTTCCCCACATACCAACCTTGCCATTATTGTTATCAATATTGTTAATTAACCATTCAATGGTGTCATAGGTATCGGTGGCGTCATCGACGGATTTACCACCACGTTGATGGGCATTTTGTGGACGCATGTTAACAAATTCGCCTTCTGACATAAATTTGCCTCGAACGTCTTGAAAGACAAAGATAAAACCCTCTTGTTCAAAGCTGGCATCAGGCCCCAACCTGGTTTTGTATTTATCACTGCCGTATGGCGCCACACGATAAGGCGTGCGTTGCATCATGATTGGGTAACTTTGGGATTTATTGTTTGGTCGATAAACCGAGGTGAATAATTTAACCCCGTCACGCATTGGGATTTGATATTCAAACTTACTGTAGTTGGCACGAATATAATCGGCTCTTGGGTCTGTTTTTTGATCTGCTGCCAGAGAAAAGACACTGACAATCAGTAACAAAAAACCAAGGCCAAAGCGTTGTAATTGCTTAACTTGCATGGTAATTCCTTTACTAATTTTAATCATAAGGTGCCAGTTTATCCCAGTGATTAGCGATTGCCAATGAAATAGCTTGCTGACCTGGGAGTTAAAAACAAGTGCCACAATAGGTACGCGAGAAAAAGAGGACGTTACCTTGGGCAGACCCATTGTCACAATTGGTCATTATTTATCGTGTTTAGGTCAGAATTGAGCGCCAAAATGGTCAGAAATTTTTTGTTTAATGATAGCCATTAAAGGAGAACATTTATGACCACTACACATTATATCAAGGGCCGGGAAGCGGTCTCTAAACCAGCCCTTTTTCGCGACGCCTTATCTCTCTTATATATTGTGGTTGCTAGCTTGCTGATGTTCACCAGCATCACATTTGCCAGCGAAGTTCCCCCGACACAATTACCTCAAGGGCATAGCCTTCTTGCATCCGAAATAAACGTACAACAAGTTGAAAGTGGTAGTTTGTTTTTAAAAACCGCGCATGGTTATCTTCAAAGCGTTAAAACCAAAAGTGAATATCAAGTTGAGATCACCGGTATGTTTGCGAGAGTGCGCTTAAGCCAATCGTTTGCCAACGAATCGCCTTATTGGTCTGAAGCAATTTACCTATTTCCTTTAACTCAAGGTGCCTCTGTTAATGCGATGAAAATGGTGATTGGCCAACGCATCATTAAAGGGAAAATTGAACCACGAAAACAAGCGCAAAAAAAATATCAACAAGCCAAACAACAGGGGCAAAAAGCGGCCTTAATTGAGCAAGAAAGACCAAATTTATTTACCAGCTCTGTCGCCAACATTCCCCCAGGGGAAGCGATTGAAGTAAGCATTCAATACTTGGTAAAAGTGGATTATCACAAGCAACTATTTTCATTAAGGCTACCGTTAACGCTAACCCCTAGATACATACCTAAGCAGACTCAAGCGATAGACCAAGGTGCTTCTACCTTATATCACCCTAATATGCAGGGGGTAAAGCGAGAACATTCAGACACACCAGGTTGGGCAGGCGCTTTGGCTAGGATGAATTCAAAGACCCGAGCCGGTTTACGGCCAATCTCGGTTGAGCAAGGGCATGGTTGGGCCATGGTCAGTTCGCAAGTACCCGATGCCAGTCGTATTACGCCACCTCAACTACCGTCGCATTTCGCTCAGCAGGCGGGGATCAATATTCGGTTTAATACGGGCTTGCCAGTGACCAATATTCATAGTTTGTATCACCCTATTAAGCGACAAGAACAACAGGTCAGCCTAGCAACGTCATCGGTCGCTATGGATAGAGACTTTGTTATTCAATGGTCATTCAACCGCTCAGATCAGCCTCAAGCAGCGTTTTTTAAAGAACGTTATGATGGCGATGACTATGGTTTGATTTTGTTTAATCCGCCAGAGCGAACAGCCATAAAACCGACGCCAAAACATATGACCTACATTATTGATACGTCGGGTTCAATGGGGGGAGTCGCCATAAGGCAAGCCAAAAGAGCACTGCAATATGCCGTGATGGAACTAAAAGAAACTGACCAATTTAATATTATTTCGTTTAATAGCTTCTCTACCTCTTTATTTCAACGCGCGGTTGTAGCCAATCGACTAAACAAGACTTTGGCCTTGAGTTGGTTGGATGAACTTAGAGCCGGTGGCGGTACTGAAATGGAAGAGGCCATCGTCAAGGCCTTATCTTTGCCTTTGGGAGCTGCGCGATTGCATCAGATTGTATTTATTACTGATGGCAGTGTGGGTAATGAGCAACAGCTTTTTGCTCTTATAGAACAGTCCATTGCCCATAATCGCTTGCATACTATTGGCATTGGCAGTGCGCCGAACAGTTACTTTATGCAACAAGCTGCAAAAGTGGGCAGAGGGCTTTATCAATACATTGGCGAGGTGGCGGAAGTTGAACAAACCATGCGCTCTTTCATTGACCGAATAAACCGCCCTCTATTAACCGATATTCGCATTCATTGGTCGGCCAATGACGTGGAGTCATATCCGTTAAAAATAACAGACTTATATGCCGGTGAACCGTTAATGATAAGTGCTCGGTGGCCACAGCAAGAACAACAGTATGTTGAGGTTTCAGGACAAATAAATGGTCAGTTATGGCACCAGCGACTGAGGCTAAATAAAGCCAAGCCAAACTCGGGTATTCGAACTCTTTGGGCGCGTGACAAAATAACCTCTGTTGAATTTTTATTACGCCACACAAATGAGCCGCAAAAGATTGCAACGTTAGAACAACAACTGACAACGCTTGCCTTAAACCATCAAATTTTGTCTCGATTTACCAGCTTTGTTGCCGTCGAAACCCAAGCCAGTCGAGAACCCAGTAACGTGCTTAAAAAGCAGATAATCGCTAATGCCATGCCTTTGGGTTCAACACAAGCCATTGTTTTTGCACAAACCGCCACTAAGGCAGGGCAACAAATAAAAGTAGGTATTGTATTATTATTTTTCATCGCTTTTTATTACCTTCTATATCAACTTTTTAAAAGGCATTGTTGAGGGTTTTGATTAGCCAGAAAAGCAAGATACCTCAAATTAATGTGACTCTACCATGGTTTATTTTGAACCACTAAACCGCGCCCAAAGCCTTTAGGAAACGATAAAAATGAAATATATTCCGGTAAAAGATTTAGCCACTATAAAGCTTAAAAGCAACAAGGTAAAAGCCAAGACGTATTCTAAAGCGTTGCCCAGATGGCAAAAATACGGGCTTATGACGCTTTTGCTCATAGCGCTAGGTCTGTTATTCTCTGCTGGTGCAATTCATGCCAAGGCATCAATTGCGCAGGTATTATTAGCGCGTTCTTGGCACCATCATGATAGTGGGCACTTAACTAAGCCTTGGCCATGGGCCGACACTTGGGCGGTAGCGAAAATAGAATTTCCCAGTTTAAAGCAAGAACACATAGTACTGTCGAATGACTCTGGTCATGCATTGGCGTTTGGCCCCGGGCTTAATGGTTTAAGTTCAAAAGTAGGGCAATCGGGAAATATTATCATTGGTGGTCATCGCGATACCCATTTTTCGATTTTACAATATTTAAATCCTCAAGAAGAGATTATTTTGAGGTCAAAAAATAACAAAGTAATTCATTACCAAGTATCTGACATTAAGGTGGTCGATACACGCAAAGATACTATATATCGCAATAGCGAAGATAAACTGATTTTAGTGACTTGCTATCCGTTTGAGCAAAGTAGCCAACCCCATCTTCGCTATGTTGTTGAGGCGTTACCTGTAAAACCTCGGCGATTTCGTCATTTCGAAAGTGCTATCGATAAGCGCGTAAAAGCTTCGGCGCAACATACAATAACAGCGCCAAAAGGAGTCGATCCAATTCAACAATCTAACTCGGGGTTGATGGCCAATGGGACAACCTATCGTTTTTAAATCGCACTTCAGCTTTATTGAGAGGTAAAAGCTTGTTGTTTTCTGATACTCTAGGCCAATTTACAACAATATCATGAGCAGGGGAAGCTTCATAATTAAGCTTCCCTGACGATTAGGAACAGCAATGAAAACAAGACATAATCATTTCAACTCGGTGCGTAAAGTGGTGTTATCGGTTGCTTTGGCAATCACACTTGCAAGTTGTCACAGTGGTCAACAGTCTGAGCAAAATGATTCAGTGTTACAGCAACAAATAACACGTCCCAAAAGCGATTTTGCTAAAGATATCAATATTTGGCCTACCCTTGAATTACCTGTTGCAAAAGACAGTCAGATTGAGCAACGCATAGCGTCTATCTTAAAGGGGATGAGTGTAGAGCAAAAAGTCGCGCAGTTAATTCAACCTGAAATTAGAGATATCACGGTTGAAGATATGCGTAGATATGGCTTTGGTTCATACTTAAATGGTGGTGGCTCTTTTCCAAACAACAATAAACACGCTACGGTTCAAGAGTGGGTTGAACTGGCTGAGTCGTTATATCAAGCATCGATTGACGACTCTTTGGACGGTTCAACTATACCAACCATGTGGGGTACAGATGCGGTACATGGGCATAATAATGTGATTGGCGCGACCTTGTTTCCGCATAACATTGGCCTGGGCGCAGCTAATAACCCTGCTTTAATTGAAAAAATCGCCAGTATTACCGCAACCGAAGTCATGGTTACAGGTATTGACTGGGTTTTTGCTCCGACTGTGGCCGTTGTTCGAGATGATCGTTGGGGGCGTACATATGAAGGGTATTCTGAAGATCCTGAGATTGTTCGAAGTTATTCAAAAGCCATTGTTTATGGCTTACAAGGTCGTGTAGATAAAGACTTTTTAAGCGATCAGAGAGTGATCTCAACGGTCAAACATTTTGTTGGTGATGGTGGCACCGAAAACGGCATCGACCAAGGTAATAATACAACCTCTGAGCAGGAGCTATTTGATATTCATGCCCAAGGTTATGTGGGAGGGCTCACCGCCGGTTCACAAAGCGTGATGGCATCATTTAATTCATGGCACGGTGAAAAGATCCATGGTAACAAATATTTATTAACTGATGTGTTAAAAAATAAAATGGGCTTTGACGGCTTTGTGGTGGGCGATTGGAACGGTCACGGGCAAATCCCCGGCTGTAGCAACACCAGTTGTCCGCAAGCGATTAATGCTGGTTTAGATGTGTTTATGGTGCCTTCTGAATATTGGAAACCGTTATTAGAAAATACCATAGAACAAGTGCAATCGGGGATCATTTCAATGCAGCGCCTTGATGATGCTGTATCACGGGTACTAAGGGTTAAATTAAGGGCCGGTTTATTTGACAAGCCCAGCCCGGCCAATCGCCCATTATCAGCTAAGGGTGAATTAGTCGGAGCACAAGCGCACCGTGATGTCGCACGACAAGCCGTACGTGAATCCTTAGTACTATTAAAAAATAACAACAATATTCTGCCACTTAGCCCCAAACAACGTATTTTAGTGGCTGGAGATGGTGCTCATAATATTGGCAAGCAAAGTGGTGGCTGGAGTGTAACTTGGTCTGGTACGGGCAATAAAAATAGCGATTTCCCTGGGGGAACTTCAATTTACTCAGGCATTGAGGATGTGGTTCAAAGGGCCGGTGGTCAAGTTGAGTTGGCAGTAAATGGTGATTTTCAGCAACAGCCAGATGTTGCGATAGTGGTCTTTGGTGAAGAGCCATACGCCGAGGGTAATGGTGATATTTCTAATCTTGAATATCAGCGTGGCAACAAAACCGACTTAGCCTTGCTTAAAAAGTTAAAAGCGCAAGGGATCCCAGTGGTTTCGGTGTTTATTTCTGGCCGACCTTTGTGGGTTAACCCAGAGCTAAATGCCTCTGACGCTTTCGTTGCCGCTTGGTTACCAGGCACCGAAGGTGGTGGCGTCAGTGAGGTATTATTTAGCCAACCTAATGGCGATATTCATTATGATTTTGTTGGTAAGTTATCCTTTTCTTGGCCTGCAACAGCGCACCAAAGCAATCTTAACCGCCATGACCGCGAGTATAACCCGTTGTTGCCTTATGGCTTTGGTTTACACTATGGCCAAGTATCCACCTTATCAAATAATTTAGATGAGACTGTTGAGCAGGCTTCACAACAACTGCAATCTTTAGTTCTTTTTAAACGTTCGGCTTCAAGACCGTTTGAAGAAGTCATGGCTTCAGCTGGTGAATACCAAGATATCGTTGCAAACGTGATGACCTTAGGTGCATTAACGGTGAAAGCAGTGGATAAAAAAGTGCAAGGAGATGCGCGTAAATTAGTATTTGATGGCTCTGAGCAGGCGTCTTATTTATTGGCGAGTAACTTTTCTAACGATTTAAGAGATTATGCCGAAAGCCATAGTCAGTTGCAGATAGCCGTTAATATTGAGCAACAGCCTCAAGGTCCGGTATTCGTTGGCATGCACTGTAAAGGTAACTGTGATATTCAATTGGATGTTAGTGAGGCGTTAGCTCAAATTGCAAGCCAAGGCTGGCAAACTTTATCCATTGATTTACGTTGTTTTACTCAGCAAGGGTTGAATGCGGCGAATGTGCACACCCCATTTAGCTTAAGCAGCAGTGAAGGGCTGACTCTAACCCTGGCGGATATCACTTTAGTGACAACGCCAACATCACCAGCTTTGCTAAGTTGTAGTAAATAAATCAAGGTGTTACAATAGATTAAACCAAAATTGGTGTTTGCTTATATGGCTGATGGTCGAGCAAATGCCAATTTAAATTGCTTTTAAGGGAGTGTTAGCATGTCAGAGTTTCAGCAGAAAGAGTCTTTAATGCAACAAGTGACGATTATCTTTTATGATGAGTTAACGTTGGAGCTAAAGTCTGAATTGAAAACATTGAAACAAAACCAAGGTGGCAGAGTTATTATCCCGCAAGACTTTAAGCAAGGTAAATCAATCGTTGCCGTGTGTGAAGGGGAAGTAAACATTCTAAATAAGCAAGGCGATCGATTAGAACCCGCGACTAAGGTAGCAAAGTTAGGTTAAGTATTATTAAAAAAGTTAAAAAGCTAAAGTATAAAGCGAACCTCAGAATAGGTGTTTTTAGCTTTTTAACCGGTCTATTTTTTACGCGTCAACAAGTGCTTTTGCAAAGTCGATAGCATTCATTTCTATGGCTTCTTGATCTAATTCCCAATCCACCCCACATAAAATCGACTGTTCGGCTAGGTCAACAACAATCTCTTCTAAAAACTGTTCAAGATCTATTGCTACCGCTTGATAATCTTGCCACTCGTCGGTGCAAAATGCTTCTGCTTTTTGTTGGCTCGAAAATAATGGGAACACATCCATTTCTGGCTGATCTGATTCACAAATAACCCAGTCTTGCTCAGGCGTTTGTAGAGCCCAAAGTTGCTCTTCTTCTACGACAAGGTCTCGAAACGAGGTAAGTGTTAATTGAGTGTCTGACATCTAATTTCTCTTTACTAATAATTCAACTGCGATAATACCTTATTGTGACACCAATTGATATTAGTTCAACTTTTGCCCTTGTAGCATGGCAAAGTCGCTAAGCCATCTAGTATAGGTATATCACACATCCTTAAATATGTTCTAAAGTTATGTTTATATATTAATTTTTACGCAAGTTGAGCATGGCAAGGTATCAATTAAAGCAAAGGTTTTTATCTTTAAACGAGTGTTTTGAAATAAGCAATGAGCAAAATGAAGTCGTGTATACATTGCAGGGAAAATTTTTTAGTTTAGGTAAACAGTTTACCTTAACCAATTTAGTGAACGGGCATCAGATTAAAATACAACAAAAACTGTTGAGTTTTCGCCCTACGTTTGTTGTTAGCCAAGTTGATGAAAATGACCCCAATGCCGTTATAGGGCAACAAACGCGCATTATTAAAACCTTTTTTCCGTTACTTAAAACCCGATTTTTGATTCAATCAAATGGCAAAGAGTTGCAAGTGATGGGAAGCTTTTTTAGCCATGAATATGAGTTCTTTATTCGTCATTCTGATCATTCAAGAGAAGTGATTGCTCGAGTCAGTAAGCAGTGGTTTAGTGTCAGTGATACCTATGGTGTCGATATTTACCAAAGCCAATATACGCCTTGGATTTTAAGCTATGTGATCGTAATTGATGCCATTCACCATGAAAACGGCAAAGGCTAATTTGAACTCATCCGTATACCAAGGTTGGTAATAATTGCCACTGCACCTTGTTAAATGGTCACCGTGCCCATATAGAGAAAGTATAATAAAACTCAATCGTAAATAGGTTTATCATGTCGCAAAATATTGTCGAGCTAACCCCAGAAAACTTTCAGCAAGTGGTATTAGAAGAATCTCAAAACACTGCTGTTATTGTCGCCTTTTGGGCCGAGCAAATTCCAGAAAGTGTTGAGGTTAAAAACCTTTTCGTTCAAAAAGTTATGCCTCATGGCGAGCACATGATTCTTGCAACCGTTGATTGTCAGGTCCAACAAGCGATAGCTCAGCAATTTGGTATCCAAGCGTTACCTACGGTGGTGTTAGTTCAAAATGGTCAACCAACGGATGGCTTAAGCGGACCGCAAACGGCGGAAACTATTGAGCAATTCTTAGCCAAGCACTTACCTAAAGAAGATGACCTGTTGCTTTTGCAAGGGAAGCAATTACTTGAGCAAGGCAATGCCAATGATGCTTTTGAACCCTTAACAAAAGCCCACCAACTTGCTCCAGAACGAGCAGACATTAAATTAGCTTTAACCGATGTGTATTTGCAATCGGGTAAAGTCTTAGAAGCCGAGTCTTTACTTGCAAGCATTAAGATGATTGATCAAGACAGTGATTATCAAGCCATGATGGCGAAATTAGAATTAGCGCAAGAAGCTTCTAACTCACCAGAAATTCAAGCGCTTGAACAACAGCTGCAACAAAGTCCAGACAATGTTGAGCTTATTCGCAAACTTGCCGTGCAATATAATCACGTAAATCGCTATCAAGAAGCGGCTTCTTTGCTTTACGCCTTGTTGTTGAAAGATAGAAACGATGGCGAGAGTAAAAAACTGTTGCTTGATATTATGGCGGTGTTACCAAACGGCGACCCTTTAGTCAGCCAATATCGTCGTAAGCTATTTTCTCTAATGTATTAACCTAGGCTATATCTACAATACCCATCGCTCAACGTTTTTGCTTACTCAGTGATAATGTAAAGGGGGGGCTCGGCATTGATTGCTGCCAATCGTTGCCTTGCCAAAAGCAATAAGTTTACCAGCAGGTTCAACTCTGATCCTGCTTTAATAAATCACGATGTTTTTCAGCAAGTTTTACGAGTTTGGGCTGGATCATGAGCTGACAGTAGGGCTGGTGAGGATTTTTTTGATAGTAACTTTGATGATGATCTTCTGCTCGGTAGAACGTCTGTATCGGCGCTAATTGAGTGACGATAGTGTTGCGAAAACGCCCTTCATTTTGCAACTGAGCGATGCAAGCATGAGCTTGTTGTCGCTGACTTTCATCGGCGTAAAAAATTGCCGAACGATATTGACTGCCAATATCATGCCCTTGTTGGTTTAGTGTGGTAGGGTCGTGTAATTCGAAAAAAACCTCAAGTAACGTTCTAAAGTCGATGTGTGCTGGGTCGAACGTGATTTTGACCACTTCGGCATGGCCAGTGGTACCGCTGCAGATTTGACGGTAACTTGGGTTTTCAACTTGGCCTCCCATATAGCCAGAAACAACGTTTATAACCCCGTTAAGTCGGCGAAAGGGTTCCTCTAGGCACCAGAAACAGCCTCCAGCGAGTACAGCAATAGATGGCGACATAAAAAATCCTGTTAATGTGGGTTTTGGTCGTTGAAATCGTTTGATTACATTGGTGTTGGATTTAGCTGAGAAAGGCAAAACCTATGTTATCATTTGAATTCAAACACAATATAGCAATCAACTTTATATTTTATAAGCAACAAGGTGAAAAATGGATCATCAACAATTGATCAAAGCAGTAAATCAAGTGATGCCTTTTGGTAAGTACTCGGGTCGCAAACTGTTATTGTTGCCTGAACCGTATTTGGTTTGGTTTCATGGCAAGGGTTTTCCAGAAGGGCCGTTAGGACAGCAGTTGGCATTAATCTACGAAGTGAAGCTCAATGGTTTAGAAAGTATGTTAATGCCGTTGTTAAAAGATTGAGGCCATTGGCAAGTTAGTTCTTGGAGTAATTTTTTCTTTCATGAAAAATTGCTTTTTAAAGCGAATTTATTGAACAAAATATATTCCCTGTTTTTATTTTTGTGCGAAGTCGATTATCCCATAAAAATAAGATGATGTTTTTATTACGTTTACTATAAATCTAAGATGTGCCTTTAAAATACGCAGAATCAACACAGCGCAACTGCGGAGCTTCTCCTTATTGCTGAGATCGCGCTTATCAGCTCTTCGACTATACTTTTTGCAGGTTATCATCTTGCAACTTTGCCGAGCTAAGGCTTATAGTTAAAGGGTGATGCTCAAAATTAAAGCAATAAAAAGCTCGCAAAATGGATTTATTCACTGGCCCCTAAGGCCTGTCAGAGCAACAACAAACGTTTTAACACATAAGATCTCAGATATAAGTTTGAGCCTAGCTCTACTTGATGTTATCAACAGCATCATTTCTTCAATTTTGTTCAGAGGGTTCATTTATGAAAAGACAAAAACGCGATCGATTAGACCGAGCACATTCTAATGGTTATCAAGCTGGATTAAGTGGTAAGAATAAAGAGAATTGTCCCTATACCAATTTAGATGCAAAGTCGCAGTGGCTGGGCGGTTGGCGTGAAGCTGTTACCGATAAAAACATGGGCTTATTTAAGTAAGTATTTTAATCTACCTTCTTTCGTATTTCCCTGATGTTTATTCTAAAATGAACATCAGGGAAGTCTGTACATTACGACTTATCTGCACAAATACAATTTTCTCGTTTATGAACGTTAAAGCTTTGCCATTGGTTAATCAGCCCGTCAAAGACTTTAACCTGATTGCTCACATTTGCCAGTCCAATTAACAGTTTAATCGCTTCTAAAGCCTGCATGCTACCTAAAATACCTAATACCGGTCCGACAACCCCCGCAGTCTGGCAGTTTATATTAGGCTCACCTTTGGTTTTAGGATAAAAACATTGATAACAAGCAGAGTCCGGTTGTTTGGGGTTGACGATAAATAGTTGTCCTTCAAAACGAATGGCACTGGCGCTGATTAATGGAGTCTGATGCTTTAATGCGAATTCGTTCAATAAGTAGCGGGTGTTTAGGTTATCAGAGCAATCTAAAACCAAATCGACTTCCGGCAAATAATAATCTAATAGCTCTTTATCCATCATTTGATCAATGGTTTCAATATCAATTTCATTGTTCAGCTTGCTGAGGTTTTTGGCCGCAACATCCACCTTATCGGCACCAATATCTTGTTGCTGAAACATGATTTGGCGGTGTAAATTACTGATGTCAACGTGATCGCCATCACATAAAAATAACTTACCAACACCAGCCGCCGCTAAGTATAGGGCACAAGGATTACCTAATCCGCCGATGCCGACAATTAAAACGCGTGACCTTTTTAGTTGTAATTGCTGCTCGATACCAAATTCTTTTAATAACATTTGCCGACTGTATCGCTGTTGCTCTTTGCTGGTTAACATGGATTCCCTTTATCAAAACTTTGAATGGCATTGGCCTTAAAATGCAAATAAATTTTCTGTTGCGGTGCGAGCTTTAAATGTTCAAGTGAGTAGCGGGTAATGGTGATATTAAACTCTACTGCTTGAACCGAAACTTTGAGTAAAATGGCGATATCATCAAGCGCTTTTATGGTACTAATGGTACCTGGCAGCGAATTCATCATCGAGCTACCTTGCAATGGCTGCAGACTGATATTAATGTCTTTGGCTAAAATAAAACATCGGACCCTTGTTGCATTGGTTGCTAAAAAATTGGCAAACAATTGTGTTTGTTCGGGTAATTGTGGACTTAACGACAATCGGGTTAGACCATATTGAGGCAAGTGTTCACATACTGTAAGGGTTAAACTGGTTTGTAATGAATACTCATCTTGAAGCTGTTGTTCAAGGTTATTAATAACTTGATGGACATGGCCTTGTTTTATTACTTTGCCTTGTTCCATGACCAATACGTGATCGGCCAATTGCTGTATTTCGCTAATGTTATGGCTAACATAAATCAGTGGTATTTTTAATTGTTGGTGAATTTTTCGCAGTAAGTTGAGTAAGTCTATCCGAGCTTTGGTGTCTAAGGCGCTTAGAGGTTCATCCAATAATAATAATTTCGGTTCAGCAAGTAAGGCTCGAGCTAACGCGACTCGTTGTTTTTGCCCCGCGGAAAGTTGTTCGACATGATGAGCTAATAAGCTGTTAATGGCGGTTAATTTAATTATTTCATTCACCTTAAGCTTGGGGCTTTTTTGTCTGTTTATGGCAAATTGTAGATTCTCTATCACCGATAAATGAGGAAATAAACGGGCGTCTTGAAATACCATACCAATATGACGCTTTTCGGTGGGTAAAAAGCTGCGGCTATAGGTGTCTTGTAGGCACTCTTGATTAAAATACACCTGACCTTTAGCGTGACTGTTTAAACCCGCAAGTATGCGTAGCAAAGTGGTTTTACCCGAACCTGAGTGGCCAAGGATTCCGGTAATGCCATTAGGGTCTAGGTTCAGTTGGCAAGCCAAGTGAAAGTTTGGGTAATCTAATTCGACATTGATATCTAGGCTCATTAACGTCCTCCTAGATAAATAGGCGAACGTTGATTGTGATTTAACAGATAAATTAACGCCAATAAAATAAATGAGCCGATGAGCAAACTAAAAGCGAGAAGATGTGCTTGTGCGTAATTTAATGTCTCAACATGATCAAATAATGCGATGGACAAAACTCGAGTCTCACCTGGGATATTTCCGCCTATCATTAACACCACCCCAAACTCGCCAACGGTATGAGCAAAGCCTAAGGTGGCGGCAGTAAAAAAACTTGCGCGGGTCATCGGTAAAACCACCAAAAAAAATTGCGCTTTTTTACTGGCCCCTAATACGGCCGCAGCTTCGGTTAATTGGCCACCAAGTTGCTCGAATGCTTTTTGTAATGGTTGCACCACAAAAGGTAAGGAGTAAATAATTGAGCCAATTAAAATACCACTAAAACTGAATGCTAAATTGCTCCCCGTCAGTTGCACAAAGGCGCCACCTACAGGGTGGTTTGGGGAGAATAAAATTAACAAATAAAAGCCCAGAACGGTTGGTGGCAATACCAAGGGCAGGGCGACGATGGCCTCAATAAATACCTTATACGGGGACTGTAATTTACTTAAATACCAGGCCATAGGGGTACCCAGTATTAATAAAATGATTGTGGTCAGTAGGGCTAACTTGACGGTGGTATAAAGGGCTAGCCAATCGTAAGTCAGTTCCATGTTAAGGGCTTTCTTCCTGGTGTTGTGATGGCACTAGTATTGGCGAATGAGGTGTTAGATAGCCGTGTTCGCGCAAAATTTGTTGGCTTTTATCGCTTAGCATGTAATCTAAAAATTGTTGTGCCAGTTGCGGTACTGAACTCGATTTCAAAATCACCATCTGTTGTTCTATTGGCTGGTAGTAATTGTTATCAATGAGTTTACCAAACCCTGATTTTGTCTCAAGTAATTGATTATAAGAAATAAAGCCATATTCAACGGCACCAGAGTCAAGTTGCAAAAGCGTTTGATTGATATTACTGCCAAGGATTAAACGATGTTGATATTGCTGCCAAAGCCCTAAGCTCATGAGCGTTTCTTTTGCCGCTTGACCATAGGGGGCTAGAGCGGGGTTGGCTAGAGCTAAACGTCCTTGATATTGCTGTAAATGATCTAACGATATTGGACTCTTTGACTGGGCAGAATACAGTGCTAACTGACCTATCGCATAGGTGGTAGGTAACGGGTTTACAGTCAGGTTGGCTTGCTGTAATAATTGAGGGCGTAACTTATCGGCCGATAAAAACAAATCAAACGGTGCTCCATGTTGTATTTGCTGATAGAGCACCCCCGAAGCTGCAGATGATATTTTTAAATTTACTTGATGGCTTTGTTCAAAGTCAGCACGTAAATATTGCAAAGTCTGGCTAAAATTTGATGCAACAGCCACATGAAGTGTTTCGGCTTGGAGCTGTGAGAGCAAAAGAAAATAAAAAAAAGCGAATTTTTTTATTACCATTTGTGCGCTTCCTGCTGATCAGATTGTTTGGCTTCAACCCAACGCTCGCCTTGTTTGGTTCCTTCTTTTTTCCAAAACGGGGCCTTAGTTTTTAAGTAATCCATTATAAATTCTGTCGCCATAAAAGCACTTTTACGGTGCATACTTGTCACTCCAACAAAGACAATATTATCGCCAAGAGCAAGCTTACCGTATCGGTGAATAATAACAATATGCCCCAAAGACCAGCGCTTTCTGGCTTGTTCAGCGATGTTTTTTAAGCACATTTGTGTCATCCCTGGGTAGTGTTCAATTTCAAGGTGGGTGACGTGAGAGTCATCGTTAAAGTCTCTAACTCGACCCGTAAAAGTAACGGTGGCACCATCTTTGACATTGCCTTGCTCAAGGTCAGTCATTTGTTCATTAAAATTGAAGCCTTGTCGTTGCACACTGATTTTGGTTAGTCGCTTAGTTGGTTTTGAACTTGTCATTTTGAACGACCTTAGCCACCGGTTACCGGAGGAAAAAAAGCGACTTCATCTTGATCAAATAATGGCTGTTCAACATCGACCATGTTTTGATTAACCGCGCACATAATCGCATCAGAGCTAAAAATCTGCTGCCAAACATCCCCTTTTGTTTTTAGTTGGGTCATCAAATCGGCAACGGTAGCGCCTTGAGGGCATTCGATGTCCAAACTCGCATGTTGCAGTTGTTCTCTAAAGGCTGCAAAAAATAATATTTTTAGTTTCATTCACTCACCCAATGGCCACTTTTACCACCTTGTTTTTCTAATACTTTAAGATCGGAAATGATCATGGTTTTATCGACGGCTTTGCACATGTCATAAAGGGTTAATGCGGCAACGGATGCCGCCGTCAATGCCTCCATTTCAACCCCTGTTTGGCCTCTGAGTTTGCATCGACTAAGCACTCTAATTGTTTGCTCAGTCGGCAATGTTTCGAAATCTATGTCGACTTTGGTGAGCATCAATGGATGGCACAAGGGAATAAGATCACTGCATTTCTTGGCTGCTTGAATACCGGCAATACGGGCAACGGCAAAAACATCGCCTTTTGTGTGTTTACCTTCTATGAGTAAACGAAAAGCCTGCTCACTCATAGTGATCAGTGCTTGTGCTTTGGCAACACGAGTACTGATATCTTTGGCGCTAACATCAACCATATTTGCTTCGCCGGCGGCGTTTAAATGACTAAACTGACTCATCCGTATTAACCTCTATGTTGACAATTATCGGCTAGGTTCAAATGTGGGATAAAGTTACAGGGCTTGTGAGCGCCATCTAATTGCTCTTTTATAATCGCATCCCAAGCGGTTTTACACGCATTAGTTGAGCCCGGAACACAAAATATAACGGTTTGATTGGCCATACCGGCAAATGCTCTAGATTGAACCGTCGATGTGCCAATTTGAGTGAACGAAATATGTCGAAATAATTCGCCAAATCCTTCAACACGCTTATCAAATAAAGGTTGAATGGCTTCAAGGGTATTATCTCGGGGAGTAAAGCCGGTACCACCGGTACTGATAATAGCGTGAATATTAGGATCTAAAATCCATTTTGAAATGATATAACGAAGCTGATATATGTCGTCTTTGACAATTTCTTTTGCCACCACGTGATGACCCGAGCTCGTTGCTCTTTCGGCTAAAGCATGACCAGAGGTATCTGTGGTGTCTGTGCGAGTATCGGAAACGGTTAATACCGCAATATTTAAAGGGGTAAAACCGCTCGCATGGTTTGATGGTTGAGTCGTAGACATAAGGTTTCCAAAATTACATTGTTATTATTTGTTTTTGCGCCGCTCGCCATTGTTCAGGCGTATTGGTGTTGATCAGCGCTTTGGTATTTTTTAAATGTATCGACTGGCCTTGAGAGCGTCTTAATACTTCTTTAAAAGACGGGCCTTTGCCAGTATTCATAAATTCTGCGCTGTTAAATGTTTGCTGTAAATATTGTTCAACAACGGCAGTAATAGGTAAATAAACGGGTAATGAAGAGCGGTTGAAGTAACACGCTTTGCCACTTAACTCGCCCTTAAGGCGTAGTTCTTGTAAAAGTGTTGCGCTAAGAAAAGGCATATCGACGGGGATCGCTAACACGGACTGAGGCTGATATTGCTTTATTGCACTATAAATACCCGAAAGAGGCCCCCCTTGGGGCACAATATCTGCTAAGCCTAAACAATTTTCGCCGCTCACAATGACTTTATCTAGGTGGCACTGCGCCAATAAGTTGGTACTAAAATCGAGCATGGTCTGGTGTGTTAACTGAGTCGAACGATGCTCTAAAGAAGCGCCATTATGGGGTAGGAAGGCTTTGTTTTGGCCCATTCGAGAAGATAATCCCCCTGCAAGTACAACACCTAAACATCGCATGGCTAACCTCCAAGCATTGATAAATGTTTGGTGGCACCAGTAAAACCTTGTTTTAAAAAGTGTGTGGCTTTTTTATCGGCGAGCAAAGCCACCAATTTTTGTTGCAAAGCACTGGTATCATCATCTTGCAACTGTTCTCTAATCGATAGCCCTTGTTCGGCGAATAAACACAAATGGACATTTCCTAAGGCGCTGACTCTTAAGCGATTACAAGAGTTACAAAAATCTTTTGCATAAGGCATGATTAAACCAATACTGCCTTGGTAATCTGAGTGTGAAAACTCTTGTGCAGGGCCTGCTGTTTTTGTCCTAATGTTAGGTAGCCAGCCATTGGCCAATAATTGATTTTTGATGTGCTGTCCACTGACATGTTGTTGTTGGTAAAATGCTTTGTTGTCACCCGTTTGCATCAGTTCAATAAACCGAATACTTATTGGGGTATGTTTTACATAGTGAAAGAACGGTTTAAGGTCGTATGCATTATGCTCACGCAGCAACACGGTATTAAGCTTAATTTTTTTAAAGCCAGCGGTTAAGGCGTTATCGATACCGGATAAAATGTTGTCGAGCTTATTGGAGCCGGTGATGGCGTTAAACTGTCTTGAGTCTAAAGAGTCGATACTGATGTTAATGGCATCGATACCGGCGTCAAGCCAGGTTGGAAACTGTTGCGCTAATTTATAACCATTAGACGTTAGAGCAACGGTTTTTATGCCTTGGGTTTGTTTACAAGCGGAGATGATTTGTGGCAGATCTTTTCGCAGCGAAGGCTCGCCTCCGGTGATCCGAATTTTCTCAGTGCCAAGTTGAGCAAAGCCTTGAGCAATGCGTCCAATTTCAGCTAAGGATAAAAAATTTCGATCATGATCACATTGATAACCTTCAGGTAAACAATATGTGCAACGAAAATTGCAAACATCGGTGATCGACAAGCGCAGGTAATAAAACCTGCGCCCAAACGCGTCTTCTAACATGGTCACCTTTCCAAAGTCGGGAGGCTAACCGGTTTCCCCGTTAGCCCTGGCAAGCGGTAAGTGCAGAGCAACTTTGCTTGCGGCCAGTTTTTCATACAAAGCACAGGTTACGGTGTTTGCTTAGAAAAAAAAGCTCGGCGAATTAAAAAATCTCTTGTATTAAGACTAACACCTTAATACGATTTTTACAGTAAATTATCTAAAATGTTGTGAAATAGCATTCAGTTAGTTGGACTAATTAATAATTTGCACTGATCATAAACCAGAGCTTATTGGTGTCGCTGTTAAGGTCATCAGCATTATAATGCGCTGCTTTAAATAATGTTGAAACATGCTTAGTAAATTTATAACCCACAGAAAAGTTAATTTCATCACCGTACTGAGCGTTGCCTTTATTGGCTTCAAAATTGTGCCAAGCCAGAGCTATATCTAAGTTATTAAACTTGGTTGCTGCTTTTAAGTAAAAATCTTCAATACCTGAAGCCGGCGTGTTTAAAAATTGATCCGTAAAGCCCTGAAATTTATGCAGTGTTGCCAGTGGCGTTTTAAAGCCGATGCCATTATCTGAACCCAACTCTTCATAACCTGCGCCAAATGTGAATCCGGCGAGTTTAAACATGACTTCGGCAATATAATAATCGGCGTCATAATTATTGGGGTTATCCCCTGTGTCTTGTTGGCTGGCTAACCCTGCTTTGAGCATCATATTTAGGCGGTTAAACGCAATGTTACCTTGATACGTTAGGCCATAAGTGTTGCTTGAATTGGCAATAGCTTTGTCTAAATCAAGATAGTAATCATAAAAGACCAAACTGTGACTTTTGTTGATGCTGTATTTGGCGTTGAACAAACCAATATCGCCATGAAAATCAGAATTGGTTGGGTGCTTTTCACCAAAAATTCGATTAACGTTAAACACATAACTGGCATCCAATTTAAAGCTTTTAAAAGGCGAAAATTGCAGGCGATATCCGTCATATGTCTGTTCGTTTTGACGCCAACCGACCCCACCGACAAAACGTTGGTCATCAAGGTTTATTCTTTGTCTGCCCAGGGTGAAGGTAAAATTTTCCCCTAAGTAATTTATATTAGCTTGGTTGATTTCAGTGCCATTTGGATCGGCGACAACGGGGTAGTCAACTCTGCCATTTATCGTATTATTAAAGCTATCATTGCCAATATAAGTAACGTTGTCGGCCTCAACTAAAGCGTTGAAACCAGAGACTTTACCTGTGGTAACGCTGACTCGACTTTTTAACGTTGAGGCAAGAGCATCTTCATCAAGATTGTCTTGGTCGACGGATTCAAGTCGATATCGAAAAGACAAGTTAACCTTAGCTTCGGTCATGGCTTTGGCTACATCATCACCGATGTGAGCTTGTGCGGATAATGAGCTTATTGATAAAAGTGGTAAAGCGTAAAGTGACATTGAAATCGATTTATTGGTATGCAGCATAACAATTCTCCCGATGCTGTTAGGTCCTAGTTATAGTCTTAGGAATTGACATTATTAATATAAAAAACAGCTGGTTGATTGTTGTTTTTAGGTTCTGATTTTTACAAAATACTTTGGCTTTTGCCCTTATTGAATTAGGATAAAGAACACCTACTGTCGCTAAAGGAGCCGCTATGTCGGATACTTGTTTCGCCCCTAAATTGATGCCTTTTGATATTGCCTTAACGTCTTTACTCGATGGAGTTCACTGTACCCGTGAAACCAAGACTCTATCTTTAGAAGACAGTATAGACCATGTTCTAGCTGAAGATGTTGTTTCCAAGGTCAATGTGCCCCCGCATGATAATTCCGCAATGGACGGTTTTGCTTTTCATTCGTCTAGTTTTAGCGATAACCCCAATCAGAGTTTAACCCTTGTTGGTAAAGCGATGGCCGGTCGGCCTTTTTCTCGCCGTGTTGAAACGGGGGAGTGTGTGCGTATTATGACTGGAGCAAAAATTCCGACAGGTTGCGATACGGTGGTAATGCAAGAAAATACCAAAATCGTTGAGCATCAGGTAACGGTTAATGCAATACCAAAAGTGGGTAACAATATTCGTTTACAAGGTGAAGATATCCATCAAAACACCGTATTAATGCGCCAAGGAGATAAAATTCGTCCAGTAGATATTGGTCTGCTTGCATCTTTAGGGGTGCCAACCGTTAACGTTTATAGACCTGTAAAGGTGGCGGTGTTATCAACCGGCGATGAACTAAAACCGCCAGGGCAAGCATTGGCTGAAGGTGAAATTTACGAAAGTAATAGGCCGGTTTTAAAAGCTTTGCTTTCGCGTCTTAATTGTCAGGTTATTGACTTTGGCATTATTAAAGATGATAAGCAGGAGTTAGAGCAAACTTTTAAGTTGGCTGCTCATCAAGCTGATGTGGTGATTTCAACCGGAGGTGTGTCTGTCGGTGAGGCTGACTATACCAAAGATATTTTAGCGAAATTAGGGCATATTGAATTTTGGAAAATAGCGATGAAACCCGGTAAACCGTTCGCTTTTGGTCATTTAACCGACTCGGTATTTTTTGGTTTGCCCGGTAATCCCGTCTCGACCATGGTCACATTTATGTTATTGGTGGTGCCAGGGCTTGCCAAAATGCAAGGCCAGAGTATGACTTTATCCCCTTTCATTAAAGCTAAGGTCGGCAAAAAAATACCTAAGTCAGGGTATCGGATGGAATTTATGCGCGCCATTTTATCATCTAATGAGCAAGGTCAAGCCGTGGTTAATCGTACCGACAATCAAGGTTCAGGCGTTCTTACCAGTATGGCCATTGCCAATTGTTTTATAAAGGTACCTGCAAACAGTGATGAGTTTAACATCGGCGATTGGGTGGATGTTTTACCTTTTGATGGCGGGTTGTTTTAAGCCAAAAACGTAAGAGCATTTTGACAACAAGCAATAGTCGCTAAAATGCTCTTATGGGTACAACAATAATTTTTTTAATTAAAATCGACCGTTGATGATAGGAAACACGGGAAGGCTATCACTTACCCAAGTGCCTGAGGCGTCGTAGTTAATCAGTCCTATTTGAACACCTCGATTGATTCTGCCGGTGGCGTTAATAAAGCCGAACTGTAAACCATTTAAGGTGCCTGCATAATTAAAAGTACCTATTTGGGCACCGGTAAAATTACCCTTGGTGTAGTTGATTAAACCTAAAACGCCCCCTTTACCCGAGTTATCATGCCAGTTAGCAATACCTAATGAGACCCCACTAAATTGATTACGAACTCGTTGGACACCGAACACATCCAAACCAAGACCGGTAAAGTTATTTAAATCTGACAGACCAATAAGGTTAAAGTCTAATCCTTTAACGGTATCTGTGTGGCCATAAAGTAGGTTAAATCTTACCCCCTGAACATTACCGTCAGGTAAATTACCCAACGGGGTTGCAAGTTGAATAAACTGATTTGCAAATGATGGCGCACAAAATAACGCCAGAAACGCCAATGTAGTAAATTTAGTTTTCATCGTCGACTCTCTTTAAGTTGAAACGGGTTGTCTTATCCTTAACAACAAAAGTACCAATGAACATTGGTATCAGCTTGTTTTATTTTTCGAACTTCAATCCATTGTTACGTTAAGGTTATGTAAGCGAAGTAAATTTAGCAAAAAAAAAGTCAATTTATTGGATCTTAAATAAAGAAATTATTTTATCTAAGGCAAGTTACATTATGCGAAAACATGACATAATAGACACAGTTAAATAGTCGTAAAAAAGGTATTTTTTAATGGAGTTTCTTTGGGTCTTAGTTGCATTTTTATTTGGACTCGCTGCGAAAATGATTTCGTTGCCACCAAGTATTGGCTACTTAGTCGCAGGCTTTGCGCTTAATTTTCTCGGTTACACTGCTGATGACAGTTTACAGATTTTGGCTGATTTAGGTATCACATTGATGCTGTTTACCATCGGCTTAAAATTAAATATTAAAGACTTAATTAAACCGGAAGTGATGCAGGGAGCTCTTTTTCACAGTGCTCTTTGGCTTGTTTTAGGTTTTGCCATTTTAAAGCTGTTTGTTTTACTCGGCCTGTATTTTTTTGATGACCTGGCGACGACATCGGCGCTTATCATTATTTTTGCTTTAAGTTTTAGTAGCACGGTCTGTGTGGTCAAATTGATGGAAGACCATGGCGAAATAAGAACCAGGCACGGAAAATTGGCGATTGGTATTCTTGTTTTTCAAGATGTTATTGCTGTGGCCTTTTTAGTTGCGGCAACCGGTAAAATCCCGTCTATTTGGGCACTTTCCTTATTGCTTTTATTTGCCTTTAAACCCATTATTTTTCGCATCATCGGCTTGGTCGGACACGGTGAGTTGATCCCTCTTACGGGATTGTTTTTAGCGTTGGGGGCTTACGAGTTATTTGAATTAGTGCAAGTAAAAGGTGACCTAGGTGCGTTATTAATTGGCATGTTCTTAGCGAGCCACCCTAAAGCCAGTGAAATAAATAAATCATTATTAAACTTTAAAGATCTGTTTTTAATAGGCTTTTTCTTGTTAATTGGTTTTACCGCGTTACCAACAATCGAAATGATAAGCATAGCCTTATTATTCACTTTATTACTTCCCATTAAGTTTGCGCTGTTCTTTGCGCTGTTTTGTGCGCTAAAACTGAAAGTACGTTCAGCCTTTTTAACCGCAATGGTATTAACTAACTTTAGTGAATTTGGCTTAATTGTCGCATCATTAAGTGTGCAATCAGGTTGGTTAGCCAAAGAATGGTTGGTTATTATTGCGATGTCAGTGGCCATTTCCTTTATTATTACCAATATAGTTTACAACTTTTCTGAACGTCTATTTATGGCCACGAAACCCAGTTTGCTTAATTTTGAGCGCAGTAAACGACTGCCAGAAGATATTTTTAACCAGCCTATTGATGCGCCCATTGTGGTTGTTGGTATGGGACGAGTTGGTATTGGTGCTTACAACATGTTGTCACAGAAAATGGGCAAAAAGGTTTGGGGTTTAGACTCCGAAAGGGCGAAAGTGGATTGGTTAAAAACTCAGGAGGTGCAAGCCTTTTACGGTGATGGTGAATCTCGTGATTTTTGGGAAGGGTTAGATGTTTCTAAATTGCAGTTGGTGTTAATTGCCGTCCCATCGGTTAGAGATACCATTAATATCACCAACCAACTGCGCTTAGCGAACTATGCTGGCAAAATTGCGGCGATTGCCCGTTTTGACGATCAAAAAGATAGACTAGAAGATTTAGGCATCAATAAAGTGTTTAACTTATACCATGAAGCTGGGGTTGGTTTTGCTGATGAAAGTTTAAGTTTATTAGATGATAGGATCAAACCTAGCACAAGTTAACGCTTTGGTAACTCAATATGTTGAAAAGCCTGTGCGCTATGTGTATCGCTCACAGGCTTTTGATTTTGTGACTTTAAAGCTGCTAATAATTCTTATTTATCGTTAAACTTGCAATCCTCAACGAGCAAGTTTCAGCCTTAGTTTTCAACTTTTCATTACCAACCTTCCACGCCTTCCATGTCGGGTAGTTGGTGAGCGATGCCCTTATGACAATCTATACAGGTTTTTTCACCACTTGCTAAAGCAGTGGAATGTTGTTCCGCGGCTCGATTACTTTGCGCGGTATAGTCCATATAATCAAAGTTATGGCAATTTCGACATTCTAAAGAGTCATTGGCTTTCATTCGCTCCCATTCATGCTCAGCCAATTCACGACGTTTAGCGTAAAACTTTTCATTCGTATCAATGGCGCCGGTGATATGGGCAAAGACTTCTTTTGATGCCTGTACTTTACGCGCTATTTTATCCGTCCACTTATGTGGAACATGACAAGCAGGGCAGGTTGCTCGAACCCCTGAGCGGTTACTAAAGTGAATTGTGGACTTGGTTTCTTGGTATACATTTTCCCAATGACAATCTGCACAAAACTCTTCTGTGTTGGTCATTTCAAGGGCTGTATTAAATCCACCCCAGAAGATAATACCCGCAACAAAACCACCTAAGACTAAAAAACCAAGGCTAAAGTGGACACTGGGGCGGGTGAGGGCTTTCCAAATCCGAATAAAAAAATTTTTCATCATACTACTACCTACTGCTCTTTTTTAATGGAAAGTTTTTTCTGCAAAATGTTGTCCATATCTTCAAAGGTATTTTCGACAAGCTGATTGACCTGCGATTGAGTAACATGGCATTGATTGCAAAAGTAACGACGTGGTGATAATTCGGCTAAAAAGTTGCCATCTCTGTCCATATAATGGGTCACACTGACCATAGGTGCATTGGAATCTGAAGTGCGTTTTCGGGCATGACAGGACATGCATTTATTCACTTTAAGATCAACTTCGTAGCTGCGAATGTGATGAGGGATCAACGGTGGTTGCATAGGATAATTGCGTTTTTGTTTTATGTCGTCGTTAATCACTTTTGGGATCTGCTCTGGTTTTTGCTGAATACTGAGTTCAGTATTCTTTCTTAAGGTGGCGATTTCATTGGCACTCGAAATAGTCATGAGCAGCAAGATTAGACTGCTGCTAAACAGTGTACCTAAGACATATTTATTCATTACTGATCTCCTAAACCTTAACGATTTTAACGGCACACTTTTTAAAGTCCGTTTCTTTTGAAAGCGGATCGGTAGCATCGAGAGTCACTTTATTAACCAAACGGCTGGCGTCAAACCAAGGCATAAATACCAAGCCTTGTGGTGGTTTATTACGACCTCGAGTTTCGACACGTGACTGGACTTCACCACGACGAGAAACTAATTTTACCAAGTCGCCTCGACGTAAATTTCGAGCTTGAGCATCATCTGGATGCATATATACCAAGGCATCAGGCATTGATTTATAAAGCTCTGGTACCCTTTGCGTCATAGAGCCCGAATGCCAATGTTCTAAAACACGCCCTGTCGATAACCATAAATCGTATTCTTCATCTGGCGATTCTGCCGCTGGTTCATAGGGCAAAGCGAAGATAATCGCTTTACCATCTTCATGACCATAAAAATCAAAGTCTTTGCCGTCTCTAACGTACGGATCATGTTGGCCATTAAAGCGCCATAAGGTTTCTTTGCCATTTACCACCGGCCAGCGTAGCCCGCGTACTTGGTGATAAACGTCGTAGGGTGCTAAATCATGACCATGATCACGGCCAAAGATAGCGTATTCTTCAAATAAACCTTTTTGCAGATAAAAACCAAAATGGCGGGCATCATCGTTGAGTTGTTCGTCGGGAATCTCTGATAATGGGAACTGGTTTACTTGACCGTTTTCATACAATACTTGATAGAGTGTTTTACCTCGATATTCAGGCATTTTTGCCAGTAACTCTTCATCCCAAACATCTTCAATGTTGAAGCGTTTTGAAAACTCGACTAATTGCCATAAATCTGAACGGGCGCCTTCAGGTGGTGAAACTTGTTGATACCAAGCTTGAGTCCGTCGTTCCGCATTGCCATAAACCCCTTCTTTTTCAACCCACATCGCGGTAGGTAAAATCAAATCGGCTGCTTGCGCCGTAACCGTTGGGTAAGGGTCTGAGACGACGATAAAGTTTTTCGGGTTACGATAACCTGGCAACCCTTCTTCATTCATATTGGCCGCCGCTTGCATATTGTTATTACATTGCACCCAATAAAAATTGAGTTTGCCATCTTTTAGCATTCGGTTTTGCAAGACCGCGTGATAGCCCGGTTTTGGTGGAATCGTACCTGAGGGCAGCTTCCAAATTTTTTCCGCCATTTCTCGGTGCTTGGGGTTGGTCACGACCATGTCTGCCGGGAGGCGGTGAGCAAATGTACCAACTTCACGAGCGGTGCCACAAGCCGAGGGTTGCCCGGTTAGAGAGAACGGGCTGTTGCCTGGGGTCGAAATTTTACCGGTGAGCAAGTGAATATTATACACCAGATTGTTAGCCCACACTCCACGCGTATGCTGGTTAAATCCCATGGTCCAATAGGAGGTTACTTTAACATTTGGATCGGCATACATTTCGGCTAACGCTTTGAGTTTTTGCTCGGGCACCCCAGAAAGTTCAGCAACGTATTTTGCGGTGTAACGACTGACAAACTTTTTAAACTGATTAAAGTCCATCGCACTTGAGCCACCGGCGGTGCTGCCGCTATTTTTGGCCTTTTGCTCAAGCGGGTGTTCAGGGCGTAAGCCATAGCCAATATCGTCATTGCCAAGGCGAAACTTAGTATTTTTATTAACAAAATCGGTGTTTACTCGGTCAGTAGAGATAATGTAATGAGCGATATAATTAAGAATGGCCAAGTCCGTTTGAGGGGTAAAGATCATCGGGTTGTCAGCCAACTCAAAACTGCGATGCTCAAAAGTTGACAGCACCGCGACTTTCACATGTGGATTACTTAAGCGGCGATCGGTTATACGTGTCCATAAAATGGGGTGCATTTCAGCCATATTCGAACCCCACAAGACAAAGGCATCGGCTGCTTCAATATCATCGTAACAACCCATTGGTTCATCAATACCAAAGGTGCGCATAAAACCAACGACCGCAGACGCCATACAATGGCGGGCATTAGGGTCAATATTATTTGAACGAAGCCCCGCTTTAAATAGCTTAGCGGCGGCATAGCCCTCATGCACTGTCCACTGTCCTGATCCAAACATACCGACACCTGTTGGGCCAACATCATTGAGCGTCTGTTTGGCTTTTTCAGCCATAATATCAAAAGCTTGGTCCCAGCTTATGGGGGTAAAATCACCATTTTTGTCGTATTGACCATTCGACATTCGTAATAACGGCTGGGTTAACCTGTCTTTGCCGTACATTATTTTTGAAAGAAAATAGCCTTTAACACAATTAAGGCCACGATTTACCGGTGATTTTATATCGCCGTGGGTAGCGACTACTTTATTGTCCATGGTCGCGACATTGATTGAACACCCTGTGCCACAAAATCTGCATGGGGCTTTGTCCCATTTTAGATTGGTAAACTCCGAACTAGTGATCACATTGGACGCTACAGCGGGGATAGCAACACCGGCGGCGGTCGCGGCCATTGCAACGGCATTAGCCTTAATAAATGCTCGTCTGTTCAATTTCATAGTTACTCCGATGATTCATCGATATATTGGTGATAAACCGGACACAGGGTAAGCATGCCGGGTTTGTATTTTAATTGGTCGGCCCTGTGGCCAATTTCGTGTTGGTGGCTACCCTCAAGGGTAAAAACAATTTTGCCAGTCGCACTTTCGGCGTGAATTTCGGCACCGGGAATGTCATTAATGCAGGCTTTAACGGCATCTGACTGGTTTGGATCAACTTGCGCGATAAAGCTTGCGACATGGTATTCTTGATGTGAATTCATGGTGTTACCTCAACAAGCTGGATCAGCTCGGTGGAATCATTAGGACAGGTACTAATGCAAGCACCACAGGCGGTGCATGCTGCTTGGTTAATCTGTGGTTTAGGGATTGGCCCTTGAGAGAAAGTAAATGATATCGCTGCACTGTCGCAGACATCGCGACAACTTTGGCAATAAATATCACTTTTGGCCAAGCAGTTATCTTTGATATTGAGCTGACTAAACCATGCCTTTTCAGTGACCTCGCGAAAAAAGTCTTGTTGGCATACATCCACACATTGTTGACAAAAAGTGCATTCGTTTTGGTTAAAATTAACAAAGGGCATGCCTTTAGCATCACGTTCAATGATGTTTTGTTCGCATGCTGAAATACAATCACCGCATTGCGTACACGCATCTAAAAAGCGTTGCTCACTAACTACCCATGGCAGGCGGTGAATGGTGTGATTTTTATAGGCTTTGGCTGTTAAAAAACGGCGCCGACCATGATTAATAGGCTCTGGCGTTGAAGACATCAGTTAACCTCCCGTAGGAGGGCCAAAAAATAGTACCTGGCTCATCCATATTGTGAATCCAATGCCACCAACAATAACAACAGATAAGAGAGGGCCTAATAAAATGGTGATAAACAAGAAGATGTTAAGTTCGTCTTTTTTTGTCGGTTTAAGATCGTCACTTTCTTTCATTATGCCATCCACGTTAATCAGCTTATCACTAAGTATAGATGCAATTTTGATGCTTGCTTATTGCACAGTAGCAAATTTATTAAGTCGAGCTAGAGCTTAATATTTACCGCGATTGCGACAGAAATCGTAGTCAAAAAATGGGGCTATGTAGTTAAAGGCAGAGCTTATAAAGATCAACCTTAGACAAATACAAGTAGGCAATTCTTTGATAAACTATCGATAAAATATTTGAATAATAACCATAACTATGCACTTTGCACGACAACTGACAGAGCAACGACACCGCAAGCTAACCATTTTTGTTGGCACATCTGAGGCGTTAAAACAATACCATGACGCCATTTTAGGGTATTTGCAAAACCAGCCTAAGATACAGGTTTTGAACTATCAAGAGTCGCAAAAAAAAGCGTTGAAAAACCAGCCTAAAAATATCGTGCAAGTGAATTCACAACAGCCTATTTCCCCCCATGTGCACTTGGCTAATAATGTTAACTTTAGACACTTTTTAGGGCGTGAATATGATTTTCTACTGTTTCATGGCGAGCAAGGTTTTCATCCAGATGCGTTTGCAGCCTTAACCGGAACCGTTAAGGCAGGTGGTGGTGCGTGGTTGTTTTTAGACCGATTAGAAGTTGAACAGAGTGCTTTTTTACAACGCCTCATTCGTCTTGGCACAGCGGATGGCGAAGTTATCTTGTTAACCCATGAGCAAGGGAAAGAGGGATCTAAAAAAACAAGGATTGAGTGCCAAGATTACCTAACCCACACGTTAATCCCTTGGTGTCAGATTTTATCTTCAAGAGAGCAAGATTCAACGCCCGCATCGACCACAATTGCGCTCACCCAAGAACAACAGCTTGGGGTTGAACATATTACTAAAGTGGTAACTGGGCACCGTGATAGGCCATTGGTTATTACTGCTGATAGAGGTCGAGGAAAGTCGACAGCTTTGGCGTTTGCGGTTGCTAATTTGCTTAAGATCGAGCATAAAAACATTCTCATCACTAGTATGCACCAACAGTCGTTGTCGGTGTTTTTTGCTCATTTAAAGCAACTTTTACCCGATGCAATACATGAAAAAAACAGGGTGAAACACCGAACCAGCAGCGTTCGTTATGTGCCAATAGATGCTTTGTTGCAAAGTCATGAAGCATGCCATTTATTGATGGTGGATGAAGCGGCAGGTTTTCCTTTACCGATTCTACGTGCGATAAATAAACAATTTCATCGTTTGGTTTTTGTCTCAACCGTGCATGGCTATGAAGGCGCTGGGCGGGGCTTTAGTACTAAATTCATTAAAGAATTATCTCAGCAATACCCCAATTTTAATCAGTTCCATATAAACCAGCCGGTGCGCTGGAATGAATACGATCCACTCGAGCAATTAACTTTTACGGCTTTTGCCCTAAATGCTCAAATGCCGCAGCTCAATGAAACCCATTCACTAACGAAGCTGTCATTTAAAGAACTTGATGCAAGTGAACTAGCAACCGATGATAAACGGTTATCCGAGGTCTTTTCGTTATTGGTATTTGCCCACTATCAAACCAAACCCAGCGATTTAAAGATGTTGCTAGACGACCCGATGGTAAGTATTCATTGTGCGCTCAATGATGATACCTGCGTTGGCGTTGCCTTGGTGTTAAAAGAGGGGGGAGTCGAGCCGAAATTAGCTACTTTAATAAAACAAGGAAAGCGTCGAGTAAAAGGCCACTTTACCCCACAGTCTTTGCTGACTCATGTCGGTTATAAATCGGCGTTTGAACAGCAATATTATCGAGTTGTGCGAATTGCCATTGCAGATACGTTACAGCAGCAACAGCTAGGCAGTCAGTTTTTACATTATATAAGTCACTGGGCAAGTGCTCAACATGGGGACTTTGTTAGTGCCAGTTTTGGCGCCAATCGAGCATTAGTTTCTTTTTGGCTCAAAAATGATTTTAAATTGGCTCGTCTTGGTTTTCAAAAAGATGCAGCCAGTGGTGAGCACTCCGCGTTGGTATTAAAGCCGTTACACACCAAAGCTCAAACGGTGGTGACAGAGCTTTGTGGCCAGTTTTATCAAGACTTAGATTATTACATCAGTGATGAGTTTGCTTTTTTAGCCCCTGATTTAGTGACCCTATTATATTCAACATCGGAACTCGTTGCTCGAACACCGGCTAGAGATACTCAGGCAGTAGTCGATTTTATTGATGGTCATCGTCAATTTTCGTGTTGTGCACCCAAATTAAAGCGTTGGTTGGTTCATTTTCTGCAGACGAATACACTCGAACAAGACGACTGTGATATCAATATATTGGTACGAAAGCTGCTTCAACAACATTCGGTTGAACAATTAGTTCAAGAATTTCACTTAACCGGTAAAAAGGCCGTAACCCAGCAGCTTAAACAAAGCATAAAGCGCTTGTATTTTAGCCAATATGAGCAAGGAAAGGGCACCTAATGGCAATCATTGAAGTAAGGCAGTTACAAAAGCATTTTCGCGATAAACAAAGTGCTCAAAAGCAAGTCGTCAAGGCCGTAGATAATGTTTCGTTTGAGGTTCAACAAGGCCACTGCTTTGGCTTGTTAGGGCCTAACGGTGCGGGGAAGACGACCACCATTGAAATCATGGAAGGTATTATCAAGCCATCCTTTGGTGAAGTGATATATCATACCCAAGGGGAGCAGCAGATAAATCAATTAATTGGCATCCAATTTCAGCATACCGCATTACAAGATTACTTAACGGTTACAGAAACGTTGACCTTGTTTGCCTCGTTTTATCAACAAAGCATAGCCATTGACCAGCTTATTGAACTTTGTGATTTAGCGGAATTTGCCAATCGGGATAACCGTCTACTTTCAGGTGGTCAGCGCCAACGCTTACTGTTGGCATTAGCGTTAATTAACGACCCACAGATCATATTTTTGGATGAACCCACCACGGGTCTTGATCCTCAGTCCAGACGTCATTTTTGGGCATTGATTGAAAACATAAAAGCCAAGGGCAAAACCATCATTTTAACCACCCATTATATGGATGAAGCACAACAATTATGTGATGACATAGTGATCATGGACAAAGGCAACATTATCGAACAGGGCTCGCCCAAAGCGATGCTTGCGCGACATTTTAGCGAGGTGTTTATGTTTATCCCAAAGGCGAATATCAACCCACAGTTAATGAAGCAAAAAGGTTGGCAAGTGGTTAATCAGCAAGTGGAGATATTAACCAATAATGTAGAGGCCACTTTGAGGGAATTAATCGAGTTAAATATTTCTTTAACTGGGTTATCGGTTAAGTCGGCAAACTTAGATGATTTATTTTTAAAACTGACAGGACATTCACTTAGAGGGTAATGCTGTGTTTCAAATCTCACGCTTCTTAGCGGTCGTAAAAGCTCGTAATATCGAATTCTTTCGCGATAAGTCCTCTCTGGCTTGGAATATTGTGTTTCCAGTTATCTTGTTGGCGATTTTTTCATTGGTGTTTTCAGGTGATGGACGCTCAGTGTATAAGGTCGGGGTTGTTAATCATACATCCATTAAACACAATTTTGAGCAAACAAAATACATCGACTTTGTGTCCTATACCCAAGTAAATGACGCGATGCTTAAGTTAGAGCACCATCAAATTGATATGATTGTCGACCATGATAGTCGCCAATACTGGGTTAATGAAAAATCGGCCAATAGTTACCTAATAGAAAAAATATTTTTGTCTTGGCAAGATGGTTATGGCCGTCAAATCACCACCGGTAGGGCGATTCGTTATATTGATTGGGTTTTACCGGGTATCTTTGGTATGAACATGATGTTTAGTTGCTTATTTGGGGTTGGCTATGTGATTGTTCGCTATCGGAAAAACTCGGTATTAAAACGCCTTAAAGCCACCCCATTGACCGCGTTTGAATTTGTCAGTGCTCAGCTTATATCCAGACTTTTTATCGTCCTGTTCATGTTAATAGTGGTTTACACGGGATGTAACCTACTGTTCGATTTTATTATGCTTGGCAGTTATTTTGATTTATTTATTGTCGCGCTTATTGGAGCGATGAGCTTGATAAGTTTGGGGGTATTAATTTCAACTCGCAGTAAGTCGCAAGAGCTTGTTGGTGGCTTATTAAACATGGCAACTTGGCCGATGATGTTGCTCTCTGGTGTATGGTTTTCATTGGAAGGCGCCCCCGATATTGTTAAACAATTTGCCGACATATTTCCTTTAACCCATATTGTTAGTGCGGCCCGACAAATAATTACTGAAGGGGCTTCGTTAGCTGATTTGCAATACCATCTGTGGGTGTTGGTTGTGATGACGTTGGTGTGCTTATTACTGAGTGCTAAATTATTCAGTTGGGATGGTGATAGGTAAGCTGAATTATTCCTTTAAAGAAACAAAAAAGGATCTGTAAACAGATCCTTTTTACTTTATCGAACAGATATTATTTTTTAGTGTGCTCAATCGCTGTTTTTAATAGCTCAAGTGCACTTTGATTACTGTCTTGACCTTGAGGTTGGTACGGTTGAATTGGAGTAACGCGCTGACCCCATTTGATGTAACTTGCGGCAACCGTAAGACCCGCACCAAAGGCAGCAGACATAATATTATTGCCTGGTTGAATCTTACCTTGCTCAAGCGCTTCACACAGAGCCATCGGAATGGTGGCTGCCGATGTATTACCGTAATTTTGAATATTCACCATGCATTGTTCATCGGTTAATTTTAACTTTGTTTGTAAAGTACCAATGATGCGAAGGTTGGCTTGATGTGGGATCAATAAGTTTACGTCTTCAACCGATAAGTTGGCATTTTGTAAAACAACTTCGGTGGCCTTGCCCATACCTTTTACCGCACGTTTAAATATTTCTGGGCCAACAAAATCGATGGTTAACTGGCTCAAGTCGGTATTGTATCGATCAATATTACTACCAAAGCCGCTTACGCTTAAAATTTCTTGAGCAGAAGAATCACAACCTGCGTATGACTCTAACATACCACATTCTTGGTCACTCGCTTCAAGAATCACAGCCCCAGCACCGTCACCAAATAACACCGCTGTTTCTCGTGCCGCCCAGTTAACATACCAACTCATTCTTTCGGCGCCAATGACCAAAGCTTTTTTTGCCATACCTGAACGAACTTGTGCGGTCGCAGCTTGAAGGGCATAGATAAAACCACTGCAGGCAGCATTTAAATCAAAACATGCGGCACCATTTGTACCTAAAAGGTTTTGTACTTTTGAAGCGGTGTTTGGAATAAGGTTGTCGCCTGAGCAGGTCGCAACAACAATTAAGTCAATATCTTTGGCTTGCAAACCAGCACTTGCTAACGCGTGCTCGGCCGCATGTGCCGCCATTTCTGAGGTACTTAAATGAGAAATTCGACGTTCTTTAATGCCTGTTCGGGTCGAAATCCATTCGTCTGAGGTATCGACGAAAGTGGCTAAGTCATCATTGGTTAATCTAGCAGGTGGGGTATATTTACCCCAACCGGTAATTTCAGCGTATTGCATTATATACATCCTAATAGAGATCTATCGAAAAGAAGAAACGTAAGCGGGGTAAATCTTCAATTGATATGACTCACTATAAAATAAAGCGTTTCTTATTCTGTGTTAATGGGGCTTCATTCTATAGCGTTAGGATGCAATTACAAGACTAAATAAAGATAAATATTGTTATTCCATGACATAAAGATAAATGGCGAGGAAATGGCATATGCTGCCAGCTAAAACAAAGACATGCCAAATCGCATGATTAAATGGGATTTTTTTTATGGCGTAGAATACCGCCCCAAGACTGTAAGCAGCGCCGCCACTGGCCAATAAAATTAATCCACCGGTTGCAACATTTGCAATCATTTGCGGGAAAGCAATCACTACCATCCACCCCATAGCTAAATAGGTTAGCAATGAAATTTTTGGAAAGCGTTGTTTGTAAACTAATTTAAAGTAAATACCTAAAATGGCCAGAGTCCAAACCACAGACAAGATACTATACCCCCAAGCACCTTTTAAACTGATCAACATAAATGGGGTGTAGGTGCCCGCAATCAATAAATAGATGGCGCAATGGTCTAACAGCTTAAATACTTTTTTTAGAGGTGCGTGAGTAAAACTATGATACAAAGTTGATGCCAAAAATAGCACGACTAATGAGGTACCATAAACGATAGCACTGGTCAGTTCGAAGGCATCTTGTGCCACCACAATCATTAGGGTTAAAGCGGCGACACTTAATAACGCACCGATGGCATGACTGATCGAATTAATGATTTCCTCAAGCAAAGAGTAGCTTTGAGATGATGGGGCTGTAACGCTTGATGACATAGATATTTTGCTGATTTTCTGAGTTTACAAGTACGACCAGTATGACCATTCCTTAATCATTTTTCAAATAAAAAACCTCGCTGAACCGAGGTTTTAAAGTTTCAATTGAGTGTATGTAAGTGATTAATAATCTTCTAAGAGGTGCTCTAGTGAGCCGTCATAGAATTCAAGCTCTCGTTCTAATTCTTTTTTTTCTTTGTACTGTTCAATCTCTCGCCATTTACGCTTTTCTTTTTTATTTTTAGGCTTAGATTTTCCTTCAATTAGCTCGACTAAACTATCAAATGGGTCCATGGTCAACACTCCTTATGTTTACATTCTAAACAATGTCACCAATTAAATATCACACCGATTTAAAAAAATAAACATTTTTATAACAAATTTGCTCAAAAGGCATAAAAAAAGCCGCTAATCGCGACTTTTTTATACAGTTGTTAACAGGCTTTGTCAGGGGGGGTTATAACAGTTCCGCTAATTTTTTCTCAAGCTTAATTTGGTCAACAGTAAAGCCACGAATACCTTCGGCTAACTTTTCAGTCGCCATCGCATCTTCATTCATTAACCAACGAAACTCTTTTTCTGTTAATGGTTGAGGACGAGCTTCGTCACTGCTTTTAGCAACAAGTTTTTGTTCTACCGTTTGTTCAGACGCTTCTAGCTCTGCTAATAACGCCGGGCTTATGGTGAGTCGGTCACAACCGGCAAGTTCAAGTATTTCTTCTTTGTTGCGGAAACTGGCACCCATCACTACGGTCTTGTAATCAAACTTTTTGTAGTAATTGTAGATGTTAGTAACAGAGATAACGCCAGGATCTTCTTCGGCAGGGTAGTTATCTGTGCCAGTGCTTTTTTTATACCAGTCTAAAATACGACCGACAAATGGCGAGATCAGGTACACATTCGCTTCGGCACATGCTTGTGCTTGAGCAAAACTAAATAATAACGTTAGGTTACAATGAATGCCCTGATTCTCGAGTACTTCTGCGGCTTTAATGCCTTCCCAAGTTGAGGCGATTTTAATTAAGATTCGATCTTTTGAAACACCTTGTTCTTCATAAAGCGCGATTAAACGTTGCGCCTTAGCAATAGTTGCTTGGGTATCAAACGACAAACGAGAATCCACTTCGGTTGAAATGCGACCAGGGATAACGGTTAAAATTTGCTTACCAATTAAAACCGATAATTTGTCACCAGCATCAATAACTTGTTGCTCTTTGTTGTCGGATTGCGATTTTGCCCAGGCTACTGCTTGATCAATAAGTGGCTGATAGGTTTCAAGATCTGCCGCTTTTAGTAGTAAAGAAGGGTTGGTTGTAGCATCAATGGGTTGGTACTTTGCAATCGCATTGACATCACCTGTATCTGCAACAACTGTGGTCATTGCTTTTAACTGAGATAGTTGATTGGGCATTAGAGTCACCTTAATTTTTCAGAGTTTTATGCCAAGATAGTATAACGATTATAAGATAAATAAAATGTAACTTTACTGAAAAAATCATTTAAATAGAAATTTTTAGCGTTCAGTAAAACAAAATGGTTGGAAAATCAGCACCCCTAGTTTCTTTTTTATCTTCTATGGTATAGTTGGGCAAACTCACTTTCTAAGAATTAAGTAAATGATATGCTTATAATCGTATCTCCTGCAAAAAATTTGGATTTTGAAACCACTGTTCCAACCGAAAAATATACCCAACCTGAATTACTTGAACACAGTCAGGAATTGATAAAGCATTGTAAGGCCCTAACCCCAATGGATTTATCATCTTTAATGGGGATCAGCGATAAATTAGCTGGATTAAATGCGGCTAGGTTTAGCGAATGGCAATTGCCTTTTACCAAAGATAATGCCAGACCTGCAATGTTTGCTTTTAACGGTGACGTTTATTCAGGGTTAGATGCTTATTCGTTTAATGATAAAGATATCGCTTTTGCTCAGCAACATCTGGTCATTTTGTCTGGTCTGTATGGTCTATTAAAACCCTTAGATTTAATGCAAGCCTATCGTTTAGAAATGGGCACAAAACTGGCCAACGAACGAGGTGACAATTTATACCAATTCTGGGATGGTATTATTACCGACAAAGTAAATCAGGCACTCGCCAACCAAGGTGATGATGCTCTAGTTAACTTAGCATCCAATGAGTATTTTAAATCGGTTAAGAAGAAACAACTGCAAGCCAATGTCATCACACCAGCGTTTAAAGACTGGAAAAACGGTCAATATAAAATGATTAGTTTCTATGCCAAAAAAGCGCGTGGTTTAATGGCCAGATACATTATTCAAAATCAATTGACAAGTGTTGAACAGCTCAAACAGTTTGACTTAGACGGGTATCAATATAATGCCGATTTATCAACGGCAACTGTCCCTGTATTTACCCGCAAACAAGATTAAACAATATTGAATAAGGTAGAATACTTTTACCTTATTCAATACGTATTAATAAAGGTCTGATGTTTGTCATATTGGACCTTCTTTTTTTAATCATTCGACCGCTGTTACATTCGTTTCTGTCTCCCCCTTTAGTATCCTTGTAATGCATAGCACCACTGTAATGCAGCGTTAACCCCAATCAAACGGCCTTGGTTGTATCTCTGTTGTGATATGACCGTTTTTGCGTTTATCTTTGCTGTTTTCAAGCCCAAAGCATCAATGAAGAGATCGTAACCTGTGCAGTGCTTTCACTTTGCAACTTTCACTTTGCAACTTTCACTGTGCAACTTTCACTGTGCAACTTTCAACTCTAAGCATTTAGGCTAAGGGATTTGCCTTAAGTTCTAAGTGATTATTCTTATAAATTTACCTAGGTATATTTTTTAGTTTTAGTTCAAAGTAAGTCTGTTCTGGGGTGGGTGTCATTTAAGTTTGTGTTTTTTATCGTTTTATTTTTGTGGCTAAAGCGGCTTAGCTATTACAAACGGTATGTCCCCCGCATTTAGCAATAAATTTGCTCTCTTCTTCATCCGAATAATATAAAAAACATTACGATTGTAAATTTTATTGTTGAAGTTTATCGATTTGATTTAGATTTAAACTTAGTGTTGAAATTCGTTTTGGTTATTTGTTAACTCTGTGGTGTTATTTTAAATCCTTTTATTTCATAGGTTTGGCGTGGTTTGGTGTTTATTGTGACCTAAGTCAAGGATTGTATTTTTATCTTAGGGTTGAATATTTGCGCTCTAATGTTTAGACTACTAAGTATATTCTTGAAAAGGCAAATAGTATGAGTGTAAAAAATAAAATTTTAGGTTGTGTATGTTTTTGGTTAATTATCGGTTTGAGCTTTCCTTTTGCGCTGTGCTCGCTGGTTAAGAAAAAAGCACTCAGCTAAAAGTTTTTTGCAGATCATAAGAGCCCAATAACAATCGCCTCAATCCAGTAAAGGCTAGGCCCAAGCCCTAGGCTTTACTGTTTTATAAAAGATTAATCGTTAATGTGTTCTTTTATAATGAATTTTGCTCCAACTGCACCTTCATGTGACTTCGTTTTTAAAGCTTGTTTACTCATTCAAGCCGCCGAATAGTTTGGGTGCTTTTGGAGTGAACTCCTTTTAAACTGATTACTGCCATCTCTATTTTTTTGCCCCTAAATTAATCGGCAACCCATATTTTTATGTGGACTTAGGTCATTTTGTAAAATTATCTGGTCACCGAAAGCTATCTTTTATGTTATCCTCTGGAAAAAAACTCACTTTGGTAATGTCGATGGAAAAATACGAAGAGCTTTTAATTTCAATTCGAAAAGTCATCCGCGCAATTGATTTGCACTCTAAACAGTTAAACAAAACCTCAGGATTAACAGGCCCACAGTTGTTGATTTTGCAAGAGATCGCAAGAGTGAAAGGGGTTATGGCGAGTCAAGTTGCTAAGCAAGTTAACTTAAGTGCGGCAACCGTTACCAATATTATTGACCGATTAGAAAACCGTGGTTTAGTTGAACGGATCCGAAGCACCCAAGACAAAAGGCGTGTAGGGTTATTTTTAACCGAACAGGGGCGTAATTTATTAATTAATGCTCCACAGCTACTGCAAGAAGGCTTTATTCAAAAATTTTGTAGTTTAGAAGAGTGGGAACAATCGCTGCTGTTATCATCAATGCAACGAATTGCCAGCATGATGGATGCAAGCGGCATTGATGCTTCACCTGTATTAGAAATTGACCCGATGGACAAAAGTACCGAAATCTCTGGCTAACTCAATTTTACCATAACTTATTTTTAACATGGCTTAATGGCTGCGTAAAGTAACGCCAATCGTTATCTCTGGCCACAAATAGTAAGTAGTGATTACCTTCTGCTACTTACTATCTTACATTTTTTCATCTCCTGTCGCGATTTCGCTGACCCCATTGTGGGCATACTTACCCATTACTATCTGAGCTATCTAGCTTTTGCGAGCTAAGTTTGGCCACACAGTGACTATTTCAATATGTAAATTTAATCCTTTCAATCTTTTAATGGTTTGTTAAATCTGTTATCAATATCTACTGGTTAATGAAAGTCATCTATTCATTATAAAAATAATGCTTTTGCCAGTTAAAACGTCAACTGTAAATTAACCATTACCTTTTGCATGATTCGTTAGCGTATTGAGAGGACATTATTCTGCAAGCTTTTTTGTCTAGGCTAGTCAGCCACATTGATCGGATTACTGAATTAATCGGGCGATTAATTGCATGGCTTACTTTATTCGTGGTGATACTCACATTTTTAATTGTTTTGTTGCGCTATGGTTTCAGTGTCGGTTGGATTGCGATGCAAGAGTCAGTGCTCTACTTTCATGCTTTAGTTTTTATGTTGGGAGCTGCTTTTACCTTAAAACATGATGAACATGTTCGGGTCGATATTTTTTATCAAAAATTCACTGTACGGCAAAAAGCTTGGGTGAATTTATTGGGTTCGGTGTTGTTACTACTGCCCGTATGTGTGTTCATTTTTGTGATAAGTTTTGACTATGTGCTGGTTTCTTGGCAAATCATGGAAGGTTCAAAGGAGCCTGGAGGGTTACCATTTGTTTATTTAAATAAATCGATGATTTTGCTTTTAGTGATCACCATGACCTTGCAAGGACTTGCTGAAATTGGCAGAAATCTTTTGGTCTTAATTGAGCGTAAAGAGGGCGAGTAATGGAATACTTAGCTTTATTGATGTTTCTACTGGTGTGTGTCGTCCTATTGTTTGGCTATCCTGTGGCTTTGTCATTGGCTGGAACTGCGCTTATTTTTGCCGCTATTGGCATGATTTCTGGGGTCTTTGAACCCGCATTCTTATCCGCCTTGCCAAGTCGTTTGTATGGCATCTTAAATAACCAAACCTTACTTGCTGTGCCTTTGTTTATATTTATGGGGGTGGTGTTAGAACGAGCGAAGATTGCTGAGAACTTACTTAACACTATGGCCATGTTATTTGGGCGTCTTCATGGTGGCTTGGCATTGTCGGTGATTTTTGTTGGGATGTTATTGGCGGCAAGCACTGGAATTGTTGGCGCAACGGTTGTTACCATGGGCTTATTGTCTTTACCCAGTATGCTCAAAAAAGGTTACAGCGCTGACTTTTCTGCTGGCATAATTTGCGCGACAGGTACTTTAGGGCAAATTATTCCACCTTCTATCGCCCTCATATTACTCGCCGATGTATTATCTAATTCGTATCAAAAGGCTCAGCTGGATATGGGCAATTTTAATCCAGATACATTAACCGTAGGCGATTTATTTGCCGGTGCGTTCCTCCCTGGTATGGTGCTGGTTGTTTTATATTCTTTATATTCGATTGTCCTACTTTGGCAAAAAAAGCCCAAGGCTCAAGAGCACGAAAGTCAACCAACGCGGTTAAATTGGGGCCTAGTGATCACCGCCTTATTACCGGCTTTGTTATTGATTGTTTTAGTATTAGGTTCGATTTTAGCGGGCTTTGCCACGCCAACAGAAGCTGCTGGCGTAGGTGCTATGGGGGCACTTATATTGGCGAGTTTTAAAGGTCAGTTAAGCCTTACCAATCTCAACGTGGTTATGACTCAAACGGTTAAAACAACCTCTATGGTGTTTCTTATCTTAATTGCCGCCAGTCTGTTTTCCTTGGTATTTCGTGGTTTGGGTGGTGAAGAGCTAATGCTCGATGTCTTTTCACAAATCCCTGGGGGTGTTTTTGGCGCCATGTTATTGGTGATGGTCTTAATTTTCTTGTTAGGTTTTATTCTTGATTTTATCGAGATAACCTTTGTCGTTGTCCCTATTGTTGCCCCCGTGTTGTTTGTTATGGGCGTGGATCCTATTTGGCTTGGGATCATGATTGCGGTTAATCTGCAAACATCGTTTTTAACCCCTCCTTTTGGCTTTGCTTTGTTTTATTTACGAGGTGTGGCGAATAAAGTGGTCAGTACTGGGCAAATTTATAAAGGCGTAATACCGTTTATCTTTATTCAATTATTGTTAATGGGCGCAATGGCTATTTGGCCACAATTGGTGACTTGGTTACCTCATACAATTTATCGTTAAAAATTCTTAGATTGGAACCGAATATGATTAAAACAATAAAAATAATGTCATTTTTAGCTTTTGCCTCGTTGTTATCCGCCTGTAGCGATAATAAACAAACAACGAATCCCGCAAGTGAGCAACAACACTTTGAGTGGAATCTGGTAACCTCATGGCCAAAAAACTTTCCGGGTTTAGGTCGAACGCCTGAGATATTTGCTAACTATGTAAAAGAGATGAGCAACGGCCGCTTAATCATCAAAGTATATGGAGCAGGGGAGTTGGTACCCGGTTTTGAAGTGTTTGACGCAGTTCAATCAGGCAGTGCTCAAATGGGGCATTCAGCAGCCTACTACTGGAAAGGAAAAATGGCAGCGAGCTCATTTTTCACCGCGGTACCTTTTGGTATGAATGCACAAGAGACCAATGCTTGGTTACACTATGGTGGCGGTTTAGAATTGTGGCAACAACTTTATAAGCCTTTTGGTATTATGCCATTGGCGGGTGGTAACACAGGTATGCAGTTTGCAGGTTGGTTTAATAAGGAAGTAAATTCTTTAGCTGATTTGCAGGGCTTAAAAATGCGCATTGGTGGCATTGGTGGTGAAGTTTTTCAACAAGCTGGTGGATTACCGGTCAATATGCCAGGTGGTGAGATTTTTTCATCCTTACAAAGTGGCGCTCTTGATGGGGCTGAGTGGGTTGGACCTTACAATGATTTAGCCTTTGGTTTTCATCAAGCGGCGAAGTATTACTATGCCAGTGGGTGGCATGAACCTTCTGCGACCTTAGAGTTTTTAATTAACCAACAAGCTTTTGACCAGTTACCGGCAGACTTACAAGCGATTGTTAAAATCGCGGCTCGAGCCGCGCATACTGATACTTTAGATGTGTATGCAGCAAAAAACAGTGAAGATTATAAGCGTATGCTCGAAAAGTATGATGTGCAGGTGAAGAATTTCCCTCCTGAGGTGATGAGTGAGTTTAAACAGATAACGAAAGAAGTGATCAATCAAATGATTATCGATGATAACAGCAACACGGTTGCAAAAATTTGGCAATCGTATCAAGGCTTTTATGATACCATCCGTTCATACCATGAGATAAGTGAGCAGGCGTATTTAGAAAATCGATAGTACTCATTTGCCGTTTTGTGAAAGCGCTTCACTGGGATGAGGCGCTTTTTATTGGTCAAAATAGCGAAAAATACATCTGCTCTGATCACTTTTTGACAAAATCTTGGGTAGAATAGCCCCCATGCTAACTTTTGCTTGTCATCGTTGCGGGCAAAAGCATTAAAATAAACATAAAAATTAAGGTTTTATTATGGTAATTCAGCCAAAAATTCGTGGATTCATTTGTACCAATGCACACCCAACAGGTTGTGCTGCTCATGTTCAAGAGCAAATTGCCTATGTTAAATCGCAACCGCAATCAGATGCCAAGCCAAAAAATGTGCTGGTGATCGGTGCTTCAACGGGTTACGGCCTAGCCTCACGTATCACCGCTGCTTTTGGTAACGGTGCCAAAACCTTAGGTGTATTCTTTGAGAAAGAGCCGACAGAAAAGCGCACCGCATCGGCTGGTTGGTATAACACCGCCGCATTTTGCGATGCCGCAGAAGCCGAAGGTTTATATGCTAAAAACATTAATGGCGATGCTTTCTCTCATGAAATTAAACAAAAAGCGATTGATGTGATCAAAGAAGATCTTGGTCAAATTGATCTCGTTGTTTATTCTTTAGCATCGCCGCGTCGCACCGATCCTAATACCGGTGAAGTTTACTCATCTGCTCTTAAGCCTATTGGTGAAGGGTTTACCACCAAAAGCTTAAACACTTCGAAACGTGTTATTGAAGAGGTTGCTGTTGAACCCGCTAGCGAAGAAGAGATTGCTGGTACCATTAAAGTGATGGGCGGCGAAGATTGGGAACTATGGATCAACGCATTAAAAGATGCTGGCGTGTTAGCCGAAAATTGTAAAACGGTGGCTTACACCTACATAGGGAAAGAGCTGACTTGGCCATTATACGGTAAAGCGACCATTGGTCGTGCAAAAGAAGACTTAGATCGTGCCGCCGGTGAAATTCGTAAAGCGACAGCAGACCTAAACGGTGAAGCATTCGTTACGTCGTTAAATGCGGTTGTAACTCAAGCCAGTTCAGCGATTCCAATTATGCCACTGTACATTTCAGGTTTGTTTAAAGTGATGAAAGAAGATGGCACCTATGAAGGGCCTATTCAGCAAATACAAGGTTTATTCCGCGACAATCTATACAGTGAAACGCGTGATTTAGATGAGCAAAACCGTATTATGCAAAATTTAAAAGAGCTCGAAGACGACGTACAAGACCGAGTTAAAGAGCTTTGGCATGAGGTGCAAACAGAGACCATTGATCAATTAACCGATTATGTTGGTTATCATAATGAATTTTTACGTTTGTTTGGTTTTAATGTTGATGGCGTTGATTACGAAGCCGATGTTAGTCCCATGGTTACTATTAAAAACTTAGTGTAATTAACAACCTAAATTCAACAAATATTTAAACGCCACGAAAAAGCTAAATAACCTCAGTGGCGTTTTTTTTTAAATATATCCACCTTCCTCATGTTAATAAGCTAACGACTGATGTTTTTTTGACATTGTTTGCTAAATTTACGCACCAATGGCGTATTTTTTTTACTAAAATGTTAGTTAATCTTATTCTGTCCGTGGCAATCGAACTCTTTTATGTGTTAAAATTCGCGCGGAAATTTACTCTATTTATCTCTTAGCTGGGTAAGTTCGACATTTATCGAACGAATAAGCTAAGTAACACTGGATCAAAGGTATGACCTTTGGTTTAAATACTCCCGTCTAAAAGTAGTGCATGTGTTTATGATTACAATAAAAAAAGGTTTGGATGTTCCAATTACTGGTACTCCCCAACAGGTAATCCAAGACGGTTTAGCCGTCAAAACGGTTGCAGCATTAGGTGAAGAGTTTGTGGGTATGCGCCCTACTATGTATGTCAAAGTAGGTGATCGCGTTAAAAAAGGTCAGGTTCTTTTTGAAGATAAAAAGAATCCTGGCGTTAAATTCACAGCTTCTGCCGCCGGTGTTGTTACTGAAATTAATCGTGGTGAAAAGCGCGTTTTACAATCTGTTGTTGTCGAAATCGATGGCGACGAAGAAGAAACGTTTGCATCTTACTCACGAGATCAACTTACCTCTCTTAGCGCTGAACAAGTGCAAGAGAACTTAGTTAATTCTGGTATGTGGACCGCGTTTCGCACCCGTCCATTTAGCAAGACACCTGTTATTGGCAGTGCGCCAGCGCACATCTTCATTAGTGCAATGGATACCAATCCATTAGCCGCCGATCCAGAGATTATCATCAAAGAACAAGCGCAAGCTTTCGAAGATGGTCTTGCAGTATTAGCCAACTTAACTGAAGGTAAGGTTTTCGTTTCAAAGGCTCCAGGTGCGGACATTCCGGCTGGCAATGCTGAAGTAAACGAATTCTCAGGCGTGCATCCTGCAGGCTTGGTTGGAACTCATATTCACCACCTTGCACCAGCGTCAATGGATCGTGTTGTTTGGCATATTGGTTATCAAGACGTTATTGCGGTAGGTAACTTATTTACTTCAGGTAAACTTGATGTAAGCCGAGTGGTTGCATTAGCTGGTCCTGCGGTTAAAAACCCTCGATTAGTACGTACCATTTTAGGTGCGAACCTTGAACAGCTCACAGCAACCGAACTAACGGATGGTGAAGTTCGTATAATTTCAGGTTCACCGCTTCTTGGTGCCACTGCAGCAAATGTTCATGCTTATCTTGGTCGTTACCATGTGCAGGTGTGTGCATTGCAAGAAGGTCGTGAAAAAGACTTCTTAGGTTACTTGTTACCAAGTACCAAAAAGTTCTCTGTAACTCGTGTATTCTTGTCGCACTTATTGCGTGGCAAATTATTCCCGATGACAACGACAACAAACGGTAGTGCTCGAGCCATGGTACCAATTGGAAACTTTGAGCGCGTGATGCCGCTTGATATTCTACCGACCCTGCTATTACGTGATTTATGTGCAGGCGATACTGACAGTGCACAATTATTAGGTGCGCTGGAACTGGACGAAGAAGACTTGGCTTTATGTACCTATGTTTGCCCAGGTAAAACGGACTATGGCGTAATTCTTCGTGATTGCCTCACCGTTATCGAGAAGGAAGGTTAGTCATGAGCTTGTTAAAGTTTATTGAAAAGATTGAACCGCATTTTGAAAAAGGCGGTAAACATGAAAAGTGGTTTGCCCTTTACGAAGCCGTCGCAACAGGTTTATTCACACCTGGTTACGTGACCAAAGGTAAAACACACATCCGCGATGGTATCGACCTTAAAGCGGTTATGATCACCGTTTGGCTTGCGGTTTTCCCAGCAATGTTCTGGGGTATGTACAACATTGGTTACCAAGCTAACGAAGCACTTTCTGCAGGCTTTGCGCTACCAGATGTATGGCAAGTAGACTTATTTACTTGGTTAGGTGCTAGCCTTGGTGCCGATGCTGGTATACTTAGCATGATGCTCTACGGCGCCATGTTTTTCATACCTATTTATGCTGTCACCTTTATTGTTGGTGGTTTCTGGGAAGTATTATTTGCGGCCGTTCGTAAGCATGAAGTAAATGAAGGTTTCTTCGTTACCTCCATTCTTTTTGCCTTAATCCTTCCGGCAACAATTCCATTATGGCAAGTTGCTTTAGGTATTACCTTTGGTGTTGTTATTGCTAAAGAAATTTTTGGCGGAACAGGTAAAAACTTCTTAAACCCAGCTCTAGCTGGTCGTGCGTTTTTATTCTTTGCATACCCTGCGCAAATCTCTGGTGATTCTGTTTGGGTTGCTGTTGACAGCTACACCGGCGCTACCCCTCTAGCGGCAGGAGCTTTAGCGGAAGCAGGTTCAATTGACTACAGCTTAAATGCGGATTGGTGGAATGCTTTCTTAGGTTTGATCCCAGGCTCTATGGGTGAAGTGTCAACCTTGGCTGTGTTACTTGGTGGGGCGTTTATCGTCTACAAACAAGTGGCATCATGGCGCATCATTTTAGGTGTGTTTGTTGGTATGGTTGCCGCGTCGTTCCTATTCAACACGATTGGTAGTGACACTAACGCACTATTTTATATGCCTTGGTACTGGCACCTTGTTGTTGGTGGCTTTGCTTTTGGTATGGTGTTTATGGCGACTGACCCTGTTTCGGCAGCGTTTACTAACAGCGCTAAATATTGGTTTGGTGCTCTAATCGGTGTTATGGCCGTGCTTATTCGAGTGGTTAACCCAGCTTTCCCTGAAGGGATGATGTTAGCTATCTTGTTTGCAAACTTATTTGCGCCATTGTTTGATTATTTTGTGGTTCAATCCAACATTAAACGGAGACTTGCACGCAATGTCTAAGAATAAAGAAACGTTTGGCAAAACGGTTGGATTCGTTGTTGCTGTTTGTTTAGTTTGTGCAGCCTTAGTATCGTTCTCAGCGGTTCAACTAAAGCCTCTGCAAACGGCAAACAAGTTGCTTGATAAGCAAACTAAAATTTTGGAAGCCGCTGAGCTTCTTGAAATTGCGGGTGACGATATTGTAGCGACTTACAATGAACGTGTAACAGCTCGTTTGATTGACTTAGATACCGGTGAGTACGTTGAAGGAAACCCTGATATGTTTGATGAACGTCGTGAAGCGCGTGATCCAAGCAAATCAGCTAAACCAGAAAATGATATTGCTGGTATTAACCGTCGTGCAGATCACGCCGTTGTTTACCTAGTAAACGATGAAAATGGTGAACTTTCTACGGTTGTCTTACCAATTATCGGCATGGGTCTTTGGGATTTGATGACTGGCTTTGTTGGTCTAGAAACAGACCTAAATACAGTTAAAAGTGTTATCTATTCAGATCACAAAGAAACTCCGGGCCTAGGTGCTGAAGTGCTTAACCCTAAGTGGAAAGCTTTATGGCCGGGTAAGAAAATTTTTGATGAGCAAAACAACATTGCGATTGAATTAGTTAAAGGTGGTGCAAAACCAGGCAACATTCATGGTGTTGATGGTCTTTCTGGCGCAACTTTAACCAGTGTTGGTGTGCAAAACACTATCCATTTTTGGATGGGCGAAGAAGGCTACGGTCCGTTTATCGCTAAATATCGCAACGGAGGCTTAAACTAATGAGTGAAGCAAACGCTAAAAAGGTTTTAACAAACCCGATTGTTGATAACAACCCGATTGCTCTACAAGTACTAGGTATTTGTTCTGCACTAGCGGTAACAAGCTCTATGGCAAACGCTTTGGTTATGACCATTGCCGTTGTTGCTGTAACCGCTTTTTCTAATTTGTTTATTTCAATCATTCGTAATCATATTCCGACCAGTGTACGTATTATCGTGCAAATGGCGATCATTGCCTCATTGGTAATTGTTGTTGACCAGGTTTTAAAAGCCTTTTCGTATCAGTTATCAAAAGAGTTGTCGGTTTTCGTTGGTTTGATCATTACAAACTGTATCGTAATGGGCCGCGCAGAAGCATTCGCGATGAAAGAAAAGCCAGTATTGAGCTTTATGGATGGTATTGGTAACGGTTTAGGCTACGGCTTAATTCTTATGCTGGTAGCAACCGTTCGCGAACTATTTGGTTTCGGTACGTTATTTGGTTTTGAAATTTTACCTTTAATTCAAAATGACGGTTGGTATCAGGCCAATGGCTTGTTGGTTTTACCATTTAGCTCATTTTTTATCATTGGTTTGATTATTTGGGCCATTCGTCAGCTTAAGCCTGAGCAAGTTGAGAAGGACTAATTTCGCATGGAACATTATTTAAGTTTATTTATTAAAACAATTTTCATCGAGAACATCGCATTAAGTTTCTTTTTAGGTATGTGTACCTTCCTTGCGGTATCGAAGAAAGTGAGTACAGCGATTGGTCTTGGTGTTGCGGTAGTTGTGGTTTTGGGTATTGCTGTTCCGGCTAACCAAATCATTTATCAAAGCATTTTGGCGCCCGGCGCCCTAGACAGCTTAATGGGCGTAACTGACCCTGCTGAATCAATTGATTTAAGCTTCTTGTCATTTATTACGTTCATTGGTGTGATTGCAGCTCTAGTACAAATCCTTGAAATGGTATTAGACAAATACTTCCCAGCCCTTTATCAGGCGCTTGGTATTTTCTTACCATTGATCACTGTAAACTGTGCTATTTTCGGTGCCGTATCTTTTATGGTTGCGAAAAACCTTACCCTAGGTGAGAGTGTCGTTTACGGTATCGGTTCAGGTATTGGTTGGGCCCTTGCACTTGTGTTGCTAGCAGGTATTCGTGAGAAGATGAAATATTCTGACATACCAGATGGCTTGAAAGGTTTAGGTATTACGTTTATTACCGCAGGATTGATGGCATTTGGCTTTCTATCTTTCGGTGGTATCTCGTTATAAGGTTAACGCAGGCAGAGCCTAGCTCTGCCTCAGAAGTACAAAGGAAAAGTCGATGGAATTAATTCTCGGCGTAACAATGTTTACGTTAATTGTACTGGTTTTGGTATTGGTGATTTTATTTGCCAAGTCTAAATTAGTATCAGACGGCGACATTACAATTGCGATTAATAACGACCCAGATAAAACCGTGGTGACTCAAGCTGGTGGAAAACTGCTTGGTGCATTAGCAGACCAAGGTATCTTTATCCCATCAGCATGTGGCGGTGGTGGTACTTGTGGCCAATGTCGTGTTCATGTTCATTCTGGTGGTGGCGATATTCTACCAACAGAAATGGGGCACATCACTAAGCGTGAAGCTAAAGAAGGCTGTCGTTTATCGTGTCAGGTTGCTGTTAAGCAAGACATGGAAATTGAAGTTGAAGATGAAATCTTCGGTGTTCAGCAGTGGGAATGTGAAGTTATCTCTAACGATAACAAAGCAACTTTCATTAAAGAACTTAAATTGAAGATCCCTAACGGCGAGTCTGTACCTTTCCGTGCTGGTGGTTACATTCAAATTGAAGCGCCTGCGCACCATGTTAAATACTCTGACTTTGATATTGCTCCAGAGTATCGTGCTGACTGGGAACGTTTTGGTTTCTTTGATGTTGAGTCTAAAGTTGATACAGACACATTACGTGCTTACTCAATGGCTAACTACCCAGAAGAAGAAGGCATTATTATGCTGAATGTGCGTATCGCGACACCACCTCCAGGTAAGTTACATTTACCAGCTGGTAAAATGTCTTCGTACATCTTCAGCCTTAAGCCAGGCGATAAGGTAACGATTTCAGGTCCATTTGGTGAGTTCTTCGCCAAAGATACTGACAATGAAATGGTATTTATCGGTGGTGGTGCAGGTATGGCACCAATGCGTTCTCATATCTTTGACCAACTTAAGCGTCTTAAGACCAAGCGTAAGATGAGTTTTTGGTACGGTGCACGTTCACTTCGTGAAATGTTCTACGAAGATGATTACAACATGTTAGCGGCTGAAAACGATAATTTTGAATGGCATGTTGCGCTTTCAGATCCACAACCAGAAGATAACTGGGATGGCTTAACAGGTTTTATTCATAATGTACTTTATGAACAGTACCTTAAAGATCATGAAGCACCAGAAGACTGTGAATACTACATGTGTGGGCCCCCAATGATGAACGCTGCCGTTATTGGCATGCTTAAAGATTTGGGTGTTGAAGACGAAAACATCTTATTGGATGACTTTGGTGGTTAATCACTGATCGTCTAATACTTAAAAATGCCAGCGTTTGCTGGCATTTTTGTTTTTAATTAATCCAAATTCCGTGCCATTTCACGGTCAATCTAGTTTATAATCCACCTTAACATTTGCTTAATCCATCATAACTATGCGAAACACTTATTCTATTGGCACGTTTTTATTGTCTGCCATCTTGCTGTTAACGGCTTGCTCAGAGCCTGCACCCCAAGCCATACCTGATAAAGAACAATTGGAGCTTTCAGGGTTAACCATGGGGCCAATTGTTTATACGGTAAAATTAATTGGGCATAAAGAGCGTGTCGAAAAGTTACAATTGGCACAAAAAGTCGATGACTTATTGGTAAAAATCAATGCACAAATGTCGACGTATGATCCGAATTCTGAATTGTCAAAATTTAATCAGTATCAAGGACTAGAGAGTCGCAAGGTATCCCTTGAACTCAATCAGGTATTAACCGAGTCGATTCGTCTAGGGCAATTAACGCAAGGGGCGCTTGATGTCACGGTAGGGCCTTTGGTTAATTTATGGAGCTTCGGGCCAGAAAAACGACCAGAGCAAGTGCCATCCCCAGAGCTTATAAGTCAAACCAAAGCCAATATTGGTATTGATTCAATAGAGTTGGCACAAGGTCATTTGTCAAAACGTAAGCCAACGATTTACATTGACTTATCTGCAATCGCTAAAGGGTTTGCCGTAGATAAAGTTGCTGACTTGTTAGAACAACATGGTATTTATGATTATCTTGTTGATATTGGTGGTGAATTAAGAATCAACGGTAAAAAGACTGACGGCACTGATTGGCGCATAGCGGTGGAAAAACCTATTGCTGGTGTTCGAGGGGTGCAACAGGTTATAATACCGGGCAATAATGCAGTGGCAACATCTGGCGATTATCGAAATTACTTTGAGGAAAACGGGGTACGTTATTCTCACACCATAAATCCCAAAACCGGATGGCCAATTAATCATCGTTTGGTATCGGTAACCGTTGTTCATCCATCGGCTATGACGGCTGATGGACTGGCGACTGCAATCGAGGTCATGGGACCCGAGAAGGGGCTAGCGTTTGCACAAGCGAATGCCTTTGCGGTGTATTTGATCAGCAAAACCGACGACGGTTTTGATTTTGCCGCAACCGAACAATTTAACCAGTATTTGGCAAATTAGCACTGAGCTTGCCAGTTAAGAGATTATAGATGTCGATTTTTATTTTAACATTTGCGTTTTTTATTCTTGTTTTTATCGCTATGGGGATAGGCTATTTGGTCCAGCAAAAAACATTGGCTGGCAGCTGTGGTGGTCTTAGCAGTATGGGGATAGAAAAGGCCTGTGATTGTGATAACCCTTGCGAAAAACGCCTAGAGCGAGAGCGCAAGGCTAAACTTAGCGAACATTCAATTGATGTTAAAAATATCTAATTGTTTACCTGTAGATCTAAAAAAAAGCTTAATCGTCGATTAAGCTTTTTTTATCGTTGGGATTTATGTTAAACCCTAAAACATCCATTACTCAGAGGTATAAATATTTGCTACTTTTTTTGAGTATTTCTTCAAACCGATCCCTCGCCTAATTTTTTCTGCGCCATATATCCCATGTAAAGCCCCAAGAAAGACAAAACAGAGCAGGTAAATTTCTTTAAAGGCGCCGACAAAAGTGCTAATGACCAGTCCCAATAATATATAAAACATTACTGACATCAACACGATTCGTAACCAACACCATACTTTGTAAGAAGACTGAAAATTCATAAGCCAAAATTCTAGTTACTGTATTGGTTATAATAATAAGCTTAAATTTTATCTTTATTTATACGTATTAGTTATATAAAGGGCCGAATGGTTGTTAACGTTTTATGAATATTGAAAACTGAGATACAGCTGGTTAGTTATGTGAACTTTGCGACCAAGTGCAGATTATCGTGGCCTGAAAACACCAACGTATCGTCATTTGTATGTTCCAAACCAATTTTAGTTGGTAAGTGGCAAGGACGTTTAAAACAAAATTTCGCAAGCTTCGCGTTAATATTTTTATCAATTAGGCACTTGTGTACTAAATACATGCCATGAATAATTGCCTTCTTCTGGCCAAACAATTTTGCTAACCGATCATCGATATGAATAGGATTGAAATCCTTGCTAACCTTGGCATAAGCCCTGGCTTGTTGGTGGTTAATGCTTATTTTGGGCGTTGTATTAAACAACGTATGATGGCTTGTTTTTGTCGATTTTTTTAATTTGTTCTTATCCGGCTTTAAGAATATATTCTCATTAATCAAACACACACAGCCATTTTGAGTAAAGGTGAGTGTTGTTTGATATTGTAGCCCTTTGATGCTCATTGAAGGTGTGAATTTAAGGTGTAATTGGAAAGGTTTGCAATAGTTGATAGCTTGCGCTTGGCTAAAACTTGCTTCTAAATGCACCAAACCAATAGGCGATACACTAAACCGACGATCTGCAAATCCGCGAATTATCGCGCTAAAGCCGGCAATAAAAGCGAAGCTTATTGGTAAACAGTGCTGTTCAGATAAATTAAATAGGGTTCTAAATTGATTAATTTGTGCAGTCTCTAAGCCCTTGTGATTAACCCTAAATTCAAAGGCCGAGGCGTTTTCGGGGCGGTTCGTCTTGGTCAGTAAACGCAGTATTGAAAGCATATTTAAGTTGATTTATCCATTGCCAACAAGCTCACTTATCACCTGTAGGCTGATTAATTCCATGTTTGTCTATCATAGGGCTGTAGGGGCTTAAATCAATCTTTTATTTTTTCTCTGTAAGAAAAACCACTTTCGATTAATAAACAACCCCTTACGCTTTAATTCCCTATTAATGAATTATTTGGGCGTGTATCAATGTGAGTTAGCTGAAGAAAATACTTTAACTGGTTTTATATACAGTGTTTATTTATAATACCAAAGAGTTGGTTTTAGAATGATAAGAGGTGCCATGGTGTTAGTTGAATCTTTGTTTAGTTTAATCGCTTTCATGGTTTAGCTCACTAGGTAAAGGCGAGACTATCCTGATGAGAAAAATCGTACATGTTGATATGGATGCTTTTTACGTTTCGGTCGAAATTCGAGACAACCCCAAGCTAGCCAATAAACCTGTCGCGGTGGGCGGTAAGTCTCGACAGCGAGGGGTGCTTTCAACTTGTAATTATATAGCACGACAATTTGGTGTGAGCTCAGCCATGCCAACCTCTATGGCGTTAAAAAAGTGCCCTGAATTGATTGTAGTACCTGGTCGAATGGCGGTTTATAAAGAAGTAAGCCAAACCATCCGTGGTATTTTTCAACGATACACCAACATTATTGAGCCATTGTCATTAGACGAGGCGTATTTGGATGTAACCGACTGTCCCTTACATAATGGTTCTGCCACGTTAATTGCAAAAGAGATCAGGGCTGAAATTTATAAGGCCACCGGTTTAACCGCTTCCGCAGGAATTGCACCGCTCAAGTTTATTGCCAAGGTCGCTTCAGACCTTAATAAGCCTAATGGACAGTGCACTATAGCCCCAAAGGATGTGTTTGCGTTTTTAGAAAACTTATCACTTAGAAAAATTCCTGGTGTGGGTAAAGTGACATCCGAAAAGTTGAAACAGCTTGGCTTTGACACCTGTGGTGATATACGTCAATCAAATGAGGCTTACCTTGTTGAAAAATTTGGCAAATTTGGCCGGGTGCTTTGGCACCGATGTCATGGTATTGATGAACGAGATGTTGAAGTTACTCGGGTGAGAAAGTCCGTAGGCGTTGAGCGCACCTTTGAAATTAATGTAAATGAGCTCAAAGATATGGAAGTGGTGATAACACAAAAGCTATTACCCGAGCTTGAAAGGCGAGCGTTGCCTTATTTGGCAAACCGAAAAATGAACAAGCTAGGGGTTAAAGTAAAATTTCAAGATTTTGTGCAAACGACCAAAGAACAAGCCTGTCAGGACATTAATCTTGAACGTATATTACATTTACTCAAAGAAGCCGTAGCAAGGGGGCATGGTAAACCCGTACGGTTAATTGGTATCCATATTGGTTTAGCGGACGATTGCCAACAACAAAGACAGTTAGGTTTAGATTTTTAGTTTATCTTGATAACTTTTTATTCACTTTCAATACAAGTAATTAGCCTTAGGTTTAGACATTTATTACAATTCGTTTTATCCTAGCTAGCGAAAATAGCAATGGAAGTTAATTATAATGAAAAAACTGTTTATTTCTTCGCTGGCTTTGATGTTAACTGCATGTATGAATGATGCATCTACATCTGATAACAAGCCACAAGTTGAAGCTACCGAACAAGTAGCACAATCACTTATTTACCCTGTTACCCGTAAAGACGAAACCGTTGATACCTACTTTGGGCAAAAGGTTGCCGATCCTTACCGTTGGTTAGAGGATGACTTAAGTGCTGAGACCGCCGAGTGGGTAAAAGCTGAAAATAAAGTCACTTTTGGGTATCTTGATCAAATTGCTTATCGCAACAAGGTTAAGAGCAAACTTGAACAAATGTGGAACTTTGAGAAGGTAGGGGCTCCGTTTGAAGAAGGTGGGGTTGAGTATTACTACAAAAACGATGGCTTACAAAACCAATACGTTCTTTATCGTAAAAATGAAGACGGTGAAGACACGGTATTTTTAGATCCTAACAAATTCAGTGAAGATGGTACCACTTCCCTTGGGGGCTTGAGCTTCTCTAAAGATGGCTCATTAGCAGCATATTCTGTTTCTGAAGGTGGCAGTGATTGGCGCAAAGTGTACTTCATTGAAACAGCAACGGGTAAAAAGCTCGATGACATGCTGGTGGATGTAAAATTCTCGGGTTTGTCATGGTACAAAAATGAAGGTATTTACTATTCAAGCTACGATAAACCTAAAGGCAGTGAATTATCGGCCAAAACGGATCAACATAAGCTTTACTACCACAAGCTAGGTCAAGCACAAAGCCAAGATTCTTTAGTATTTGGCGGTACGGACGAGCAAAAACGTCGTTACATTAGTGGTTATGTTAGCGATGATGCTAATTACTTGTTTATTTCAGGGGCGAATTCTACCTCAGGTAATGATTTGTACATGCTTGATTTGAGCAAGCCTAATAGCAAGCTTGTCACCTTAGTTGATAATATGGACTCAGATAGCTATGTGTTGCATACCATCGATAGCAAGCTATATATTGTGACGAACCTTGATGCACCAAACCAACGTGTGGTAACCGTTGATGCATCAGCGCCACAAAGTGATAATTGGCAAGACTTTATTGCAACGACTGAAAACGTATTATCACCGTCTGTCGGAGGTGGTTATATTTTTGCTAACTACATGGTGGATGCCGTTTCTAAAGTATTCCAATATAACTTAGATGGTAAACTCTTACGCGAGGTCACATTACCAGGTGTAGGTACCGCAAGTGCGATGTCGGGCAAAGATGAACAAACCACTTTGTATTATTCATTTAGTAACTACAGTACCCCGTCAACAATTTACAGCTACGATCTGAAATCTGGTGAATCGTCTGTTTATATGCCATCAAAAGCCAAATTTGATGCCAATAAGTACGAATCTAAGCAAGTTTTTTACACTTCTAAAGACGGTACCCGTGTACCGATGATCATCACGCATAAAAAAGGTCTTGAACTTAATGGCCAAAACCCAACCATTTTATACGGCTACGGTGGCTTTAATGTCAGCTTAACGCCGCGTTTCTCAGTGGCGAATGCCGTATGGATGGAACTTGGTGGAGTTTATGCGGTACCAAACCTACGTGGTGGTGGTGAATACGGTAAAGCATGGCATGACGCTGGTACTCAATTACAAAAACAAAACGTTTTTGATGACTTTATCGCAGCAGCAGAGTACTTAATTGAGAAAAACTACACCTCAAGTGACTACTTAGCTATTCGTGGTGGCTCAAACGGTGGCTTATTAGTGGGTGCGGTTATGACCCAACGTCCAGACTTAATGCAAGTTGCGCTACCAGCGGTTGGGGTTTTAGACATGTTACGTTACCACACCTTTACCGCAGGCGCGGGTTGGGCGTACGACTACGGCACAGCGGATCAAAGTGAAGAAATGTTTAAGTACTTGCTTGGTTACTCACCGGTTCATAATGTTAAACAAGGCGTCGAGTACCCAGCAACCATGGTAACCACAGGTGATCATGATGATCGCGTTGTACCCGCGCACTCCTTTAAGTTTGCCGCCGAGCTGCAAGCGAAACAAGCGGGTAATAATCCTGTGCTTATTCGAATTGAAACCAACGCAGGTCACGGTGCCGGTACACCGGTTTCTAAGACCATTGAACAATACGCCGATATCTTTAGTTTTACCTTATACAACATGGGCGTAAAAGCGCTTTAATCAGCTTTAACGCTTGTTTGTATGAGCTAGCTATGGCTTACGCTATACAAGCTATATGAAAAAGCCCCCAGTTTTTGGCAACGCCATAACTGGGGGTTTTTGTCTTTAAAAGCAATGGTTAGTGAATATTTTTGCCAAGTTTTTAATGACCTAGTGGCGCAGATTTCGCAGCGTCAGCAGGTTGGCTAATTAATTTAGACTGGTAGAAATACTCTGTTTGTTCTTGTAAAAATCCTGAGGATATAGCGATTAAGCCCACAAGCGTTAGTACAATGGTATAAGGCAAAGCCATATACACCATGCGACCATAAGATAATCTGATCAAAGGGGCTAGGGCCGATGTTAGGAGAAACAAAAAGGCCGCTTGCCCATTTGGTGTGGCGACAGAGGGTAAATTGGTACCTGTATTGATAGCAACAGCCAACATATCAAACTGAGCTTTGCTGATCTCACCTGCGAGTAAAGCATTTTTAACCTCAGTGATATATATAGTACCGACAAAGACATTGTCACTGACCATAGACAATAGCCCATTGGCTAAATAAAACATCACCATTTGTAAATCACCATCATAGGTTAGAACCCATTGGATAACCGGTGAGAACAAGGCTTGGTCAATAATCACAGCAACCACCGAGAAAAACACCGCCAGTAGAGCGGTAAAGGGCAAAGCTTCTTTAAAAGCGTAACCAATTTGATGCTCAGTAATAATACCGGTAAACGAGGTGGCAAAAATAATAACCGTTAACCCCACCAAACCAACTTCCGCAAGGTGAAAGGCCAACGCGATAATCAACCATATAGCGATAACCCCTTGAACAACGAGATTGATTTTTTCATTAAGGCTACGATTTTGAGATTGCTCTTGCTCAAAGGCCAATAAAATACCACGCACACTCTCAGGCAGTTCTACGCCATAGCTAAATAGCTTTAATTTCTCCACCCCGTAGCAGGTAAGAAGGCCAAAAAATAAAACCGGTACGGTAACAGGCGACATCCTAATAGCGAATTCGATAAAATCCCAACCGGCTTGATGGCCAATAATCAAGTTTTGTGGCTCTCCAACTATGGTCATCACGCCACCTAGCGCACTACCGACCCCAGCGTGCATGAGAAGGTTGCGTAAAAAACCACGGAACTCGTCTAAGTCATTTCGCGATAGTGGCGCAAGCGCTTCATCATTGGTATTGTCATAGTTGCTATTGGCCTGTTGACCAGAAGCCACCTTATGGTAGACGCTGTAAAACCCGACTGAAACCGAGATAATAACGGCGATAACCGTGAGCGCGTCTAAAAAAGCCGATAAAAAGGCACTGACCATACAAAAGAGCAGTGAAACGACAATTTTAGATCTGACATTGGTGATTATTTTGGTAAATAAAAACAGCAGTAAGTTTTTCATAAAGTAGATACCGGCAACCATAAACATCAACAGTAGCAACACTTGAATATTGACGGTAATTTCATGAAAGACATGCTCAGCCGATGTCATGCCAATGGCAACCGCTTCAATGGCTAATAAGCCACCTGGCTGTAATGGATAGCACCTTAACGCCATGGCTAAGGTAAAAATAAACTCAATAATTAAGGCCCAGCCAGCAACATAAGGTGAAACAAGAAAAAACAATATTGGGTTTATTAGCAAGAAACTAATGATCGTAATCTTGTACCAGCTCGGGGCTTGCCCTAAAAAATTTGCAAATAATGCTTTTAATAATGATTGAGGCATGTTCATTCTTCTGTTTTATGTAAAGTATAAAATAAATACCAAATTAAACACCTACAAAAATGGTCTGTAGGTGTTTTATATCAACAAATTTAGGCAATCTCTTTGGTGAGTCCATCATTGCTAAGTGTTTGAATATGATAGCCAAATACTGGGCGCAAGGCTTTCATAATATCTACTCTTGAAATAACCCCAACCAACTTACCTTGGTCAACAACGGGTAAATTATGCGGCTTATTGGTGCGGATTTTTTTCGCTCTTTGTTCTAACGGCAACGTAATCATTTGTGTCGCCATAGCAAAATCTGTAGTTGGGTAAAGCTGCTCTTTGTCGATACACATAAATTCCAATACTTGTTCGAGTGTATCTTGTGCATTAACCGTCACAATGTCAGTGTTCATTAAATCGGCTACTCTTAGGTTGGCATCGGCTTGATAGTCTTTACACCATAGATTAACCAAAATGTCATGAGTTGATAGGAATCCAACTAAATTATGTTCTCGGTCGCAAACAGGAGCACTAGAGCTATTCGCATTAAGTAGAGTATCTAGGGCTGCAGAAATATGTGTTTCAGCGCTAAATACGATAGGTTGAGATTGCATGATATCTCTAACTAGGGTTACATTGTTCATTAAATATTCCTTATTCTGTGGGTCTAAATTCACAGAAGTCTTTATTAAATTGTTTATCGTTGTTGGTGTTGATTTGAGGTATATCGCCCAGTTAGATAAGCCAACCAAAACTGCACCACCAAAAATGTTGCCAAGGGTTACGGGGATAAGGTTTGCCGTAACAAAATTAAATAGAGTGAGGTCACTGTAGAGGTGTTTTGACACCCCAAGTTGAGCCCAAAATGTGTTGGGAGCAAATTGCTCAATGATGATACCTAATGGCACCAAAAACATATTTGCAATGCAGTGTTCAAATCCCGTGCTAACAAAAAGTGCCACTGGTAAAATCATCACAGCCACTTTGGTTAGGGCGTTGCTGGTACAAAAGGTTAACCAGATTGCCAAACAAACCATTAGATTACACAATACGCCCAAACTGAATGCCTGTAGCGGGCTGTGATGCAATTTATGCTGAGCGATATTGAGCGTATTTAACCCCCAAAGTCCGCCGTCTAATTGATAGAGGGCGGCACCCGACACCAAAATAAGTAACAGACTTGCCCCAATAAAATTACCCAAGTAAACCTTAGCCCAAATGCCAAGCATTGTTCGTACGCTCATTTGTTTATTGGCCACAGCAATGATCGACAATACCGAGCTTGTAAAAAGCTCTCCGCCACAGAGCACAACAAAAATCAAACCACTGCTAAACACTAAACCGCCAACCAAGCGGTTACTGCCCCAGTTATTCGGATTGTTGCCGGTTGTGACCGTGATATAAAAAATAAACGCAAGGCCAATAAAAACCCCAGCCATAATGGACAAGGCAAGTAATGTGCTAGTCGACTTTTGACTTTTACTTACCGCATAATGCGCTGCCTTGTCCATCATTTGAGCGGGTGTTATATACGGCTCATTGAATGCTTTACTCATCAGTTGTTTTCCAAATATTTACCATTTTCATTCAATACTTTCTTAAAGCGACATACAGTCAGCTCTCGACTGCTGGCATAGAATAAGGAATGAACTAATAAAAAGTAAAATTGATAGTTTTTAATGTAGGTATCAGTTTATTTGATATTGATTGCGGGAGATTTAGCGTCTAAAACGCAGGCTGTACTAGAATAAAATGAGTATTTTAAATGGTTTGGATGACATATGAGATTTACATTAAAGCAACTAGCGGTTTTTGATGCGGTTGCCGACAGTGGCAGTGTTAGTATGGCTGCGGATAAACTGGCATTAACCCAATCGGCTACCAGTATGGCGCTGTCGCAATTAGAAAAATTACTGGGACGACCTTTATTTGTCCGTCAAGGCAAGCAAATGGCCTTAACAACTTGGGGTAATTGGTTGAGACCTAAAGCAAAAAATTTACTACAGGATGCCCAACAAATCGATATGGGCTTTTTTGAACAGCACCTATTAAGCGGTGAACTAACCCTAGGTGCGAGCCAAACACCAGCAGAACATTTATTGCCAGAGCTTATTAGTATTATTGATAATGATTTTCCAGAAATACGGATTAGTTTCAAAGTTCAAAGTACGCAAAATGTGATCAAAGGCTTACTCGACTTTAAATACGATATGGGCATTATTGAGGGACGATGTGACGATAATCGAATTTTTCAAGAAGTTTGGTGTAAAGATCACCTAACCGTAGTTTGTGCCACTCATCACCCGTACGCTAAACGAGAAAAAATCAGCTTAGCCCAATTAGAGCAAGCGAAATGGGTGTTGCGTGAACCTGGCTCAGGCACCCGTTCTATCTTTGATAGTTCAATTAGTCCTTTTATATCAGACCTAGATGTTTGGCGAGAATACGATCATGTGCCCGTGATCCGAACCATGGTCGCTAATGGTCTGTACTTAAGCTGTTTACCTTTTTTAGACGTTGAAAAGTTCATTGCGGCGGGCCAATTAATTGCCTTAAATGTAGCGGAATTAAAGATGGAACGAACGTTATCGTTTATTTGGCGAGTCGATAGCAGCGAAAACCCATTACTTGACTGTATCAAACGAGAAGGTAAGCGAATGATGAGAGGTAAACCCTCGATTTATTAACTTATTATTACTATCAATAAAATTGATGATAAAACATACTCTAGCAAGGTAGGGTGGTTTAAGCATCATATTTTGGCTTTTGTCATATTTTACGTCATATTAACAACGTTAATTTTAAAAAAGGGATCAAAATGAAAAGCATGATAAAAATATTGGCAAGTCTTAGCGCTTGTCTCGCACTTTGTACTCAAGCGGTCGCGGATGATAGATTTGCTAATGTTGAAATAAAAGCACAAGCTGTGTCTGGCGATGTTTATATGTTAACCGGCTCGGGAGGAAATATTGGGGTGCTAGCTACCGATTCGGGTTTATTGTTAGTGGACGATCAATTTGCCCCCCTTGCAACAAAAATTGAAAACGCGATGCAAGCAATCAAGTCGGTGCCATTAAAATATATTGTTAATACCCACTATCATGGTGATCACACAGGCAGCAATGCCCACTTTGGCAAACATGCCCCTATTTTTGCGCATAAAAATGTACGCACGCGGGTAAAAAATGATAACAAACAATCTGAGCAAGCCTTACCGGTTGTTACCTATGACGATGGGGTGACCATTTACTTAGGTAATGAAGAAATTCAAATTATGCATTTACCTAAGAGCCACACAGACGGTGATTCCGTGGTGTACTTTAAACAAAGTAATGTGTTGCATATGGGCGATTTGTTTTTTCAAGGCCGTTTTCCGTTTATTGACTTAAAAGGCGGTGGCACAGTAAAAGGCTACTTAGACAGTATTAAACGCATTAGCAAACGCTTTCCAAATGACGTTAAAATCATTCCAGGACATGGCGACTTAAGCGATATGCAAGGGGTGCAAAAGGTGATTGAAATGATTGAATACTCTATTGCTGTGGTAGAGCAAGGCCGAAAAGATGGCAAAAGCGATGAGCAAATTCTGACCATGGGCTTAGGCGATAAATACAAAGACTGGAGTTGGAATTTTATTAACGAAGAGCGTTGGCTTAAAACTTTGTTATCTGGCTTATAAGCCTTAAATCCTTAACCTTAAAACCAAGGCCATGCCTTGGTTTTTTAGTTTTCATTATTTTCAAAATGAGTAATTTTTTAATTGAAAAGATATTGTTATTAATGGTTTACTGAGACTGTTAGGCTTAACTTAAAGAATTTGACGTACGTATTAATAGTTAAGTACTTAAAGACCGCTGGTTGGTTAAATTCATCACCGCCAATACAACCTTTATTGGTCTGTTGGCGTCTGATATCTTATTGCTTGAATTATAAAAAGAACGGTAAAAGATAAGATGCTCACTACCATGGAAAACCCGTCAACATTATTAGTCGTTGATGATCTTTTAACGTCGAAAGAATTTTACATTAAGGCTTTAGGCGCAAACTTAGAAGAAGAGCATGATGACGGTATAAAGTTGAAAGTTGCAGAGCATGTTTTATTGATGTTTCAGGGCTCTATGACAGCAGTGGATTATGAGCATGGTTATCATGCCTGTTCTACCTTGGTTTTTACTGTTGATAATTTGGATGAAAAAATCGACGAGTTGAAATCATATGGCGTTGAATTTATTCATTCATCGCCCAATCAAAACCGATGGGGGCGTTACGCCGCATTTAAAGCCCCTTGCGGTATAGTCCATGAATTGATGGAATATAGTTCGCCCTTTAAAACAAAGGCATAGGGATATTTTGATCAAGATAAGCAAAACATGTTTCGCCTTATGATTGATTTTGACCTTTAATGTTTTGGCTTCCCTTGAAGATGAAATTAATCATCTTCTTAGCTACGTTAACACTATAGATTGTCTTTATGAGCACAATGGCACATTGCACAAGGGGGCAGAAGCTAAACAACATATTATGAAAAGTACGAATACTTTTTGATGAAATAACAACCGCAGAAGAGTTTATTTTCGCTAGTAAAAGTAAGATATTAGGCAAACACGATAAAATCCTCTGTCTTAAGCAACAGCCGGTAAATCGTCAAAATTGGCTACAGACAGAATTAAAACGCTATAGCATAAATCATATATAAAGAATTTGTTCGCCTTAGCAATAGCACCACAGATAACGAAGGACGTTTGAATGTTATGGATATAAAAAGAAATTTAAAACCCGGTATACTTTTGTTCACCTTAGGGGTTCTAGGCATTGTCTCGTTAATGCCTGTAATAGCGCAATTAATTTCGCTTCAATCCGAGCCACTGCCAATGCCACTTATCGCCATTCAATTGATTTCCACTGTGCAATCGTCCGTATTACTGCTCATTATGCTGGTGCTTGGTTTTATATTTTCCCAAAAGGTTGATTTAAAAGCTCCGGTTATTTTTGCTTTCGTTGAGTCTAAAAACGTACTGAGTGCATTAAAGCCTCAACTTAAGCCCTCAATTATTGGCGGGGTAGCAGGAGGCGTATTGATTTTATTGTTTTATGCTCTGATGCATCCTTACCTTCCGGCTGAATTTTTAAGCTCTGCAGAGCAGTTGGTTTTGCCTTGGTATAGTAAATTATTATATGGCGGGATCACCGAAGAGTTGCTTTTGCGCTGGGGTTTAATGTCGTTTATTGTGTGGCTTTCGTATCGATTTACGCAACCAAAAGGCGCTGATATAGGCACTCATAACTATGTCTTAGCGATTATTCTGTCAGCCCTTATCTTTGGTATAGCGCACTTGCCGGTGGCCTTTGCGCTATCTTCTGAGATAACCGTTCCTCTGATTAGTTACATTATTTTAGGTAATGCGGGTTTTGGGTTTATTGCAGGCTTTTTGTTTTGGAAAAAAGGCTTAGAGTGCGCCATATTGGCCCACATGGTTGCGCATCTCACCATGATAATGGCAACGGTACTGATGTAACAATATTATAATTAGCTTGGCCTTTTAGGTTAAGCACATGATGAAAAATAGGATTAGAAAATAGATGCCACATTTTGTTATTGATTGCTCCGACAGTGTTCTTGAACACTACGATGAAGATTTTATTATTGAGCAAATGCACTTGGTCGCAACCGCAACGTCGTTGTTTCGTGAAAATGATATTAAGGTTAGGTTAAACCCGTTTAAAAAATATTCTGTTGGTAATAAACGAGAAGATTTTATTCATGTTTTTAGCTATATCATGCAGGGAAGGACTGCTGAGCAAAAAGCAAACTTGTCAAAACAGATTGTCAGTAAGTTAGTGGCTTTGTTTCCTAACATGGCCAATATTGCGATCAATGTTAGTGAGTTTGAAAAGGCGACATACTGCAATCGCAGCATGTTATAACCGACAGTTCAAAAGTTGGTGCTAAGATGGATTTATTTTTCGCAAATATCGTTTGTTTATCATATTTTATCGGGTTTATAACCTTTGTTGAGAAACAAAATATAGTGTCTGCTCAAGAAAATGTGGTTAAAGCATTTTTCGTTGTTGCCTGCGTACTTTTCTCTTGGTGTGCTTTAAGTTTCTTTTTTGTTCTTTTTATAGGTTGGTTTTTACCGGTTCTTTACCCTAAGGTCTTCTTATATAAGGCGATGTTATTATCTTTGTTTTTATTTATATATTGGCCCTATAAAATGGGTAAAGCGCAATTAAATCATATCAAAGCGAATAAACGCCGATATACTTTGTAGATAGCATTGAACTAGGTCTCGATATGTTTATAGCCATATACGAATTTGAAATTAAACCCGGTAGTGAACTTAAGTTTAGACAAGCATGGCTTAGCCTCACTAAATTGATTTACCAGCAATGTGGTAGCTTGGGCTCTCGCCTTCATTACTCAGATAAGAGTCATGTGATGGTGGGGTATGCGCAGTGGCCAAGTGAAGCACAATGGGCAAAAGATCACAATGTCAGTGATCGGCTTTTTGAGCTTGCTCGTCAACAAATGGGGGAATGTTTGGTGCAATCAAAGGTCGTCTATCAACTTGAGGTTAGTGACGATTATTTACAGACCACACCGGCAGCTCTTGGTGAGCTTTGAGGCTAGTTAAACAATGCAAGCGAGGGTGAGAATTGAAGAAAATAACCCGCTATATCTTGATGATTTTATCCACCTAAACGAACAGTGGATTTCAAAGTACTTTAAATTAGAAGCGATTGATCGTGAACTTGCTAAAAACCCTGATCAAATAATCGATAAGGGGGGTTATATATTTACCCTTTTATCTGATCATAAAGTGCTGGGTGTGTGTGCTTTATTTTATCAAGGGAGTGGGGTGTTTGAGCTTGCTCGGATGGCGGTGTCACCCGAGTATCAGGGCAAGGGGTATGGGCAGATGTTAATCGATGCTTGTCTTGCCAAGTTAGCTCAAATTGAAGTTAATAGGCTGTACCTTGTATCGAATACCAAGCTCAAGTCCGCTATGGCACTTTATAGTAAAAACCAGTTTAAGACCGTCTCGTTAGGACAGCACCCTGTATATCAACGAGCAGATATTGTGATGGAATATCAAGGCTTAAAATAACAGAGGGTGCGGTAAATAGACTTACCGCACGGATCTGTGATGCTATCGAATAAATTCAATCAGCTCGTGGATGGTTTTAACTGGGATGATTTTTGCCCCTAAGCCTTCCATCGACTTGTGATAATTTCTATACGGAATAAAAATTTGCTCAAAGCCGTGTTGTGCCGCTTCTTTTACTCTAGGGACACCACTGTCTATTGGGCGTACATCACCATTTAAACTAAGTTCGCCCATGATACATGCGGTCCGAGGAATGACGAATTCGTTTAAGCTACTCAGTAATGCCGATACCAAAGCCAAATCGATACACGTTTCAGACTCATCAATTTTTAAACCACCAACAATATTAAAAAACGTATCATGATAAATTTTGGTTTTGGTGTGTTTACGCAAAATCCCTGTTAACATTTTTATCCGGTTCATGTTTAACCCCACACAAACCCGCTGTGGAAACTCGGCTTCGGTTTCAGTGGTTAAACACTGAATTTCCAGTAAAAGGTTGCGGTTACCTTTACGTATACAGGTAATAGTAGAACCGGGTGATTCGGTGGTCGAGCCCGATAAAAAGATTTCACTGGGGTTATCGACACTTATCATCCCGCGCTCAGTCATTTTAAAAATACCGACGGTGTCGATATCTCCAAAACGGTTTTTATTGGCGCGTAAGGTTCTAACCTGACCGTCATTGGTGTCGATATGCAATAAGGCATCAACAATATGCACTAACGTTTGAGGGCCGGCGATTTCATTGTTTTTATTAACATGCGCAATGATGAACATGGTGACATCGTTTTGTTTGCAGTATTGGGTTAAGGCTTGGGCAGCGCTTTTTACCTGTGATGGTGAACCCGGGCTACCATTGGCGCGATCTGTGACAACCGCTTGAATCGAGTCAATGACCGCAAACTTAATTTTATGCGTTTCGAGCTCTTCAATAATGGCCTCTACACTGGTTTCTGAAAGCAAGTACAGGGCATCTTCATCGTAATCAAGTTTTAATCGTTGTACCCGGTTTTTAAACTGCGATAACGACTCCTCCGCCGTACAGTATAAAGAGGCACGTAGTTTTGACATTCTGGCAATCAGATCAGAGAGCAACGTGGTTTTGCCCGCACCAGGATCGCCCGAGATTATATTGACGGAGCCTCTGGTCACTCCTCCACAAAGTACTCGGTCAAGCTCGCCAATACCGGTCGGGCTTTTTTCCGCTTCAATGGCTTCTACTTGATTAATTTTTTTTGAGCCTCCCCCAACGGCACCGGCATAACCGGTTGCGGTGGACGTTGCATTGGTGCGCTTAGTTTTTGCAGGGGATAGCTTCATTTCAGCTAAGGTGTTCCACGCACCGCAATCGCATTGCCCTTTCCAGCGGGCATAATCGGCACCACAGTCACTGCAGACGAAAGCTACTTTTGTTTTTGACATATGTATACTTAATATTAAATCTAATCGTGGTTAATTACAGTGAAGTCACTTTGATAAGTGCCTTTAAAAGTTACTTTAACCAGTGTAATAAGACATCTAAACCACTAAAATTAATGGCACTCGTTGCTTTTTGTTGGACAATTGGCTTGGCTTTATACGCGACGCCTAAATTAGCGACCGACATCATGGTCAAATCGTTAGCGCCATCGCCCATGGCCACCGTTTGACGTTTATCAAACTGATATTGTTGCTGTAATTTGACTAAGGTTTGTGCTTTAACGTTCGCGTCGGTAATATCACCTATGACTTTGCCGGTCAGCTTACCGTCAACTATGTCAAGCTGGTTTGCTTGGGTAGCGTCCAAGTTTAATTTATCCGCTAATATTTGCGTAAAGTAGGTGAAACCGCCTGAGGCAACGGCTACTTTCCACTGTTTTTGGTGCAGCGCTTTTACGATATCTTCCAATCCAGGCATTAATGGCAAGCTATCACCTACTTTGGCTAAGATTGACTCACAGGCGCCGGTTAATGCGTTCACTCTGGCTGTTAAACTTTCGGCAAAGTCGAGTTTGCCTTGCATGGCGAGTTCGGTGACTTCGCTTACCTGTTCGCCGACACCTGCTAGGGTGGCGATTTCATCTATACATTCAATCTCAATCGCCGTTGAGTCCATATCCATAACCAAAAGGCCGGGCTCTGATAGGCTTGGTGCATTTTGTAATAACGCGATTTCGTGTTGCCATTGCAACGCTAATTCATTTACAGCTTTATTAAGCCCTGCTATGTTGTCGGTGACTGTCGGTAAGGCAAATCGTAAACTGGTTTTTCCAAGACGTTCATTTATCGCCATTAAGATCATTGAGGGGCAATTTATTAAGTGACTCAACTGACAGAGTTGTTTTAAAGTCAGATGATTAAAAACAACCAATTCAACCGTATCGTTTACCTTATCTGTGATAGGGGTGAGCATTAATTCATCGGCATCAATGGCCACGCTCACAGGTTGAGATAAGGTTGTATTAAAAAATTGACTTAATGGTGCTTGCTGGTTTTCATTTGACAGAGCAATAGAAGAGAGAAACAAACTTTCATCCTTTATTAAATGAGTAGTGCCTTTTGCGCGAACCTGATACAGACACGAACAGAGCAAGGTAAGTCGCGAATTCAGCGTCGGCAAAACAGTTAGAGTCTAAAAAAGTGATTCTATAATCTCAAATAACCCTCTATAGTGTATATAGATTTTGTAGGATTTTTTTATATAAATGACTAAAAAAGAAAATTATCAACTTATTAAATCTCCGCTCACCAAGTTATTTCAAGTTGGGGGAGGGGTCATTCTGTTATTGTTGATGCTTAATGTATCTTTAATGAACATCAACTCTGGTGAAAAAACAATAGAACAGCATTTTGATAAAATCGGTAAAAGTATCATTGTGCAGGCGGTTAACAGCAGCAAGGTGTTTTTAGAACTAGACGATAAATCACAATTGTCGAAGTTTATGCAATCGTTGGCGGAGTCTGATGCGGTGCTAGAAGCCATTTTATATGATGCGCAAGGGCAGGTGGTTGCCCACTCACAAGGTTTTAGAGTGATAAAAGAGCTTTATGGGATTGAAGAAGGCAGTATCAATCGAGCTGCCAACGACATTACCATTATCGAAGAGATCCGCACCGAAGAATTGCAAGGTTATTTGCGATTAAATTTAGCTCGAGACCACTTTGTGGATGATTTACATCAACAACTCGACCGACAATCAGAGCTTATGCGAATTATTTTAATTGCAGCCATTACCACAGGCTTTTTGTTAACCCGAGGCTTTAGTCGGTTATCACGTCAGGGAACTCGGTTCGTCAAACGAAAATAAACCATTTAAGTTGGCTTCAATTTGCCGAGCAATGAGCTCTTTTGGCTCGGCTCTTAAAGTGGCTAATTGTTCAAACACCCTAATCAGTTGCATTGGTGAATTGTCTTTGCCTTGAAAGCCATATAGTGGCATAGCAGGCGCATCGGTTTCTAAGACCAAAGATTCTAGGGGTAATTTGACCACCGTTTGTCGAGTGGTTTTTGCTCTGGGGTAGGTAATCGTGCCCCCAATACCTAATTTAAAGCCTAAATCAAGATACCCTTTAGCTTGTTGCATATTGCCAGAAAACGCGTGAATAATACCACCTTGTTGTGAGTTTATGCGTTTAAGGATGGGTAAAATAAGGTGGTGGCTTTTGCGATGATGGACAATAACCGGTAATTGATATTGCTTGGCTAATTCGAGCTGATGTTCAAAGAATAAGGTTTGCTTGGCTATATCGTTAATGGCTCCATCAATCCCAATCTCGCCCACCGCAATCAGCTTATCTTGTTGAATATGTTGCTCTAAAATCTGCAAATCAGCGGTTGTGGCTTTATCTATCCACCAAGGGTGTAAGCCTAATGCCGGGTAAAGATGGTGGTATTGTTGACATAAGGTCAAAACTCTAGGCCAACGTTTGGATGTGATCCCTGGAATAATAATACGAGAGATGCCCGCATCGAGACACTGTTGTATAAGGGCCTCTTTATTATGTGAGAATTCTTTAAAATCTAAATGGCAATGGCTATCAGTAAATTGCATAGGTCTAATTTAGCATAGTTAAAGGCAGTAGCAAAAGACAGGGTTATAAGTCTTTTGCTAAAAGGCAGAAGTTAAACGCGGGGGAGGGCGCTAATCTTTGTCTTTTAGGAAATCGAGAGTATAAAACGCGAAGAATAAAATGGTAAAAACAAGCGCTACTAACAACGCAATACCTTGGGTTGGCGACGAATGGGAAAAGTCATCAAAAAACCAACCATAGTAGATGGCAGTAATAGTGATGAAGAAAAACATGATAGTAAATAAGAGAATTTTAGCCAGAAGTCCCTGCTTCATATAACAATCCGTGTTACCTGTGTTGGTTAAAAAATATCTTGAAGGTTCGAGTTTAAGATCAAGACATCATTAAATTATCTCCTTAGTCTAACGCGCTGGTCATAAAACAATCAAGAGTAATTTTCCATTTGTTACAAAACAGTTTCGCAGCAATAATTAAACGGCCATTAACAATAAAAAAGCCAATGGCAGTCCATTGGCTTTTGGTTGTTAAATTGAGTTATTTAACGGTATTTAATGTGGTGGCGCTTACATGCGCTCCATCACTTCAATCCCCAGCAAATCTAAGCCCGTAGCTAAAGTTTTGCCAATTAACTGACACAATTGTAGGCGAGACAGTTTTACTTGCTCGTCGATGCCATCTTTTAAAATTGGGCAGGCTTCATAAAAGCTCATGTACAAGCTTGCTAATTCGTATAAGTAGTTACACAGAAGGTTTGGTGTACACTCACTGATCACCGCATTTAATACTTCTTCAAATTGTAATAACTTAACCGCAAGCGCTTTCTCTTGAGGAGCATCGATATGAATCGCTTGTGCTGTAGCGGATAGGTCGATGTTGGCTTTTTTGAAAATACTTTGGATTCGCGTGTAAGCGTATTGTAAATAAGGTGCTGTAGCGCCTTCAAAGCTTAACATCGTTTGCCAATTAAAGATGTAGTCACTGGTGCGGTTTTTCGATAAATCGGCAAATTTAACGGCGCCAATACCCACCTTACGAGCAATTTCTTTACGTTCTTGTTCAGAAAAGTCGGCGATTTTTTCAGCCATAAGCTGTTCTGCTCGGCTAATCGCTTCATCAAGTAACTCGGCTAATTTAACCGTACCACCCGTACGTGTTTTAAATGGCTTTCCATCATCACCCATCATCATCCCAAATGGACAATGATCATAGGCGGTGTGCTCAGGTAAGAAGCCTGCTTTGCGAGCGGTAATTTCAACTTGTTTAAAGTGTAATGACTGACGGGCATCGGTGAAAATAATGATGCGATCAGCATTTAATTCATTAACACGGTAACGACAAGCGGCTAAATCTGTGGTTGCATACAAATAACCACCCCCAGATTTTTGCACGATAAACACCGATGGCTCACCATCTTTATTGGCCATTTCATCAAGAAAGACAACTTTGGCACCTTGATCTTCTACCGCAATATGTTGCGCCATTAAATCGTCAATAACATTACCTAGATCGGGGTTGTAAGCACTTTCACCCATAATGTCTTTGCGCGCTAGGGTCACGTTTAGTTTTTCGTATATTTCTTCAGAATGGTGAATTGAAATATCAATAAACTGTTGCCATAAAGCCAAACACTCAGGATCACCACTTTGCAGTTTAACTACATAGTTGCGAGCTCGATCCGCAAAACCGTCTTCATTGTCAAATCTAACTTTCGCTTCACGATAAAAGTTCTCTAAATCGGCCAGCGCCGTTTCAGCTACTTCGTTGCTGGCTAACTTGTCACTTAAATGAGCCAATAACATACCAAATTGAGTACCCCAATCACCCATATGGTTTTGGCGAATAACGTTTTCACCACGAAACTCTAAGGCACGAACGACAGCGTCACCAATAATGGTTGAGCGAAGGTGCCCTACGTGCATTTCTTTGGCAAGGTTGGGAGCAGAGTAGTCTACAACCACATTTTTGGGTGTGCTTGAACGCGAAACATTTAAATATGGATCGGTGTTTGCACAGCCAAGTTGAGAAGACAACCAAGCTTTGTCTAGGTGTATGTTAATAAAACCAGGACCTGCGAGTTCAACTTTTTCAGCGATGTCAGACAAATCTAAGTTGTCGACCACTTTTTGCGCCAACTCACGAGGGTTAGTTTTAAGCTTTTTCGCAGCACCCATAACACCATTTGCTTGGTAATCACCAAACTGAGGACGGTTTGAGGCATTAACCGCAGGGTTTGTATCTTCGGGTAAGCCCGATGCGATCATGGCCGCTTTTACTTTTTCATTTAATAATTGACGAATGTTCATATTGGTCCGATCTAGTTCATTACATTGTTAGTGTTCGCGTGTTTTGTGGAACACGATCTCTGGGTGACGCTCTTGAGTCAGATTTAAATTCACCATTGTTGGCGCAATATAGGTTAGGTTATCACCACCATCAAGCGCCAAGTTGTCGTATGCTTTCTTTTCAAATTGATTCAGCTTGCGCGCATCATCACAACTTACCCAACGAGCTGTAGCAACGGCAATAGGTTCGTATAAAGCATCAACGTTATATTCTGTTTTTAATCGGTGCACCACAACTTCAAATTGTAGAACACCAACGGCGCCAACAATCATGTCATTGTTCGCCAGAGGGCGAAATACCTGAACCGCCCCTTCTTCAGATAGTTGGATCAGACCTTTTTGTAATTGCTTGGCTTTTAATGGATCGCGTAAACGAATACGACGAAACATTTCAGGGGCAAAATTTGGAATACCACTAAATTTCATTTCTTCACCGGCCGTGAAGGTGTCACCTATTTGAATCGACCCGTGGTTATGTAAACCAATAATGTCACCCGCATAAGCTTCTTCAACATTTGAGCGATCGCCGGCCATAAAGGTTACTGCATCGGCAATTTTTACATCTTTACCAATTCGAACCTGTCGCATTTTCATGCCTTTGGTGTACTTGCCTGAACAAATACGCATAAAGGCGATACGGTCACGGTGCTTTGGATCCATGTTAGCCTGAATTTTAAAGACAAAGCCTGAAAACTTTTCTTCTTCGGCTTTTACTTCTCGGGTATCGGTTTGTCTTGGTTGTGGTTTAGGCGCCCATTGCGTTAAACCATCAAGCATGTGATCGACACCAAAGTTGCCCAATGCAGTACCAAAGTAAACAGGGGTAAGTTTACCGGATAAAAATTCTTCTAGGTCAAATTCATGACACGCGCCTAAAACCAGTTCGAGCTCATCACGCAAATCTTCAGCGTAATTACCAATGGCGTTATCAAGCTCTGGGTTGTCTAACCCTTTTACGACCACTTTTTCTTGGATCGTATGACCTTGGCCAGTTTTGTATAAAATGGTCTCATCGGTAAGTAAATTGTATACACCTTTAAACTCTTTACCCATGCCAATCGGCCAAGTAATTGGTGCGCACTTAATTTTTAGCACGCTTTCTACTTCGTCCATGACTTCAATGGGATCGCGTACGTCACGGTCCATTTTGTTCATAAAGGTAATAATAGGCGTGTCACGTAAACGGGTAACTTCCATAAGTTTAATGGTTCGATCCTCAACACCTTTGGCGGTATCGATAACCATTAAACATGAGTCTACCGCGGTCAAAGTACGGTAAGTGTCTTCAGAGAAATCTTCGTGACCAGGGGTATCTAGCAAGTTCACCAAACAATTGGCATATGGAAATTGCATTACCGAGGTAGTTATAGAGATACCACGGTCTTTTTCCATTTCCATCCAGTCAGATTTGGCGTGTTGACCAGATTTTTTACCTTTTACGGTACCGGCTTTTTGTAAGGCTTGACCAAATAGTAAAACTTTTTCGGTAATGGTGGTTTTACCCGCATCCGGGTGAGAAATAATCGCAAACGTTCGGCGTTTGTCGACTTCCTGCTGTTGAATTGTCATGGTTGCTATTGCCCGATGATTGACCGTGTTAAAAGACATACCCTCGTATTATTCGCCAGTCAATTAGGCGACACAGGGTTGCTTGTTAAATACACACATTAAAAAATGCGACATTATAACCAAATTGCAGGCTTTGAGCATCAATTAACCCATGCAATGATGAAATAAATTGATGTTTTGTAACAAAAGTCTGACTTAATGCATGACTTATTATGGGTATGGGTTTAAAAATAACTAAAAATGAAACAAAGTCGAGATGCAGGCCAATTGTTTTAATTGTTTAAGCGCTCATTTGAACACTCAAACAAAGCTTTTAATCGAGCGGGTGCTTTATAGTTTTAAACTCATTACTAAAGCGTCTTCATAGCCTATTTTTGCAGGGTAATAGCCCGTACGTCGATGCACTTGAATAAAACCATGGTTAAGGTAGAGCATTTGCGCGGAAATATTTTTTGCTCTGACTTCTAAGTGACAAAGCACACATTGGCGTTCTTTGGCTAAATTAATAAAGTCTTGCATTAATCGTTTACCAAACCCTTTGCCTTGGTGTTCTGGCGCGATACAAATTTCCATTAACGTGAGCTCATCAATCACCAACTCAGCGATATAAAAACCAACCACTTTATCGTCAATGCTGATTTGGCGGGTTATGTAACGACCACCAATGCAACTGAGCAAAGTTTTTAATGTCCATGGAAATGGATTAGCGGCTGTCTCGATGGCGTAAATTACATCTTGATGAGACGTGTTAAAGTCAGAAATAACAGGGTTTTGCATTTATTTACTCGTTAATAGGAAATTAGCTGTTGCTGTAACATTTGCCATAAACTGGCTTTTAATGACGGCGAATCGGCAATGGTATTAAGCATTGGAGTGGTGAGCAATGGTTGTTGCTTTGGTATTTGCTCAAGGCTACATTTTTGGCAATCGTCGTTGAGAGCCCAAATAAAATTCTCAAATAATAAACGACCTTGATCAAAGACAATGGTTTGCTCAGAGTGATTTAAACTCAGCAAGATGTCTTTAAAAAATTGTTGTTCAAGCAACTTCGGCAGAGGGTTTTCTATTGCTACTTTTGATTCTGTTTCTGCCTCAACGTCTTGTTGCGGGTTGTCGTTTGGTTTAATCGCTTGGTTTTTGGCAACTGGTTTAGGTAAATCCGAAGAGGGCTGCTCAATAAGCTTCGACGTACCTGCAAACATCCCCGCTTTAGGTGTCCATAAAGGTATGCCCATCTCGGTTAAATAGTCGAATGCTTTGTGATTATCCATTTATTGCTCGCAAGTAGGCTTAAACAAGAATTAAAATTATATGATTTTTACTTAGCGAAAAGCAAAACATAGAATCAAAGAATGAATAATAACGGAAATAGAAAAGCGAAAATATAGATTTAAAACAAGATAAGGAAGAAGATGGCAGGGGTGGAGAGACTCGAACTCCCAACCGTCGGTTTTGGAGACCGCCGTTCTACCAATTGGAACTACACCCCTGCAATGGCTGTGCATTATACGTATGCTTTTCTCACTGTAAAGCAAAAAATGCATATTTTTTTCTAAGTGCTTATTTTGTGTTCGACTTGGTTTTATTGTGTTCAAGGTGGCGAAATAACACACAATAATGCAACGGTTAAATTAAAAAATGAAAAGGTTTGCTATTAAAGGTATCTCTTGATTGCTCTAAAAAAGGTTTCATCAAAGCAAAATTTGACCTTAAGGGGTAGCATAAATGTTACGACCAACTCACTAGGTCCACCTTAACAAATGAAGAGTTGACCACAAGAGTGGTAATTTAAAGCTTTTAGAACTTTAAATCGGAGAATAACAATATAACATGGGGGCGGTAGCAAGGATAACGCCCATCTATTTATTATAGTTATATAGTTATTATTTTACGGTGGTTTTACCCTCTTTACTTATAACCTCAATAAACTGATATAAACAAGTTTGGAGCAAGAGCATTATATATTTGCTCTTGCTATTATCCCTTGGCGGTTCTAAACTTACTCGATTTTTTTTAAGCATGTAAATATGAGATCCTATGCGCCTATCTGACTTTTCTTTTGACCTGCCAGAAGACTTGATTGCACGTTATCCTCAACCTGAGCGTTCAGCCAGTCGTCTAATGGCCCTTAACGGTAACAGTGGTGAATTAGAACATCTGAAATTTAATCAGATACTTGACAAGCTAGTACCTGGTGATTTGTTGGTGTTTAATAACACTCGAGTGATCCCAGCCAGAATGTTTGGTACCAAAGCGACCGGTGGTAAATTGGAAGTATTGGTTGAACGTATCGTTGACCAAACTCATGTGTTAGCGCATATACGTGCCAGTAAATCGCCAAAAATTGGTAATGAAATTTTGTTTGAAGGCAAAGTTAAAGCCATTATGGTCGCGCGCCATGACGCCTTATTTGAGCTTGAGCTGGTTGAACACGATAACTGGCTAGATGTGCTTGAAGATATTGGCCATATGCCATTACCACCCTATATTGACCGCCCAGATGAGTCATCGGATAGAGAACGTTATCAAACCGTTTACAATGAAAAGCCAGGTGCCGTTGCCGCACCGACCGCGGGTCTGCACTTTGAAACTAAATTACTTGAAGAGATTGCCGCAAAAGGGGTGAACTTAGCGTTTGTTACCTTACATGTTGGTGCTGGTACATTTTTACCTGTTCGCGTCGATAAGATTGAAGATCATGTGATGCACTCTGAGTATGTTGAGGTGTCGCAAGACGTGGCCGAGCAAATTAAAGCAACGAAAGCTGCAGGCCATCGGGTCATTGCTGTGGGTACTACATCCATGCGTTCACTCGAAAGTGCGGCTAATAAAGCCATCAATAATAATTTGACCGATACCGATAGCATTGCTGAATTTTATGGTGATACCGACATATTTATTACCCCAGGGTATGACTTTAAAGTTATTGACGCCTTAGTCACTAATTTTCATTTGTCGGAGTCGACCTTATTAATGCTGGTAAGCGCGTTTGCCGGCTATGACAACATTATGCACGCATATAAAACCGCTATTGAGCAAAAATATCGCTTTTTTAGTTACGGCGATGCCATGTTTTTAACTCGTAAGACGCAGTCATAAACATCTTCGTCTATAGTCTAGGCGATGGCATTAACCGCCATATCGCCAAGGTTCAATAAACCCTCTTTGCAGATCAATGCATGGTTTGTTGAAGTCATATGAAACCTTTGGCCTGTTTAGCCATTTGGTAAGGATAGAAAATGAAATTTGAATTAATTAATAAAGACGGTAAAGCCCGTCGTGGTCGCTTAACCTTCAATCGTGGCACGGTTGAAACGCCTGCTTTCATGCCAGTAGGTACATACGGTACGGTAAAAGGGATGAAAACAGACGAAGTCGCGGCGACCGGCGCAGAAATCCTTCTAGGTAATACCTTTCACCTAATGCTACGCCCTGGCACTGATATCATTGAACAGCATGGTGATTTACACGATTTTATTAATTGGGATAAGCCAATTTTAACCGACTCTGGTGGTTTTCAGGTGTTCAGTTTAGGTGATATGCGTAAAATCACCGAAAAAGGGGTAGAGTTTCGCTCACCAGTTAATGGCGAAAAAATCATGCTTACACCCGAAAAGTCAATGCAGGTACAACGCAGCCTTGGCTCTGACATTGTGATGATTTTCGACGAATGTACTCCCTATCCGGCAACTCACCAAGAAGCGAAAGAGTCAATGGAGTTGTCATTGCGTTGGGCCAAACGCTCAAAAGCTGAACATGGCGATAATCCTTCGGCGTTATTTGGGATCGTGCAAGGTGGTATGTACGAAGACTTACGTGAAATCTCAGCGGCAGGTCTTATTGACATAGGGTTTGACGGTTACGCTGTTGGTGGATTATCAGTTGGTGAACCAAAAGAAGAGATGATCCGCATTTTAGATCATACCCCAGACTTGATTCCAGAAAATAAGCCCCGATATCTAATGGGAGTAGGTAAACCAGAAGACCTCGTTGAAGGGGTTCGTCGTGGTATTGATATGTTTGATTGTGTTATGCCTACTCGCAACGCTCGTAATGGACACTTATTCGTTCACGATGGCGTTATTAAAATTCGTAACGCTCGTCACAAGACAGATACAGGTCCTTTAGACCCACAATGTGATTGTTACACGTGTAAAAATTACTCAAGAGCGTATTTACACCACCTTGATAAGTGTAATGAGATTTTAGGCTCACAGCTTAACACCCTGCATAACTTGCACTTTTACCAAAAGGTGATGCAAGGATTGCGTGATGCCATTGAGCAAGGTAAATTAGACGAATTTGTTGAACAGTTTTACGCTGCGCGTGGGTTAGATGTGCCGCCGTTAGCATCAAAATAAACATCATTAAAAATAATTTTATATAAGTAGTAGAGGAATTTATGGACTTTTTTATTAGCAAAGCCTACGCACAATCTGCATCACAACAAGGTGGTGGTTTCGAAATGTTGATCATGTTATTGGTCTTCGGTTTGGTTTTTTACTTTATGATTTACCGCCCACAAGCCAAGCGTGTAAAAGAGCATAAAGGGTTAATGGAAGCACTATCAAAAGGTGATGAAGTACTTACTCAAGGTGGTGTTGTTGGTAAAATTACCAAAGTATCAGCGGAAAAAGATTTTATCGTGATAAGTGTTGCTGAAGGTACAGAACTGACTGTACAAAAAGCGGCGGTTAGTGCTGTACTACCAAAAGGGACAATGAAGTCGCTGTAAGGATACGATTGTGTTAAACAAAAACCCATTATGGAGAAGCTTAATGGTGGCCGTCATCGTATTTTTAGGTGGGCTTTATGCCTTGCCTAATATGTATGGTGAAGATCCCGCCGTTCAAATATCCGGTAAGCGCGGTGTTGCCGCCGATCTTAGCGTATTGGACTCAATTAAAAGCTCTCTTGCTCAAAGCAACCTAGATTATTCAAGTGCCGTACTCGAAGACGGTCAAATCTTAGTTCGTTTTAAATCTTATGAAAACCAACAAAAAGCTCGTGACGTTCTATTGAACACTTTGACTGACGAGTATTCTGTTGCCTTAAACTTAACACCAGCAACCCCGAAATGGTTAGAAAACTTAGGTGGGGTGCCAATGAAGCTTGGTCTTGACCTAAGTGGTGGTGTTCACTTCTTAATGGAAGTGGATATGAAAACGGCAATGTTGCGTGCTCAAGAAAACATGATCGGTAGTTTTCGAACCGACTTGCGCGGCGATAAAATTCGTTACCGCTCGGTTAAAGAGTTGGGCGAGGGCGTTGAAGTCGTTTTTCGCAACGCAGAAGACTTAGAAGCAGGTCAAAAGTTACTTGAGCGTAATAACCAAGGTTATATCTTTGAAGAAGATGAAGAGCGTTTGTCACTGAAAGTGACGATGTCGGAACAAAAGTACAAAGAAACTTCGGAATACGCACTACAACAAAATATCACCATTATTCGCAATCGAGTGAATGAGTTAGGTGTTGCGGAGCCGTTAGTCCAACGACAAGGTGCTAAGCATATTGTTGTTGAATTACCAGGTGTTCAAGATACCGCTCGCGCCAAAGAGATCCTTGGTGCGACCGCCACCTTGCAATTTCACATGGTTGACCAAGAGCATGATGTGATGGATGCGGTTGAAGGCCGAGTACCACCTGGATCGTTTTTAGTTTACGATCAAGATGGTCGCCCTCAACTACTGAAAAAACGCATTATGTTACGTGGTGAGCATATCGTTGGCGCCGCTTCTTCAATGGATGAGTTTCAACGTCCACAAGTAAATATCGACTTAGACAGCAAAGGCGGTAGCCTGTTCTCTAATGCCACTAAGGATAACATCGGTAAACCGATGGCAACGGTATTTATTGAAAGCAAGGCAACTGGGCAGAAAAATCCTGATGGCAGCTTACGCTTCACCCAAAAACAAGAGGTGATTTCGGTTGCGACTATTCAAGCGCGTTTAGGCAGCAGTTTCCGTATTACCGGTCAGCCAACACCGCAAGCAGCACACAATTTGGCGCTTTTATTACGTGCCGGTGCGTTAATCGCGCCAATTGCCATTGTTGAAGAGCGTACCGTTGGTCCATCTCTAGGTGCTGAAAACGTTGAACTAGGTTTGCAGGCTATTACCTGGGGCTTTATTGGCGTTCTTGTCTTCATGATGGTTTATTATCGTAAATTTGGCATCGTGGCAAATCTTGCTTTGGCCGCCAACTTATTGTTGATTGTTGGGGTGATGTCACTCATTCCTGGCGCAACGTTAACCCTACCAGGTATGGCAGGTATTGTTTTAACCGTTGGTATGGCAGTTGATGCTAACGTCCTGATTTTTGAACGTATTCGTGAAGAAATTAAAGAAGGGCGAAGTGTACAACAAGCGATTCATCACGGTTATGACTCGGCGTTTTCAACCATTATTGATGCCAACATCACTACCTTAATTGCTGCAATTATCTTATTTGCAGTTGGTACTGGCCCAATTAAAGGCTTTGCTGTGACTTTATCCATAGGTATTTTAACCTCTATGTTTACCGCTATTATCGGTACTCGTACGGTGGTTAATGCTATTTGGGGCGGCAAAAAAATAGATAAGTTATCAATATAGGCAGAACCAAGTATGGAATTTTTAAACTTGAAAAAAACAGTGCCATTTATGTCACTACGCAAGCCTATGATGGTAGTGAGCATAGTGCTTATTATCGCCTCGCTAACATCAATGTTTACCCAAAAAATGAACTGGGGTCTTGATTTTACCGGTGGTACCTTAATTGAAGTGGGCTTTTCAGAGCCTGCAAACTTGAAAGAGGTACGCTTGCTACTTGAAGGCGCTGGTTACGATGACGCCGTTGTTCAACTTTTTGGTAGTGCCGAAGATGTTCTTATTCGTTTAGGTCAACGTGAAAACGTTAAAGCGGAAATGCTTGGCAATGAGGTACTGTCGATCCTTAAACAAGGCACTGGCCAAGATATTACCATGCGTCGTATCGAGTTTGTTGGTGCGAACGTAGGTGATGAACTGACAGAACAAGGTGGCTTAGCAATGCTGACGGCCTTGATTTGTATTTTGGTCTATGTTGCGTTTCGATTTGAGTGGCGTTTTGCGTTAGGCTCAGTTATTGCCTTAACGCATGATGTTATCTTAACTTTAGGCTTGTTCTCATTCTTACAGCTTGAATTTGACTTAACGGTCTTGGCGGCGATTTTAGCGGTTATTGGTTACTCGTTAAATGACACCATTGTGGTCTCGGATCGTATTCGTGAGAACTTTCGTAAAGTACGCAAGGGTACGGCAGAAGAAATCATTAATATTTCTTTAAGCCAGACCTTAAGCAGAACCATGATCACCTCATTTACTACGTTTGTAGTATTAATGGCCTTGTTCTTAAAAGGTGGGGCGCTGATCCATGGTTTTGCCACCGCATTGCTGTTTGGTATTGTCGTTGGTACATACTCATCAATCTACATCGCTTCTACGGTGGCGCTAAGTTTGGGTATTTCTAAAGAAGACTTGATCCCAGAAGTGATTGAAAAAGAAGGCGCTGATCAAGACGAAATTCGTCTGTAACAAGCACTTGCAATACTGAATAAAAAACGGATACTCAGGTATCCGTTTTTTTTACCCTTTAAAAGCTGGGGCTGATCTATTTGTAAGGCTTTTATGCGCTATTTGCAACCAAGCTTTGATTTGCAAAGCTTGCCATATTGGTTAACTTCTGAGTATTAATCGCATCAACAACATCACCAACAACCAATAAACTTGGTGCTTTGATTTCATGCTTTACTATGCAAGCGGCTAAATTAACCAAACTCGTTCGCCACACTTTTTGCTGTGCTTGGGTGCCTTTATAAATAATTGCAACCGGTGTATTTGGCTTACGACCATGTTTTATTAGTTGCTCACTGATGGTTGATGCACTCTTTATGCCCATATAAAAAACCAGAGTTTGTAAGTTATCACTGTAATGTTGCCAAGGCAGTTTTAATGGGCTGTCGTGACTAAAGTGACCTGTTATAAAGCTACAACTGTGCGCTAACTCTCGGTGCGTTAGCGGGATCCCCGCATAAGTTGTGCAACCGGACGCCGCGGTGATCCCTGGTATCACAATACTGGCCACTTTGTGTTCTAACAAATGATTTACTTCTTCAGAGCCGCGGCCAAAAATAAAGCTATCGCCGCCTTTTAACCGAACTACCTTTTTGCCTTTTAATGCCCACTTGACCAATGTTTGGTTAATTTTATCTTGGCTGAAGCAGTGATTTTTTAGTGATTTACCCACATAAATGCGACGACAATCTGTTGGCGCCAAGGCCAGTATTTCAGCGCTGACGAGGCGATCGTATACCAGTACCTCTGCTTGTCTGATACAGTGATATGCTTTAATGGTTAACAATTCAGGATCACCAGGACCTGCGCCGACAATGGCAACTTGGCTTGGTTGTAATTGAGTATGGCGATTCATTTTACAAAAGGCAGTCATTAGCAAAATCATTTAGCAAAAATAAAATTAATCATAGTCTGCTTTATTCATAACAATATAGAATTAATTGGCTATTTTATATTACTTTTATATCTATAAGGTGTTTGCATCGGTGGTATCAAATTAAAAAATACTTTTAAACTTAGTAGCAACTTGCTATCAATAAACCATTGGATTGGTAAAACATGCTAGGAAAATAAATATGAAACAGATGCTTACCCTGTATAAAGTCCTACCACTTTTGGCGCTGGTAACGTTTATACCGGTCAGTGCGAAAGAACTCGTCAGGGTACCACCGTCAGAGCAACTTATTTTAAGCGATATTCAACAACAGGTGAGCGCAAAAAGGTTAAAGCAAGACGTCACTAAGTTGGTCAGCTTTGGGACTCGTCATACGCTGTCCGAAACAGAATCTAAAACTCGAGGTATAGGGGCAGCACGACGTTGGATTAAAGCTGAATTTCAGCGTATCTCAGACCAATGTGGTGGCTGTTTGGAAATACGAGAACAAAGACAGACTTTCAGTGGCGAAAAACGGATCCCTAAGCCAACAGAGGTGGTAAATATTATTGCCATTCAGCGGGGCGTAACCGACCCAAACCGTTATATTATTATGAGTGGAGATATTGATTCTCGGGTATCAGATCCGCTTGACCACACCAGTGACTCACCAGGTGCAAATGATAATGCCACTGGGGTTGCAGGGGTACTTGAAAGCGCACGAGTGCTTAGTCAGTATCAGTTTAATGCCAGCATAGTGTATGCCGCGTTATCAGGTGAAGAGCAAGGTTTATTCGGTGGAAAAATGATGGCGGCACGTGCAATAAAAGACAAATGGCGGGTTGAAGCGGTCCTCAATAATGACATGATTGGTAATATTTCAGGCCTAAATGGCGTTATTAATAACAGCACTGCTCGGGTGTTTTCAGAGGGCACTCGCTTTGTTGAAACGGCAGAAGAGGCGCGATTACGACGTTTTACCGGTGGGGAAGTTGACTCGCCATCACGAAACCTGGCTCGTTACATCGATAAAATTGGGGATAAATATATTCCTAACTTAGATGTTATGATGGTGTATCGCCTTGACAGATTTGGCCGTGGAGGCCATCACCGTCCTTTTAACCAAGTCGGTTTTCCTGCCGTTAGAATTATGGAAACCAATGAAGATTATACTCGTCAACATCAAGATTTACGGCAGCAACATGGCATCGATTATGGTGATGTTTTAGATGGTGTTGATTTTGATTTTACCGCTAAGTTGACGTCGTTAAATGCTGTTACTTTAGCCTCTTTAGGTTGGTCCGTAGCGCCTCCTGCTAATACTCAGATTAGTGGCGCAGTAAAACCATCGACGACCTTAAAGTGGCAAAAATTAAGCGGAAAAATGGCTGAAGACTTGGCTGGTTATCGAGTGTATTGGCGCTTAACGACGCAACCACAATGGACTCACAGTCGTTATGTCGGTAATGTTGATGAGTTTGAGCTTGAAAACCTAGTCATTGATAATTATTTTTTTGGTGTCAGCAGTGTGAGCAAACAAGGTTTTGAGTCGCCAGTGGTGTTTCCAGGGCCTGCGGGCTCATTTGGTGGTTATGAGTAATTTTGGGAGTATTGAGGCTAAACATGTGGTTTAAAATAGTACTGACGTTAATCTTTGTTTTCTTTTATAAATCTCAGGTTGTTTTTGCTCAACCCAATGAGCTTGGTGACAAGTTGATGTCGTTGCAGCAACAAGCAGAGCTCCAAGATAGCTGGTTAAAAGCTCGGGTAGAAGGGTTACTACCAGAGATGATGAAACAACATAATATCGATATGTGGTTGATCATGTCGCGAGAGTATAACGAAGATCCAATATTAAAAACCTTACTGCCAGCGAGTTGGATGAACGCAAGGCGACGCACCATTTTGTTGTTTAGCTTGCACCCAACGCGCGGTTTTGAAGCCTTTGCGATGGCAAAATACGACATCGGAGAGGTTTATAAAAAAGCTTGGGACCCAGAGCAAGAGCCTGAACAACTTAAAGCGCTCAGTCAGTTAATTACCGAGCTAGACCCTAAACGAATTGGGGTGAATCAATCAATAAAAATAGCCCTTGCCGATGGTTTGGTGGCTACAGATAAAGACTTACTGTTGGCTTATTTGCCGATTTCGTTACATCAGCGTTTGGTCTCTGCCCAGCCTTTAGCCATAGATTGGCTGCAAACACGAAGCCAAGAAGAGATAGAACAATATAAACATTTGGTGGCTTTAACCAAAGCAATTGTTAATGAAGGTTTGTCAAATGTCGCTATTCGACCTCGAAAAACGCAAATAAAAGATTTGATCTGGTGGTTTCGTGAGAGGGCATCTTCTTTAGGGCTCAGCACATGGTTTCAGCCTTCTGTTCGGGTGCAAAGACAAAGAAAAGGCGTTGGGGTGAGTGACGACCCAAATGTTATTATTTTACCTGGGGATTTACTGCATGTGGATTTTGGCCTTGAATATTTAGGATTGCATTCAGACATTCAACAACATGCTTATGTGTTAAAAGCCGGTGAAAGCAAAGCGCCTGATTTTATTACGCAAGGGTTAAGACAGGCTAACCAACTGCAAGATATGTTGTTGGGTAATTTTAAGGCTGGGCGCAGCGGTAACGAAATATTATCGAGAACTCGAGAACAAGCTTTACTGGCAAATTTGAGGCCACAGATTTATTCCCACCCAATCGGTTATTATGGCCATTCAGCGGGGACTGTTATTGGCCTTTGGGATGCACAATATGGCGTTCCGGGCAGTGGTGATTTGCCACTTCGCAACAATACCGCTTATGCGATCGAGCTTAATGTTTCGATGTTTAGTGAGCAATGGCAAAAAGATATCACCTTTATGTTAGAAGAGAACGCCATATTCTTTCGCAATAAAATTGATTATATGGCGCCCCGACAAAAACACATATTACTGATAAAACATAAGCAGTACTAGTCAGTTATTTCACTGGCTAACTTGGGGATAGTGCGCAGTGAAAAAACGTTCCCCCAGTGAAAGTTAACCAAACTTGGGGAACGTTTTACAGGGTATTAGCCTTTAATGCGCCTATTTGAAGGCTTTGCACTGGGTTTGCGACGTCGTCCGGTGCCACTGGTGTTTTTTGCATATGGGTTATCGCCCACTCGATGGCGCTTGTTTTTACTTGGTACTTTGTGACCACTGCTGGCTTCACCACTGCGTTGCCCATCTTGATGTTCAACCTTTTCCGGTTTTGATTTTTTCGGTTTTTTAGCTTTGAACGGGCGAATATCATGCGACTTTGGTACCGGGTTTGCCGCTTCAAAACCTGCTTCCTCGGTTCTTGGTAACAGCTTTTGGGTCAGTCGTTCAATGGCCACGAGTAATTTAAACTCATCAGCGCAGACCAACGAAATGGCATGACCGCTACTTCCTGCGCGCCCAGTACGGCCAATTCGATGAACATAATCTTCAGCAACATGGGGTAATTCAAAATTCACCACTTGCTCAAGTTGGTCGATATCAATACCGCGCGCGGCGATATCGGTAGCCACTAATACACGAATTTCACCTTCTTTAAACTGAGCGAGTGCCTTGGTTCTAGCGCCTTGACTTTTGTTGCCATGAATCGCTAAGGCTTTGATGCCGTCCGCTTCTAAGTGTCGGGTTAAGCGATTAGCACCATGTTTGGTTTTGGTAAAAACCAATACTTGTTGCCAATTATTATGGCCAATTAAATAAGACAGTAAACGTGGTTTTTTATTTTTATCTGTGGTGTATACCAATTGCTCAACGGTAGTGGCAGTCGTGTTTCGTGGTGATACCGAAATCTCGACAGGATCTGTTACCAAGCCTTTCGCCAACGTTCTTATCTCATCTGAAAAGGTGGCTGAAAACAGCAAGTTTTGACGCTTTTTAGGCAGTAATTCGAGGATTTTTTTAATGTCTCGAATAAAGCCCATATCGAGCATTCTGTCGGCTTCATCTAATACCAAGGTGTTAACTTGCGAGAACTTAATCGCATTTTGCGAATACAAGTCTAATAATCGGCCAGGCGTCGCCACTAAGATATCAACGCCTTTTCTAAGTGCCATCATCTGAGGATTGATTTTAACCCCACCATAGACAATGTAAGACGACAAATTCAGGTTTTTGCCGTACGTTGCCACACTTTCTCCAACCTGAGCTGCCAGTTCACGAGTTGGCGTTAAGACCAAGGCGCGAATATGATTGCTTTTGACTTGGCCTGAATCAGCCAGTTGATGCAATAAAGGCAAGGTAAAACCAGCGGTTTTACCAGTACCTGTTTGGGCGGCGGCCATAACATCCTTGCCTTCTAAAATAGCAGGAATTGCTTGGGCTTGAATTGGGGAAGGGGTGTCGTACCCTTGTTCTTTTATTGCCGATAAAATAGGGGCTGCTAAGCCTAAAGAGTCAAAGCTCATATAGTCGTCTCATGTAGGGGGTTATTGGCAAGCTAAACCTGATGTTTTTTACATCAGGTGTTTAGTATAGCAATCAATGAAGCATTCTGAGCGATAGTCAGAATGAGTTGAATATCAATGTGATGTTTATTCGCGGGTAATATAAATCATTAAGGCGAAAAAGCCTATTAAAATTGCGTTAAAGGCAAAGATATAGCCAAATCCTTTGAGCCCTTGCTTTAACGTATAGTTATGCTGTTTTAAGTACCACCACCAAATTAAACACATTAGGATAGGGAGTACGAAAAAAAAGCGAATTAACATTAACTTAGGTCCTTATGTTGATTTTCTTTATGATAGATCATAATACCTCAGTTTGAACAGAATTTTAAATTAGCTTTGTGCAGGCTTTGAATCTGATTGCTGATCCCATGGCGCAACTTTAAACAACATCAGCATACCTGGAACGGCCAATGCTGTACAGATGAAAAAGAATGAGGTCCAGCCGGTAATTTCTACAATATAGCCGGTAGCCGCATTGGCAAATGTTCGAGGTAACGCCGTTAATGCGGTAAATAGGGCAAATTGAGTGGCAGCAAAGGCCGGGTTGGTCGCTCTGGCAATAAACGCGGTAAAGGCAGCGGTTCCCAATCCGACCCCTAAGTATTCAAACCCCATCGCTAAGGCCAAAGCAATGGTGTTATGGCCAATTTCAGCTAAAGCAGCAAACCCTAATATACTAACAATTTGTACCACCCCAAAAAGCCACAATGCTCGGTTAATACTTAGCTTGATCATCACCACACCACCTACGGCTAAACCTATGGTCATGGCGATTAAAGAGGCCGATTTTGCAACCACCCCAATTTCGGTTTTGCTAAAGCCCATATCAATAAAAAATGGGGTTTGTAGAGCTGTCGCCATTGAATCCCCCAATTTGTATAAAAATAAAAACGATAGAATATATAAGGCGGATTTTATTCCTTCACGGTTAATAAAGTCTTTAAAAGGCAAAACGACGGCTTGTTCTAATGTTTTCGGTGCATTGGCCGCAGAGTCCATTTCTTTGATACACAAGGTCATCAAAATACCAATGAGCATAAATAAAGCGACGATAACAAACACCATATGCCAAGGTAAGTGATCAGCGAGAATAAACCCTAAAGAGCCGGGGACTAATCCCGCTAAGCGATAGGCTTGTACATGAATAGAGTTACCTAAGCCTAACTCGTGCTCTTTTAATAATTCTCGCCGATAAGCATCCAGAACAATGTCCTGACTGGCACTAAAAAAAGCGATAGCAGCAGCAATATAGGCAATCGCCGAAATTGACTTTACGGGGTTTAGGTAACCTAAAAGCCCAATTGCCAGCAATAAAAATAACTGAGTGACTAACATCCAACCGCGGCGTCGACCCAAAAATGGAAATTGAAATCTATCCATAGCGGGTGACCAAACAAACTTCCAAACATAAGGGATGCCAATAAGTGAGAATAAGCCAATTTCAGCTAAGCTGATCCCCTCAGAGCGGAGCCAACCAGGAACCAGTTGATATAAAAAGAATAAAGGTAAACCGGAAGAAAAGCCGGTAAAAATACAAATAAGCATGTGCTTATTTAAAATCGCTTGTTTGAACGTGGGAGAAGATGTCATTGCAAACCTAAGTGGACCACTTAACTTAGACAAGGTTCGTCAAAATGATAGTGTTTGAGCTCGATTGTTCATTCGCAAAAAAGCGACAGCAAAGTTATGAAAATTAACTAAGCCAATGTTAATGCCAAGATTCATTCAAACACCAACCATTTCTCTGACAGACGCCGTCAAAAATGAAGTTTTAATAATTTTGATAGTCTCTAGGCTATCAAAATCACAGATAAAAAAGAAGTAGAAGAGCAGGGTGTTTTACGCAAGAGGGCGCCAACCGACGCAATGAATAGGATGGTGTCCCTTACCAATTAGAAATAATAAGCAATTTTCAATTTCATTGACTAAATTGGCATCGTTATCAATGTTGTTTAATGAAGCTAACTTTAGTTCGTGGATCAAGTGCCAAAACACCCGTTCACGAGCACTGCTCGGCATTTCGTCGGTCACATTAAGTTGTGCCCACTCTTCTAGCGTATCCCAAATAAAAAGCTCAACTTCGGTGGGATGAACTGCGTTTCTAAGCAGGGCTGTAAGAAAAAAAATCAATTGTGAAATTTTCTCATTTACAAAATTGTCAACGTGCAAAGTTTTTTTTCTCTTATTAATCTCAACCATTTTCGCGTTAAAATGCTTCGGCAAAAAAGAGTTGCGCCATTAAAAATGCGAACTAATTGCCTAATAACATGTAAGTTTTATTTAGTTTATGGATTAAAACAGTATTAAGGATAATGTTTTTACTGATATTGTTTTATATCAAGTTGATTTGTTATTAGTGCAATCGTTTATATCAACACCTTTAAAGAAAGCACAAAAATGAGCAGACAGCCAAATTGAAATGTAAAATTTGCTAATTAACGCCTATTTAGGCGCTAATTAGTAAGAAAATTAGGGAGTTATTTAAGGCGTTAAATCCGCCTGATGAATATAATCGGCAGGCATTAGGGTGGCTTTTAACAGCACAAGAGGCTTTACTGGGACATCTTTCCAACCAAGCTCTTCATTAAATCCAGTCTCAACCAGAGCCATTTGTTGGATAATGTCTTGACCATAAGTCACTTCGCCAAAGACGGTGTAGCCCCAATTGCGACCTGGATCGAGGTTGTTATTATCGGAAACATTAAAATAAAACTGTCTGGTGGCACTGTGAGGATCATTCTCCCTAGCCATGGCAATGGTTGACGTTTCATTTTTAAGGCCATTACCAGACTCATTAATCAGCTTGTCGCCCACTTTTTTAGGGATGTAATTCACATCATAGCCACCGCCTTGCACGACAAAGTCTTCAATCACCCGATGAAATAGAGTGTTATCATATTCTTTGGTGATCACGTGATATAAAAAGTTATTAACAGCGATTGGTGCTTTAATTCGATTTAATTCAACAATCATAACCCCCATAGACGTTTCTAATTTTACCTGTGGGAAAATATTATTAGGGTCAATGATTTTCTTTTCTGCCGCCAAAGAATGGCTAGCAAATAAAACACTAAATAAAGCAAAGATAGCGGCTTTCATAATTATCCTTTTATAAAGCTTTGTAATTGTTCATCTTCTAAAACTTGGACGATTAATTTCGATAATTGCAAATTAAAGTCCTTTTGCAGTTTGTCCACATTGGCTTTTAATGGTCCGCGGTTTGTGGCGCGAAGGGTAAATGTTTTCGATAAGGTTTGAGCCGGATTTTCAACAATAACATTTAATTTAATAATGGTATTAGCGCGATAATCTAACACGTCTTGATTGACGTAAGTACGAGCTCGCTTTACCTGAAAGTTAATCGATAAGTCGGCGTTTTCATGACTGAAGACCAATCCTTGATTCGCCATTTCTTGGCTAAATTGTTGATCTAGTACCGAACTTAATGGAACATCCGTGTTGATCACCGAGCTGTTTTCTTGGCTGGTAATAATTTCAACAATGTGCGATTGTGCTCGGTTGTCATAGACTGATAAGGATGCCGGTTTGGTGCTGTAAACCTGCATTGGCTTGTTGGTCAGTTGAGGCTTTAAGGTAATGGTCTCGGGCTCACTGGCACAAGCAGCAAGCAACAGAGCAATACTGATAACAGGGATTAACTTTAATTTCATGACTTCTTCGCTGATAAAATAACAAATTTTTTATTACTTGCAATGGTTTCACAATGGCCAAATAAGCGCTTTAGTTTGACATGATAAGCAAGTTGACGATTGCCTATTATCCTTAATTCACCACCAACTTTCAAAGATTTATAACTTTGCTTAAACATCTGCCAGGCAATATGGTCGGTGACCGCTTGTTGTTGGTGAAAAGGAGGATTACACAACACCAAGTCCAAGGAGTTCTCAACTACATTGGTCAAACAATCGTTTACTTTAAACTGACATTGGTCGAGTTGTTCAGGCAAGTTCTTGCTGACGTTGGCTTTCGCACTTGAAATGGCCATGTACGATTCATCGATAAAATCGACATGCACAGACGGATTTTGGGCTAATAAGGTTAACCCAATCACCCCATTACCACACCCTAAGTCAACCACCTTGGTGTGAGCGCCAAGGTTAGTTGGTAGATGTGCTAACAAAAAGGCCGCGCCAATATCGAGGCTGTCACGGGAAAAAACGTTGGCTTGATTCGAAATACTAAGCTCTTGAGTTTTCGTTACCTTAGGGTCTAATGACCAAACTTTAGGTTCTGGTAAGGCTTGTTGTTTATTACTATCAACAGCGGCGAAAATAAGTCGCGCTTTTTTTACCGCCAACGATGTTGTGGTTTCACCAAGATGCTTTTCAAATAATTTAAGGGTGCTTGAGTGAATATCTTTCGCTCTTGCCGCCGCAATGACCTTCGTTTCACTGTGGCAAATTTGTTGAATTTGTTGCAGCTGATGAACCAAGTAACTATTACTTTTTGGTAATTTCAAAATCACTAAATCGACTTTTTGAGTCAATGGTTCAACACTTTGGGTGTAGGTAATGTTGTCATCCGGAATGAAATTATCTTGAAAATTTTGCTTTATACCGGCATGGGCAATATAAGAGTCATTCACTAAGGTCAGTTGATGTTCAAATAAATTAAGAGCCAAAGCGCCAAAGCTGTCGTTAAATATGACAATGGATGGATCATTGGCCAACACGTCTTGTTGCTCAAGATGGTTGATTAGGTACTCATCGGCAGCATCCCAAGCTTGTAAACTGCGATTAACTTGCGCCAAAGGGAAACGAGATAATTCGATGGCACGGCCATTGTATAAAAAAGGGCTTTGCATTGTGTTAAATTTAAATCCATGCGTGGATGGAAACTCCGAGTATAAGCACGATGGTTGTGCCCACCATGTTGATTGGAATTTCCTAACGACCAAAAGTGACGGGCATTATGACAAAAATTGCAAAATTTCGCCAGTGAGGGTAACGCATTGATACATAAAGCCAGAAATTACTGTCAACATCTGTGTCAGGGCGACCTTCTGTACTGGCCCAAATTTTATCCTGCACAACAGGCAAGCCAAACTTTTGAACGTTTACTGATTGACCTTAACTGGCAACAAGGTGAAATCAGTATGTTTGGCAAAAAAGTCGCGATACCAAGGTTACAAGCTTGGTATGGTGATGACAATGCGCACTATAAATATTCTGGTTTGTTGCTTGAGCCTGAACCATGGCATCATGTCCTTGCTCAAATAAAGCAAGACCTAGAGCATCACTTAACCCTGACGTTTAATTCGGTTTTGTGTAATTTATATCGCCATGGACAAGATTCAATGGGGTGGCATAGTGACAATGAAAAACAACTGGGTGAGCAGCCCAATATCGCTTCACTGTCGTTTGGTCAATGTAGAAAGTTTTATATTCGACATAAAGTCAGTGGTGAAAAGCAACAAATCGATTTACAATCAGGCAGTTTACTGTTGATGCGAAATCAATTTCAACAACACTGGCAACACAGTGTGCCTAAATCCGCGAAACCGATGCAACAGCGGATAAATTTGACGTTTCGTAACATTTGTTATCCCATTAAAAGCTGAGAGCCCTATGTCTGTAGAACAACAAATCATTGATAAACTGAATCATTCACTTAGTCCAGTTCATTTGCAGGTACAAAATGAAAGTTACATGCATAATGTTCCTAAAGGCAGCGAATCGCACTTTAAGGTAGTGGTCGTTAGTGAACAATTTGACGGTTTGCGTTTATTGGCTAGACATCGGTTGGTGAACCAAGCACTGGCAGCGGAGCTTGCTGGGCCAGTACATGCACTGGCGATTCATACCTATACGCCTGAGCAGTGGCAATCCATGCAAGACACCATGGTGCCAAACTCGCCTAACTGTATGGGCAAAGATAAATAGCCGTTTGTTCGTGAATAAGGATTGGCCATAATTTGGCATATTTTTTCGTATAAAGAAGGGCCTTTTGGCCAAGCCATTTGTCTTTCGTGTGCATATTTTGATGTGCAAATATAAAACTAAACATTAATGAAAGGGCTATGAATTATTAATTCATAGCCCTTCTTTTTATGGCTGCTTAGTACTATTCAGAGTCAGTCACAATATCAGAAAAAGAACATCGTCATTCCATCATGTTTTTAGATGGAACCTCCTTCAGTTTCGATGTGGCTTGACCGGCCGAAAAGTGCCAATCAGAGTTGTTCACATTTTCAGAAAAAGAGCACCAAAGAAGCACGCACACTATCGAAAACAGTGCTCGTCATAGAAAGAATACGCTCATCCATGAGCCTTCCTGCATTAGTGCATCCGTGCACGTCACAGAAAGAATACGCTCATCCATAAGCCTTCCTGCATTAGTGCATCCGTGCACGTCATCCCACCATGTGTTTGGGTGGGATCTTTACCAGTTTCGAAGTATCTATTTTACTTCACCGTTTAATTATCGACTATAGTTGTTCATATATTTGAAAAGGACTTCAAACATGAAACAACCAGCCATATACATTATTTCAAACGAATCCAATAATGTTATCTATGTTGGCGTTACTAGCAATCTACTTCAAAGAATATTTCAACACAAACAGAAACTTACTGAAGGCTTTAGCAAGAGATATAATCTAGAAAAGTTAGTTTATTTTGAACTGTTTGATGACATGGACAGTGCTATTTATCGAGAGAAAAGGTTGAAACGGTGGCAAAGGTCATGGAAAGAAAGACTTATTAAAAGAGTAAACCCTGAGTGGAAAGATTTATATCAGGAACTATAGTAAATCGATTTTCTTACTCACTGTATGCGGAAGGAGATCCCACCCAAAAGCATGGTGGGATGACGGCGCTTTTTGTCTATACCCGCATCAGACTTCAAATCGCTCACAGCAGCCGTTTGCTACTGACCATTAATCAATACTTACGCTATTTAACCGACAGGCGCAAATGTACCATTTTCTGCCGTATGGGTCATAGCTTGCTACAAACTACACGACTTAATTTCCCAGCATCGTCCAGCAACTGGTACCCACCCTTTGATTTTATTAACAACTCATTCGGCTTAGTTTTATAAGAGGCTATAGGAGCACCGATTAATCCATATAATTTATTTATGACGGGATTAGATTTAGAAAAAGTAATTATATATAAGTTTCCTCTGTCGCTCGACATGTGGGATATTCCCTCAGTAATTACATATCCAAACGGAAATTTGTAAATATCCTCGACATTTAAGTCAGCCAGTATTGATACTTTATTTTCGAGATCAAAGAAAACCAACTCTCCACCAAACTCTCCTCTATTATCACCAGCCAAAACCCCAAAAGGCGTCCTATAAATTACGTGAGGAATTACGTCTTGAATAGTCAAATGCCCTTCAGGTGCCGAGGCATATTTCCACCTATCTCTATAAAAGGTCATTGTATAGGCTAAAGGCGCATTAGCATCTGCTGCAATTACCGGATTCGACACAATCAAAAGTTGTCGTTCGTTTAACTCAAAATGTTGATGAAATTCATAAATTTCAGAATCTTGAACTTTTTTAGGAAGTGGCCCCCTTCTAATAGGGTCGTCAAAATAAGACTTATCAGGGTCCAACTCTAAGGCTTTGCCCTCATCGTATTTTCCACATTCGAATTCACTAAAGATTGGTGAAGAAAGAGCATTAAAGCTCATTAAAAATATAGTAAGCGCCAATTTTTTCATTATTTAACCATACGTACTAGGAGTGCCTTAACGGCTGCTTATCGCTCAAAGCCGCCGTTGGGCAGCTTTAAAAATTGTAAATACACAATACATGATGTTATTGTTTAAAAACAAGTTTTTGATGGTCGTGACGGGCCGTTATGAGCGAAGAGCAGAAGTTTTATTAGGCTATGTAAATGAATAAAAATATACATCAAGATTATACGTTTTATAGTTACAAAGATTTAAATGAAACTCTCAATACTATAGATAAAGAGAAGTATCTAGATAATTACATCGCCCTTATTTCCGAGTTGAATAATCGAGACTTAACCATATACAACGGAGATGTAAGCAAAGAACATATCCCATTCATAGAATCCTTTTATTTATCCCTTTCTTCTGAAAATTATCAATATTCACCTCTTGAGTCGTGGAGTGTTGAAGAGTTAGAAAAAGCGCTTAAGTTTGATTTTATCTCTGAAAGTGATTCCGCTTATCAAATTAATTATATTATTCAATATCTTTCTAAAAAATGTAGAAACCGATTGATGGGTAAAGATTTTGAAAAATTACTTACAAAAGAAAAGGAAGCAAAAGAAAGTCGCAAATATGTTTTAATTTTTTGGCCTTTGGCTATTTTATTTGCCTTATTTTTCGGCATGTTCCCGACGAATAGCGGATTGATATATTTGGACGAAGACCCTGGATTTTTCATGATTATATTGATTGTTTTTTGTGGTGTCGGTTTTTACATCTACCAAAAAAGAGAATAATGAGGGAACTAAAAATATACAAAAGAATAGGTTTTAGTTTGATAGTTAAATATTGGTTCATCAATGACTGTTGATGGCACAACTCGGCCGTACAGTTCACCTCGAAACTGGTAAAGATCCCACCCAAAAACATTGTGGGATGACGTGCACTGTTTTCGATAGTGTGCGTGCTTCTTTGGTGCTATTTTTCTAATTATGTGAATGGCTCTGAATGGCACAAAAGCGATATTCGAGTCACTTCGAAACTAGAAGAGATCCCATCCAAAACCATGATGGGATGACGGCTTAATTTTTTTGATTTAGTTAATGACTTTGAATGGCACAAAAGCGACATTCGAGTCACTTCGAAACTTGAGGAGATTGCATCCAAAAACATGATGCAATGACGGTGCTCTATTTCTGAAAATGTGACTGACTCAGAATGGCACTTTTCGGCAGCTCAAGCCACATCGAAACTGAAGGAGGTTCCATCTAAAAACATGATGGAATGACGATGTTCTTTTTCTGATATTGTGACTGATTCAGAATGGCACAACTCGGACGAATAGTTCACATCGAAACTGAAGGCGATTCCATCTAAAACCATGATGGGATGACGGCTTTATTTTTCTGATTTAGTTAATGACTCTGGGTGGCACAATATAGTCATGGCCGCCAACGATTCAGATCCCGAATTTGTTAACCCCTAACCTGATTTAATTAACTTTTCCTATGTTATTCGCGTACTGGAAAGGATTTAAAAGACAATAAATACAATAGGTTGAATTAAAATGGAAATAAAAAACGGGATCAAATAGATCCCGTTTTTTATCAGACCATGCCTTTTGGCCCTTTTTTATTATCGCAAAGCTTTAAGCGGTAATGCGTTTGTACTTAATTCTGTGAGGTTCAACGGCCGCTGGACCAAGAGTTTTCTTCAACCATTCTTCGTATTCGGTAAAGTTACCTTCAAAGAAGTTGACCTGACCTTCGTCGCGATAATCAATAATGTGGGTCGCAATGCGGTCAAGGAACCAACGGTCATGGGAAATAACCATGGCACAACCAGGGAACTCTAACAGTGCTTCTTCAAGTGCACGTAGGGTTTCAACGTCTAGGTCGTTAGTCGGCTCATCCAGAAGCAACAAGTTACCACCGGTTTTTACCAGTTTTGCTAAATGTACCCGGTTACGCTCACCACCAGATAAATCGCCAATAAACTTTTGTTGATCATTGCCTTTAAAATTAAAACGACTGACATACGCTCGCGCCGGGATTTCATAATTGCCAATTCGAATGATATCGGCACCTTCAGAAATTTCTTGATAAACCGTATTGGTATCAACCATGTCGTCACGGAACTGATCAACACTGGCAAGTTTAACCGTATCGCCTAAGCTCACTTCACCTGAGTCTGGTGATTCAGCACCCGATAACATTTTGAATAAAGTTGATTTACCCGCACCGTTTGGACCAATGATCCCAACAATCGCACCTTTTGGAATGCTAAAGCTTAAATCATCAATTAACACACGGTTGTTGTAAGATTTTTTAAGGTGGCTAACATCCAATACTTTATCACCAAGACGCGGTCCCGGAGGGATGTAAAGCTCGTTGGTTTCGTTACGTTTTTGGTTTTCTTGGCTTTGCAATTCTTCAAAGCGAGCCATCCTAGCTTTTGATTTCGCTTGACGGCCTTTTGGATTTTGACGAACCCACTCAAGCTCTTGTTTAATGGTTTTGGCAAGCGCATTCTCTTGGCGTTTTTCTTGCGCTAAACGCGCATCTTTTTGTTCTAACCAAGAAGAGTAGTTGCCTTCATAAGGAATACCCTCACCGCGGTCAAGCTCTAAAATCCAACCCGCAACGTTATCAAGGAAGTAACGGTCATGGGTAATGGCCACTACGGTACCAGGGTAGTCATGTAAGAAACGCTCTAGCCATGCGACCGACTCGGCATCTAAGTGGTTGGTTGGCTCGTCAAGCAATAACATATCTGGTTTTTCAAGCAACAAACGGCACAAGGCGACACGGCGTCGCTCACCACCTGAAAGTACGGCTATTTTTTGATCCCACTCTGGTAAGCGCAGGGCATCGGCTGCTCTTTCAAGGACGTTATCAATGTTGTGACCATCTTGAGAAGCTATAATCGCTTCCAACTCGCCTTGCTCTTTCGCTAGGGCGTCAAAGTCGGCATCTTCTTCGGCGTACTCCATGTACACTTGGTCTAATCGCGCCAGCGCGTTTTTCACTTCGCTTACGGCTTCTTCAACTACTTCCCGCACACTTGCTTGCTCATCAAGTTGTGGCTCTTGTGGTAAGTAGCCTACCTTGGTACCCGAAAGCAGCTTTGCGTCACCTTCAAATTCTTTATCAACCCCTGCCATAATACGCAACAGGGTTGATTTACCAGCACCATTTAGACCTAAAACACCAATTTTGGCGCCAGGGAAGAAAGAAAGAGAAATATCTTTAAGAATGGTTTTTTTCGGTGGCACCACTTTACTGACGCGGTGCATTGAATAAATAAATTTATCAGGCAATGCCATGCTAAATCCTTATTAGTATTGAGTAATTGCTAGCTATTGTAGTTAGTGTATGGCACATGAGTCAATCAGCAGTGCAGGCGGAGTGGGATTTTTCCTTTTGGCCATAATTTATCGAGCTTCGATTTAGGTTCAAAACTGCATCCTTAGTCTATGAAAAAAATAACTTTTTTAAGTTTTATATATACAACTGTTTACTTGCTATAGGGCGTTAATGGGATTAGGCTGATGATAGAGCCAGTCAATTAAGGATAAAAAGAATGAGACTTGATCTGAAGATGTTTAGACAAATACTGAGCAGTTATTTGCTTATGCTTTTGATCGCGGGCTGTACGACGACAGCAAAAAGTGAAGAGAGCAGCTGGAATAAAACCGTAAAGCGCGTTTCCAGTGGTATTGTCAGCATTCAATCGGATGTGCCGGTAAGTTTTGATGGAAATTGGAATCGCAGCAGTTATGCGACTGGGTTTGTGGTAGATGCGAAACGCGGGATCATCTTGACCAATCGTCACGTAGTAACGCCAGGTCCAATTACAGCTAAAGCGATCACGGTGAATAACGAAGAAGTCGACTTAACCCCTCTATATATTGATCCGGTGCACGACTTTGGCTTTTTCTCGTACGATCCTTCTCAAGTGAAACACCTTGATGTGCATGAGTTTAAATTAAATCCCGCCAGTACCCATGTGGGCCAAGATATTCGAATTATTGGTAATGATGCAGGCCAAAAATTGTCAATTTTAGACGGTACTATTTCACGATTAGACCGCGATGCTCCTGAATATGGTAAAGGTAAATATAACGATTTTAATACCTATTATATTCAGGCCGCGACTTCATCAACTGGCGGTTCATCGGGCTCCCCCGTGATTAACATCAAAGGTGAAGCGGTAGCGTTAAATGCCGGGAGCCAAACCAAGTCTGCCAATGCGTTTTTCTTACCCTTGCATTTTGTCCAAGAAGCACTCAATAAACTGCAGCAAAGCAAAGACATTGCTCGTGGAAGTATTCAAACAACCTTTAAATCTACCCCTTATGCCGAGCTTAAACGCTTAGGGTTAACGGACCAACTTGAAACAGAGTATCGTAATAAATATCAAAATCTTAAAGGTTTATTGGTTATTGAATCGATAATACCACAATCAAGCGCCGCCGATGTGTTGGCTATAGGTGATATTTTATTGAGTATTAACCAACAATCAGTGGTGGACTTTATTGCTCTAGAAACTCAATTAAATGCCCATGTAAATCAAAGCATTGAGGCAGAGATCTTACGAGCAGGACAGTCGTTGACGGTTCGTTTAACGGTAAATGATTTACAACAGCTAAGTCCTGCAGCGTATTTAGAATTTGATGGCAGTATTTATCATACTCTATCGTATCAACAAGCTCGTCACTTTAATAAGCCAGTGCAAGGGGTATACGTCGCTTTTGCTGGCGCGGCTTTACAACGAGCTGGCATTAACAATCACAATGTCCTTACTTCCATTAATGGCGTCGCCATTGAAAATATTAACGATTACGTTAAGGTTCTAAACGCTACCCCTGATGGCACCAAGGTACATGTACGATATGTGACTTTACAAAACCCAACCAAGTCTAACTATGGCTTAATGGAGGTTAATCGTAATTGGTTTGTGCAAAAATTTTGTCAACAAAATCAAAAGTTAGGTTATTGGCCATGTCAACCGTTGCCAAGCCCAGAACCAGTAAAGCAGACAGTAACAGCAAAGCTACAAAACGTGGTTAATAAGCAAATAGACGATCCTTTTACCCAAATTACCAAAGCATTAGTGCGGGTGAATTATACCTCGCCATATTCCATTCAAGGGCGAAGCAACAATCGAATGGGTTATGGTACTGGTGTTATTGTTGACGCCGAGAAAGGTCTGGTGGTTGTAGATAAAACCATCGTTGTGAGTATGTTAGGTGACGTCAAATTGGTTTTTGATAACCAGTTGGAAATCACCGGCAAAGTCGAGTATGTCCACCCAATTCATAATTTGGCGTTAATTTCATACCCTGTTCACGAGTTAGGTAATGAGATTGAAGTCAGTGAAGTGACCTTTACTAATAAGCGCTTAACCAAAGAAGATGAAGTACTGCAAATTGGCATTAACTTTGAGGGTGAAATTGAGTATCGCAGAACCAGCGTCGATACAATTCAAGAGTTGTGGTTACAAGATTACAATGTTCCTCAATATTTGCAAACCAATATGGAAGGAATTCATTTGGTTAATGCGAATAACAGTATTGATGGCATATTGGTCAATAGTAACAACGAAGTAGCGGCATTATGGGCCAGTTTTGAACAAAGTGAAAGCAATGGTAAGGGCGTCAGTTCGTTTTTAGCCGGCATTCATGGTGAATATGTAAATGAGTTAATAGCCCTAGCCAAAGGCGAACACGAGCTCTATTCACTTGAGGTTGGTCTTACTCAAATCCCGCCAGTGTATGCACTACAACAAGGGGTGCCTAAAGCATGGATAGACAAAGTTCAACAAGCCTCAACAGGCAATAAAAAACTGTTGGCCATTTACAATGTATTCGCCGACTCAGACAGTGACAATATCTTTCAACGCGGCGATGTTTTATTGGCCATCAACGACGTTGCCGTCTCAACATTTCGGCAAGTTGAGCGCCTTACTCAGATACCTGAAGTTGAGGTGACCTATGCTCGAGAAGGTAAGCTTTATACCAATAAGGTGAAAACCTCGAAACTAATGGGCCAAGATATCGAACAAGTATTTTTTTGGTCAGGTTTATACCTACATGCCCCACATCGAGGTGCACAGCGACGCGGTATGAGTAAAGAGGGGGTCTATGTCGCCAGTTATAACTTTGGCTCACCAGCGACTCGTTACAGTGTTTTTGCAATGCGCAGGATCACTGAAATTGATGGCCAACCGATTCAAAGTACCCGCGATTTAGTGAATGCGGTTAAAGGCAAAGAACATGGTGAATCGGTGTTACTGAAAACGCTCGACTTTAACAACAACACCAGTGTGATTGCTTTGCGAGTGGACAACCATTATTGGCCATTTTATGAAGTGAAGTATCAAGATGGTCAATGGCAAACCATTGATCATTCATCTACGCCATAAACCTTAATCTTTAATAAAAGAAACAGAGCGATTTACGCTCTGTTTCTTTTACGTCCTTATTTTTCTTATTGTTTTTAGTGGGCAGTCTGTTTATCAGCCTTATTTTGGCCAAGATATAAGCGATCTGCTAGGTTCGCTAAATATCCATTGAGCTTTCATTTTAGACCGATATAATGATTTGATTAGTAAGGATTATTAGCCACTATATTGGTGTTAAAAACAAACTATTTCGATTCTTTAGCGACATTTTTGCAACCAAAAAAAATGGCCTTAAATATTGCTAAATGGATTGTTTGTCAGGCCTGATATATTCGCCTGATGTGGCTTTAACCGTAAAACCAACAAGATACAGTAAACGTTTTAACATCAGCTAAAGCTTTGAACAAATGAACTGTTTTGGTTTATTGATTAAAATGCGTGCTGATGCTCGCCAAGGAAGTGTAGATGAACAAAGTGTTACCCCAAATTATAATCGCAGCAACCTGCTTTTTTTACTTCTTTAGTGCCCCGTCCTACAGCCGTGATATCAAAACACAATTAACCCAAATCTACGCTATGACGGATAAACAGCAAGCCATTACGTCATTACTAACGCTTCGAGATTCAAAGGCATTATCTGTTATGCAAGAACTTGAAGTTCTGCATCAAGTAGCAAAAAATTACCAAGTGTTAGGGCAACTCAACCTAGCGCTAAGCATCGCTGAGCAAGCGCGGTTATTAGCCAATAAAGAGCGCCTAGCGGAACAGGAAGCCGAAACATACAAGCTTATCGGTGTGCTTAACTATTTTAATGGTGATATCGATGCGTCGTTAGTCGCATATAAAAAGTCTTTGTCGTATTTTCAAACCGTAGATGAGCCGATAAAACAGGCAAATCTATTAAACAACATAGGCTTGAGTTATGGTCGGCAGAATAAATACAGCGATGCCTTAACCGCCTTTGAAATAGCTGAGCCCTTGTATCAACAATACGGTAGTGTCCAAGATGTTCTCGACATTGCCTTTAATATTGCCGGTTTGTATTTGATTCTAAAACGAATGGATGTGGCTATTCCTAAGTTATTAGAGGTGGCAAGAAAACGAGAACAGATTGAAGATAGAGCCAGATTAGCCCTAGTTTACTCTGATTTGGGAATTGCCTATAAATATTCGCATCAGTTTGACTTAGCAGAAAAATATAACCTACAAGCATATGAGTACTACGTTGCTGAAAAAGATGACTACAATATCGCCCTCAGCTTAAACAACTTATCTGGACTTTACAATGAAATTGGCGATGCTGAAAAAGCCGTAGAATATGGGCTGTTAGGGGTTGAGTATGGTATGAAGATAGATAATAGAGCAGCCCTTTCTGGCAGTCTTCATGATTTAGCTAAAGGACTGATTCGCCTAGGCAAAGTCAGTGATGCCATCGAGTATGTTGAACGCTCTGATGCCTTAGCGAAAGAGCAAGAAAATCAAATTTTGCAAGCCAATAATGCCAGCCTATTTGCTCTTATCTATGCCCATCAAGGGCGTTATAATGAAGCCGTTAATGCCTTACATGATTTTGAGGTCAGCATTAACCGCATCAGTAACCATACCTTAAATACCGAATTAGCTCGCTTTAATACTGAGCGCTTAAATAAACAGCTAGAAGACTTGAAAAAAGACACTCAACTAAAGGACTTACAAGTAAAAAGAGCTGCCGTTCAACGTAACATCATACTGATAGGGGCAATTTTATTGGTCTTTGTCGTATTGGCGATTTATCGGATGACGGTAGAACGTAAAGTAAAAACCAAACTGACAAAAAAAATGGCAAGGCAACAACAGAAAATTGAAGAGTTATCACAGCAGTTAAAAGAATACTCTCAATATCGCCCGATATAACCACTGAAATAACAAAATCGGCAGCACTTTTAGTTGCGACTTAATGTATTGCAAGTGAGGTGATTTTAAGTGTTTTTATATCTAAGCCAGGTATGTATGATCTGCGCTTAAAGTGTTGGCGCAGAAAAATGTGTCACTTGATTGTTCCGTTTCTTATAGTGATAAAATTATGCAGTTATTTTTTAGATGTTGTTTTGTATTTACCGTGCTAAGTGTGACCGCTTTGGCCTTAATGCCACTTGAAGGCACTATCGTGATAAAGGTGTGGGATAAATTAAATCATCTTGTCGCGTTTTCGGTATTAGCGGCCTTGTTGTATTTATCAAACTGGCTACGGGGCTGGCGCTATTTTACATTGTTACTTGGTTATGGGGTGTTAATTGAAGTGATGCAATCTTTTACCCCCCATAGATTTTTCTCAATTGCCGATATCGCTGCCGACTTAGTGGGGATAGCGCTTGGTTTTATCGCAATAAAATGGCTAGTAGGTCGATGTCAGAAGGGGAATTAAGACTCTCCCTGTAAGTGTTAGCTCCCTGCGCTCACCTTCTTTGTTATTGTAAATAAAAAACCCCTTAGATCTCTAAGGGGTTTTTAATGGCTAAAAGCGACTGCTTAAGTTAAATAACTTATTGAGTGTTACCTACTAATCCACGTCGCTCTAATAAATGAATTGGGTTTGGCTCTTTGCCACGAAAACGTTTGTACATTTCCATAGGGTCTTCTGTACCGCCACTTTCAAGTACATTTTCACGGTAACTGGTGGCCGTTGCTGGATCAAAAATACCTTTCTCTTTAAATACTTCCCAAGTGTCAGCATCAAAAATATTTGACCAGATGTAGCCGTAATAACCAGATGAGTACCCACCGGCAAAAATATGTGAGAAGTAGGTGGTGCGATAACGAGGGGCAATTTCTTTTATTAACCCCATGTCGGCTAACGCATCGGCTTCAAACTTATCCGCATCTTGAACTTGGGTCGTTTCAAGTGTGTGCCATTTTAAATCCAATAGCGCCGCTGCCATGTATTCTGTGGTAGCAAAACCTTGGTTAAACTTGCCTGAGGCTTGAATTTTTTCAACCATTTCCATTGGAATAACTTCACCCGTTTCGTAGTGTCGAGCAAAGTTAGCCAGAACTTGTGGTTCTGTCATCCAGTTTTCCATTACCTGAGAAGGGTATTCAACGTAATCTCGTGGTAAAGCCGTACCTGTTAATGAACGGTAATAACCATCAGATAATAAGCCTTGAATAGCATGACCAAATTCATGGAATAAGGTAGAGGCTTGATCAAAGGTTAATAAGACGGGTTTACCGTCAACAGGTGCAGGGTAGTTTAATACGTTATAAATGATTGGCTTAACTTCTTCACCATACATTTTATGTTGCTTACGGAAAGAGCTCATCCAGGCACCACCACGTTTTGATGGTCGAACATAAAAATCAGTCATGTACACACCAATGACCGAGCCATCACCGTCAATTACTTCATAGGTAGTCACATCTGGGTGATATTTAGGTAAATCGTTACGTTCTTTAAAGGTAACACCCCAAAGTTGATTGGCAGTGTAAAATACCCCTTGCATGGTATTGTTAAGCTCAAAATAGGGTTTGGTTGCTTCTTCGTCTAAGTCGTATTTAGCTTTACGAACTTTCTCTGAAAAGTACCACCAATCCCAAGCTTCCAGTTTGTAATCTGCACCTTCGCTATCGGCGTATGCTTGCATATCAGCCACTTCTTGTTTCGCCCGAGCTAAAGATGCAGGCCATACTTTGTTTAATAAACCGTAAACATTTTCTGGTGTTTTGGCCATGTTGTTTTCTAACACAAAATGGGCGTGGGTTTTATACCCCATTAATTGTGCACGTTGATAACGTAAAGAAGCAATTTCTGCTGCGATGGCTTTGTTGTCATTGGCATTGTCGTTATCGCCACGGTGAGTATAGGCATAGAATAGTTTTTCACGTAACTCACGGTTGGTCGAGTAGGTTAAAAACGGGTAAAAGCTAGGACGATGAGTGGTAAATACCCACTTACCTTCTTTGCCACGTTCTTTCGCTGTTGCTTTAGCGGCTGCAATGATGCTGTCAGGTAAACCATCAAGATCTTTTTCATCTTCAATGATGAGCTCAAAATCATTGGTTTCATTCAATAAGTTTTCGCCAAATTGAATGCTTAATTTAGAGATTTGTTCATTAAGTTGACGTAATTCTGCCTTTTGCTCTGTGCTAAGGTTAGCGCCACCGCGAACAAAACCTTTGTAGGTGTTTTCTAGCAAGGTTTTTTGTTCGGTGTTTAACTCTAAACTGTCTTTGGCATCATAAACGGCTTTAACTCGTTTAAACAGGTCTTCATTTAGGTTGATGTCATCACTTAGTGCCGAAAACTTAGGCGCCATCTCTTTTGAAATAGCTTGCATTTCTGGTGATGACATTGAGCCAATCAATCCGTAGAACACATTTGCTACTTTATTAAGCAACTCACCGCTTTTTTCCATTGCTTCAATGGTGTTTGCAAACGTAGGTGCATCTGGATTATTGACAATGGCATCAATTTCGGCACGTTGCTCAGCAATGCCTTTGTCCATTGCCGGCTTGTAATGCTCAAGTTTAATTGATTCAAATGGCGCGATGCCAAACGGCGTGTCGTACTCTTGATAAAAAGGGTTGCTGTTTGTGACTGTTTGTACTTGTTCGGTAACGGCTGTTGTCGTTGTTTCTACTTGTTTTGGGCCACAACCAGCCAAAGCAATTGCTAAGGCAATTGGGGTAAGAGCGTAAGCTTTCATTAAATAAATCTTCCTTATCGTTTTTATAACCATTTTGGTCTTAAAATAATATTCACTATCGTTTTTATCCTATCACTGCGACTTTGTAAACGAATAGGGGGTAAGATGCCATTAATTTAGGGCAAGTAACAAATAATAAGGGACGTTTTGCAATGAAAAGGCTTTTTTCGTTATGAGTCGGTTGTTTGGGCTTCGCTTATCTTCTTTGTAGCCAATTTTTTAGCGCAAACAGCGAGACATCCTGCGAAAGCACGCAGCCCTAAACACATTATTTAAACCCTGTTGCGGCTGTAGCGATAGTAAATATCAACCTTGTTAATCAGACTTAATATTATTTAATGTTCTTAGAGCTTGTTCAAAGTCATACTCTTGGCTGTACGCTAGGGCTTGTTTCAATTGGGCAAAATAATCGGTTCGATACGCTAATAGTTCGGTTAACACGTCGATGGCTTGGGTGTCGTTTTGTGCTAACAATGCGGTTATGTGGTTGATTTTTTGCTCGAACTCTGTCGCTGTTATGCTCGCCATGGGATTGAATTCACCATCTTGGTGCTGGCTCTCTGATGCTTTATCTTTGGCCAAGGTCTCTGTTAACGAGACAACGAACTGTTCAAGTTGTTGTGCGATAGTTTCAACTAAAGGCAGTAGGGTTGATTTATCAATATTTTCAGCTTGTAACTTGGACTCTACAAGCGCACATTTATCGGCTAAGCCACTAGCGCCTAAATTTCCTAATAACCCTTTTAATGAATGCAATTCTCGTTCTAGGGTTTTAATGTCATCATCTGCTAACAGCTTTACGAGTATGGCCACTTTATGTTGCTGACGATGGGTAAATTTGGTCAACAGTGAACGATAAAGAATTTCATCACGATTTAATCGCGTGAGGGCGCCTTCAATGTCAATTCCTAGCTGCTTGAGGGCAACAAATAACTCAGAGCTATCTTGATTGATTTGAGTTACTTTGGCGATGGAAACCGTACTTGCTTGTCTATGTTCAGGTAGAAACTGTTGAATAACCTCATACAACTCTTTGACGTCAATCGGTTTATTAATGTGATCATTCATCCCCGCAGCGATAGAAGCTTCTTTATCTCCGACCATGGCATTTGCCGTCATTGCAATGATTGGAAGCTGGTCGAACTTGGTGTTACTGCGAATTTTTCGGGTGGCCGTTAGCCCATCCATTACGGGCATTTGAATGTCCATTAGCACCAAGTCAAACGAATTTTGCGCAATCATCTCTATGGCGATTTGACCATTTTCGGCAATATGTATTTCTGCTCCAACCCGTTCAAGTAATGCGGTTGCTAACTCTTGGTTGGTCTCATTATCTTCAACCAGTAAGATGGTAACGCCCTTAAAAATCTCAGGGTTAACGTTGGCTAAATCGGTGGGTTTAACAATGCTTTTCACACCAAACGCATTGGCAATAGCGTCTAATAACGTAGATGGGGTAAAGGGTTTGGTTAAAATAGCAGCAATATCTAACTGTTTTGATTGTTCAACAAGTTTTTCTCGCTCATAGGCACTGACCATAATAATGGCGGGGGCATTATTATGGCTATGCTGTTGTAAACGTGCGGTCATCTCTAGCCCATCCATTCCTGGCATTTTCCAGTCGACAATAATCAAATCGTATGGAATGTCGTCATAATCCAATAATGTCGATAACGCCTTTTGGGCTGAAATATTTATTTCAGCCAGATAGCCAAAGGATTCAATATAGCTTTTAATAATTAATAAAGAGGCGGGGTTATCGTCAACAATAAGCACTTTAAGGGTTTTATCAGGTAACTCAAGAGGTGGTGATGCTCGTTCAATGATTGGAAAGTCAATCTCAAACCAGAAAGTTGAACCTCGACCTACCGCAGACTCAACCCCAATTTTGCCGTCCATCAATTCCACCAGTTTTGCGCAAATTGACAAACCTAAACCGGTGCCACCATAGTTTCGGGTGGTCGAACTGTCTGCTTGGGTAAATGGCTTAAACAAACTGGCTATTTGTTGGTCGGACATGCCAATACCGGTATCTTTTACCTCAAAGTGAAGGTTAATGTGATCATTGTCTTGCTGTAATACGCGAATACCCAGTGATATCTCACCAACTTCAGTAAATTTGACCGCATTATTGAGTAAATTAATCAGTATTTGCCCTAAGCGCAATGGGTCACCTTGAAGGTGTTCTGGAAGATTGGTGTCAAAGTCGAAAATTAATTCGATATTTTTTTCTCCGGCTTTAAGACTAATGATATTGGATATGTTCTCTAGTACGTCTTGGTATAGGTTAAATTCAATGTGTTCAATTTCCAGCTTTTGCGCTTCAATTTTAGAAAAGTCGAGTATGTCATTAATGATCCCAAGCAGTGCATGAGCAGAGGTTTTTATTTTACTAATATAGCGCTGCTGAAGAGCACTTAATTCGGACTCTAGAACCAAATGAGAAAAACCAATGATGGCATTCATTGGCGTACGAATTTCATGGCTCATATTGGCTAAGAAATCGGATTTTATTTGATTGGCACGCTCAGCCTCTATTTTGGCTTCGTAAATGGCTTTGACATAAGCCTTGCGCTGTGACACATCGCGCAGTGACGCGACTACTTGTTTACCCGATGACATTTGAATCGGACTTAGGCTTACTTCGACCGGGATCTGACGATTATCTTTTGCCACCGCAGTAAGCTCAAGACCGCTACCCATAGGTCGGGAATGGTGTTCTTTAATAAAACTGTTTCGATAGTGGATGTGTTGCTGTCTGATTTCTTTGGGTACCAACACTTCTACGGGCTGACCGATAAGCTCTGCTGAGGTGTAGCCAAGTAACTTTTCGGCGGCGTCGTTTATTTCAACTATTTCGCCATCGGCTTTGGTCATAATCATCGCGTCAGGTGCGAAATTAAACATCTCTTTTGAATTGCGCAAGGCATTGTTCAGTTCAATTGAAATTTGTTTTTGGGTGCTGACATCGGTCAGGGTTCCAATTAATCGCACCTTATTTTTAATGTGAACGACTTTTCTTAAGTAAATAAAAGATTTTAATAGCCCTTTGTGATCAACAAATTCAATGTTACTTTTTCTTTTTCCACCGGTTTTTAAAAGCTCGGCATCTTCTTGGTTGACCCTTTTTAACTCTGGAATAGAATCAAATAATGCAGCTCTATCGAGATGACAGTCGAGCTTTATGGGGCGTTCAAATAAGTGCATAAACGCAGCGTTAAAGTCGGTAAATTGAAAATCTTGGTCCATCACTAAAACAGGGCTTGGAATCGCATCAATTAACGCGGCTTGGTACTCTTTAATTTCACCAATGCTTTGCTCTCTAATGGTGGTTAAATATTGATAAATGGCGATGATAAAGCAAGAAATAAAAATTAATATTGAAACAATTAAAGCGGTATGGTTTTGATCTTGATGATAAAAAGCAGGTGCGGGCCAAAACGTGAGAATAAAATCATTATCTGCAATTGTCACCTTACTTTGAAATGCTCTTTCGGTGTTGAGCGCATCAAGTTGAACGTTGGATTTTGAAAGCGATGAAGCTTGGTGAAAATAACGAAAACCGGAATTTTCATCAACGATTTCCATGTGCAGTTTATTACCCTGCGATGTGGTCTTCATGGCGTTCGACACTAAGCTAGGTAAGTCGTAATAAACAATAAAATAGCCATTTAAGTCCTGAATATCGGTGATTTGATGGGCTTTTTGATAAGGACTTTTCAGGATAGGAACGATCACCACCCCCTTTGTTGCTGGTGAATAACCAGGAAATGAGCTATCGGGAACATAATGGCGAATACGGCTTAAATTGGGGGTTTGTATAAGGTGTTGATAAAATTGCTTATTGAACTGCAAATCAAAACCGACTTCTTTTTTGGCGTGGGCAAGGGGGTAGGTATACATAATGGGCAAATACTGAGGTTGATTTGCAACAGCGACCTTTTCTCCCCTTTCGATACCATATAATTCAATTTGAAATTCAAAATCCCGTTTGAGCGATTGTTCAAACCTTTCTCTATCATCAATGATTGGTGCCCAGATTATTTTTTTTACATCAGGGTGCGACTTAATAAACAAACCGGATAAAAGCATAAATTTATCTTTAAGGCGTTTACCTGGGGTGTCAAAGGTTATCAATTGAATGTTATTTAAAATCGCTAACAAAGAGTTGAAATCACTTTGTAAATTTACCGCTTGGCTTTGAGCTTCAGCTGTAAACCGCTCCAGTTCATTTTTTCTTTGCTCATAATCTAATAAGGTATAAAGGGTTACTGCGCTGATTGTACCGACAGAAAAAATTACCCAAGCAACGTATTTGCCAAAACTTTGTGCTGTTTGCTTTTTCTGAGAAAAACCTAGATAAATGAGTGTAATAGCGCATAAACCACCGGTTATAAGGACGAATTGAGCAGACATCTTTGCTTGGGGAGTTGTTTCGACTAATGCGGTCAAAGCTTGCCATAATGCCGCGGTGATGGTGATGATTAAAATCAGTAATGGGTATTTGATAAAGTGACTGTTGAAGGCTGGATGATGGCTGTAAAAAAGAAAAAAAATGATGCCAATGAGAATAAACCCAAGACTGGTATTTAGCGCCATAGCAGTTAATTGATGCCAACCATAAGCTGTGGGAACACCGAATAAATAGCCTAAAAATGCGACAATCGATAGCGCTAAGATTAAAGCCGCAATAGATAACAACCAACGTAATTTTATAGCTGTATTAAGGCTTGATTGAGCGAGCAATAACATCAGCCCTGACAGGGCAAAACACACGGCCGTATTGGGTGCCATGCGACCAGGGTGACTGACTAAGTCGGTTTTTATGTAGTGCTCCATCAATAGTTGGTCGATGCCCAAATCAACTTGAAAGAGGTATTGAGATAGCGTTAATAGACTAAAAAACAATAACAGCAATGAGAGCCATTTTTGCCCCCAAGTTATTTGCCTAATAGTACAAAGGGCTCCGACGGCAACAAGAAAGAAACAAACAGCGGTATTAAACTGCATTGGGGTTAAAGACGGGTTTAAGCGAATGAGCAACTCATTTTGGGTGTACCAACCTAAAATAACACTTAAAGAAATCAACGCCACCAAAAAAATTAAAGTGGATAGCACCAAGGTTAGACCGTTTTTTAGCTGCGTCATCGAATACCTTTAAAAATTCTAGAGTAAAAAAGCGTTTTACTATGCATTGGGGATTGGTGTCAGCGAACGCTTTGGTGCATTGCCCTTGCTTCTTTTTAAATGTGTCTAATTTCGCCATTATTTGTGTATTTAAGATGGAGTACAAAAAATAGGCGCTTAGCTTTGTTAAATACTTACTAGTATTGACCAAAATGCTAACTTATCAATGTTTTATCAAGTTAGATTTAAGTTTAAGCTTTTTCTATTTTAAGATATTTAGTGCGTAAATTTACCCGTGATTAAGACTTTTGCCTGTTTAATGAACAATAAATAAGAGGGTACAGCGCAATTTATCCGAAAAGGGGGGAATATAATGTGCTGTAACAAAACTGTCATAATAGTGTCTTATACTTTCTGCGTTTGATATTAAACCGGATTATTAAGGTTAAGAAGTGACAATTTCTGCAAAAACATTTGAGCCAAGGCAAATCAAAAATTCCATAGCCCGTTGGCTTATTTCAGCTGGTGGGGTGAGTGTTCTATTTACTCTAGTACTGATATTTCTATATCTTGTTTATGTCATAAAGCCGATTTTTGAATCTCCAACCATTGAGCCTAAAGCAACTGTGGCAGTGCAAAATAGCGAAAACACCTTGGCTGTCGGGGTTGATGAGTTACAAGAGATTGCTTTTCATATTACCGCCCAAGGTATCATTAACTTTTATCAATTAACCGACAGTAAGAAACACCAAGCAGGTGAGTTATTACTCAGTCAGCGTTTAATCAACGAAAACGATAAACTTAAATCTGTTTATGTTACCAATACCCATCTTTACGTATTATTAATGCATTCTGGGGCGGTGAACGTTGTTCAGCCGGCCTTTAATGTGAACTTCGTTGGCGATCTGCGCATGGTGACACCCGCGGTAAATTATCCTTTAGGAGATACGCCTTTTTTTATTGCTCAAGACCAATCTGCCGTTGACGCCTTGGCATTTGCAATGACCGAAGAACAAGCCGTATTTGTAGCGTATACGACGGACAAACGATTGATTAAAACTTCGTTAATTGCCGAAGATGATTTTAATTACGATCCTGAATTTTCTATTGAATATCAAACTATTGCTGAAGATTTTAGGCGCTTAGATGAATTAGCTATAACCCCAGACTTATCCATGGCAGTGATTACCGTCAATAATCAAGTCAATATCTATGACCTTGAAGATAGTTGGGATGTTCCTCTAAAAGCGTCTTGGGATCCGGTTGCTCAACGTGGTAGTGAGTTAACGTCATTGGCCTTGTTATCGGGCAGCAGTTCAATATTAATTGGTACCAGTGATGGTCAAGTCCAACAGTGGTTTGAAGTTGCTGATGATAATGGTCGTCACTTTCAAAAAATCCGTAGCTTTGCGGTCAGTAACACCGAAGCTATCAGTAAGATTTATCCAGAGACCTACCGCAAAAGCTTTTTTACCGTTACGCCATCTGGTGAGGTAGGGCTATTTTATACCACCAGTGACGCTGATTTGTGGCGGGGTAAGGCTTTAGCCAACGCGCAACAGCCCATGGTTATTGCACCGCGTGCCAATGGCCTTATTTTAGCCAATAGCGATAATCTTGAATTATTGTATGTCAGCAATGAACACCCAGAAGTGACGTGGTCAGCTCTATGGCAAGAAGTTTGGTATGAAGGCTACCCTGAGCCAGATTATATTTGGCAGTCAACGTCGGGTTCAGACGACTTTGAGGCTAAGTTTTCGTTAATGCCAATATCATTTGGCACCATGAAAGCGGCCGCTTATGCAATGCTATTTGCGGTACCAATCGCCATCGCTGCTGCCATTTATACTGCCTACTTTATGCCACCTACGATGCGAAAAACCGTAAAGCCAACCATTGAATTGATGGAAGCCCTACCGACTGTTATTTTGGGTTTCTTAGCCGGTTTATGGTTAGCGCCAATCATCGAAGCCTACTTACCTGCGGTTTTCTTGTTGTTGGTACTGTTACCGTTAACCACTTTTATGACGGCATTTGCATGGTACAAAACACCTAAAAAAATCAAGATTTTACTACCAGAGTCACTCAGTCCGATTATCTTATTGCCGTTTCTTCTTTTGGCGGCATGGTTATCGTTTGAATTATCTCCGGTATTAGAAGTTCATGTCTTCGGTGGTGATATGCGTCAATTCATTACCAACGACTTAGGTATAGATTTTGACCAACGTAATGCCTTAGTGGTTGGTATTGCGATGGGGTTTGCCGTGATCCCGACTATTTTTTCAATGGCAGAAGATGCCATCTTCTCGGTACCTAAACACTTAACCAGTGGCTCTTTAGCCTTAGGTGCTACTCAATGGCAAACGTTAGCAAAAGTTGTGCTACTAACCGCAAGTCCAGGTATCTTTTCGGCGATTATGATGGGGCTTGGTCGCGCCGTTGGAGAAACCATGATTGTGCTTATGGCAACAGGTAATACGCCGGTTATTGACTGGAGCATTTTCCAAGGTATGCGAACATTATCTGCCAATATTGCGGTTGAAATGCCTGAGTCTGAAGTGGGCAGTTCACATTACAGAATTTTATTCTTAGCAGCTTTTGTATTGTTTGTATTTACCTTTATTTTTAATACGTTAGCTGAATTTGTGCGTCAGCGCTTACGTGAAAAGTATAGTTCGCTGTAGGAATTAGAATAATGAATGATTGGTTTAAATCAGGTGCACCTTGGGTTTGGCTTAGTGCCGCAGGCGTTACCATCAGTTTGGTTTCGGTTGTTGGCTTGCTGTTTTTAATTGCGTCGCGAGGCCTGACCTACTTTTGGCCTTCGCAAATCCATCAATTTAGCATTGTTGATGAGTTTGGTAAGGCAAGTACCGTTATTGGTGAAATATACGACACAGAAACGATTCCGGCCAAGCAATTAGCGCATACTCAAATTGACACCAAAGGGCAGGAAAATATTGACCGTTACTTAATTAAAATTGGTAACCGAGAATTGGTCAACTTGGACTTTAAATGGATTTTAGAGCCACAAATTATCGAGCGCTCATTGCCCACAGATGTCGCTGTTGTTGAACGTCGTAAAAATGGCAATTTCTATGGTTTTATTGAACAGGTATATATGGATGATAAAGCCGTTGATATAGCGCAACTAGAGATGTTTATTGACCGAGTTCAAGACTTACAACAAGACATTGATGAGTTACAGAAGGTTGATATTGGTGCGATTAACTACGACCTAGAAAGAATTCGTCTAAAAACTCGAAAAGCGGAGCTAGATGGTACACTAACGCTTAAGCTACAAGCTGAGCTTGATGCTCAAGAAAAAGTTTTAAAAGACCAATACTTAACCTTAGAGCAGCAGTTGAATGTGATTCGTGAGCAAGTAAAGCGAGACCGTATTGTGATGCGAGCGATGGACGGCACTAAGGTAACAATACCACTTGAAAATGTGATTGACGTCAGTTTCAACAACCAAATGGGCTGGTTTAGTAAGTTGGGTATGTTCTTCGCGCAAATTGTTGGCTTTATTGCCGAGGATCCAAGGGAAGCGAACACCGAGGGGGGCGTTTTCCCGGCCATTTTCGGTACTGTTTTGATGGTTTTGTTGATGACGGTTATCGTCTCACCGCTTGGCGTCGTTGCTGCCATTTATTTGCATGAGTATGCGGGTAAAAATGCATTCACTAAACTATTACGTATTGCGGTGATTAACTTAGCCGGAGTGCCATCAATTGTTTATGGGGTATTTGGTTTAGGCTTCTTTGTCTACATGGTAGGTGGCTCTATTGACAGTCTTTTTTATCCAGAGTCATTACCAAGTCCAACGTTTGGCTCACCTGGGGTGTTATGGTCAGCGATTACATTGGCTATTTTAACGCTGCCTGTGGTTATTGTATCAACAGAAGAGGGACTTGCCCGTATTCCATCGAGTATGCGCCATGGTTCATTGGCACTAGGTGCTACCAAAGCTGAAACTTTATGGCGAATTATTTTGCCTATCGCAAGTCCGGCAATCATGACCGGTATTATTTTGGCTATTGCCCGAGCGGCAGGTGAGGTCGCGCCTTTGATGTTAGTGGGCGTGGTTAAAATGGCACCAACATTACCGTTAGATGGCAATTTCCCATTTTTACATTTAGAACGTAAATTTATGCACTTAGGATTTCATATCTATGACGTTGGCTTTCAAAGTCCCAATGTCGAAGCAGCAAGACCTTTAGTTTATGCTACCGCATTTTTATTGGTTACCATCATCGTTGCCTTGAATATGACCGCTGTTGCTATTCGTAACCGTTTAAGAGAAAAGTATCGTTCACTTGAGCACTAAACCTCACTAATACGATATTTAAACCAAAATTTATTCAATATTGAGTCGTGAAAACTATGATTAATATAAAACCTGAAATCACCATGCCAGAACACAATGTGGTTGATATCAATGATCTACCAGCAAGTGAAGTGGCTTTAGAAATTGATGGCTTAAATTTATATTATGGCGAAAAGAAAGCATTGAATAACATTTCAATGAAAATACCTAAGGGGCAGGTCACCGCGTTTATTGGCCCATCAGGTTGTGGGAAATCGACCCTGTTGCGTTGTATTAACCGAATGAACGATCTGGTTGATATCTGCAAAATCGAAGGGGCGATTAATCTGCATGGTGAAAACATCTACAAAAAAGACGTAGATGTCGCTCAGCTCAGACGTAAAGTAGGAATGGTGTTTCAACGTCCAAACCCATTTCCAAAATCGATTTATGAAAATGTCATTTATGGCCTGCGTTTAATAGGGGAAAAAAATCGCCGAGTTTTAGACGAAGCTTGCGAGAGGTCACTTCGCGCTGCCGCCCTTTGGGATGAAGTTAAAGATCGAATTCACGACTCAGCATTAGGGCTTTCTGGTGGTCAACAGCAACGTTTGGTTATTGCCAGAGCCATTGCGATAGAGCCAGAAGTTTTGTTACTGGATGAGCCTACATCAGCGCTTGACCCCATTTCAACGCTAGTGATTGAAGAGCTTATTTCAAAGTTAAAAGAAAAATATACGGTGGTGATTGTTACGCATAATATGCAACAAGCAGCGCGAGTGTCCGATCGTACGGCATTTATGTATATGGGGGATTTGATTGAATATAACGACACCAATACCCTATTTACAACCCCGACTAAAAAGAAAACCGAAGATTATATTACCGGTCGATACGGTTAAATTAGGAGAATCCTGAAATGGAAACAATTGATACAGGTCGACATATTTCTGGTCAGTTCAATGCCGAGCTAGACGCGGTTCGCAACCATGTTATGAATATGGGCGGATTGGTTGAGCAGCAGTTAAAAGATGCCTTACAAGCGGTTAACGACAACGATGAAGAACTGGCACAAAAAGTGTTAAGCAGTGACTATAAAATCAATCGCATGGAAGTTGCCATTGACGAAGAGTGTACGCGCATTATTGCCAAACGCCAGCCAGCAGCCAGTGATTTGCGACTGGTTATGGCCATCATTAAGACTATTGCCGATTTAGAGAGGATTGCCGATGAGGCGGAAAAAATCTCTAAAGTGGCGCTTGAGCAGTTTAGCTCTAAACAACAAGATTTTTTAAAAAACCTAGACAACTTGGGCCGATTGGTACTGACCACGTTGCAGAACACCTTAGATGCGTTCACTCGAATGGACTTTGATGCGGCGCTCAAAGTTCATCAAAATGATGATCGCATTGACCGTGAATACGAAGCGCTAATGCGTCAGTTAATGACCTATATGATGGAAGATCCTCGTTCAATTCCAACCATCATGTCGGTCATTTGGTCTGCTCGTGCGTTGGAACGCATTGGGGATAGGTGTCAGAATATTTGTGAATATGTTATCTATTTTGTCAAAGGAAAAGTGGTTCGTCATATCTCTGAACAAGATGTTGCGAATACATTTTCTGACAAAAAAGCAAAATAGGCTTACACTATTTGCAAACATGTAACAGGTGTTTAAAAAATGTTATGTGCCCAACTTAGGGGTTGTTTAGTTATACAAATAACCCTTTTAGAGGGACAAACTCTTTTTAATTGTTTGGTAAATAATGTATATTTGCCACGTTTTTTAATAACAATCATGATGATTGTAGGACATAAATTATGAGTGGAAATACTATCTTAGGTGTATTTGCAAAATCACCTTTAAAACCGATAGAAAGACATATTAGAAAAGTGCACGAATGTGCTGCCTTGCTACCATCTTTTTTTGATGCAGCAAATTCGGGTAACTGGGAAAAGGCCAACGAAATTCGCACCCAAATCTCTTCGCTTGAAAAAGAAGCCGATAAGATGAAACGCGAAATCCGTATGGAATTACCTGGTGGCATTTTTATGCCAGTTCAGCGCACCGACCTTCTTGATATGCTTCGTCAGCAAGATCAGATTGCCAATAAAGCAAAAGACATTGCTGGACGTATGATCGGACGCCAGATTGGCATTCCAGAAGAGTTACTTACAAAATTTGATGCTTATTTAAGTCGTTGTATTGATGCAACCAAACAAGCGGCGAAGGCAATCAATGAATTAGATGATTTATTAGAAACTGGCTTTGGCAATCGCGAAGTTGCCCACGTTGATAAAATGATCGTTAAATTAGCGTCCATTGAAGATGACACAGACAATATGCAAATTGAACTGCGTCAAGCCTTAATGGCGATTGAAGACAAGTTAAGTCCCATTGATGCAATTTTCTTATACCAGATTATTGAATGGGTAGGCGACCTTGCCGACACTGCAGAGCGCGTCGGTGCTCGCTTAGAAATGATGTTAACTTAATTAGGAATTCTCAATGGAAATTCTAGCTAATTACGGAACCATGTTGGTTCTATTTGCTGCCGCCGTAGGTTTTATTATGGCATGGGGTATTGGTGCGAACGATGTTGCTAACGCAATGGGCACCTCGGTAGGCTCTAAAGCCCTAACCATTAAACAAGCGATTATTATCGCGATGATTTTTGAATTTGCTGGCGCTTACCTTGCTGGTGGTGAAGTAACTTCGACCATTCGTAAAGGCATTATTGATGCAAGCTATTTTGTTGATATTCCAGAGCAACTAGCTTTTGGTATGATTGCCGCTCTACTTGCTGCTGGTACTTGGTTGCTAATCGCTTCTTACATGGGCTGGCCAGTATCAACCACTCACTCAATCGTTGGTGCCATCATTGGTTTCTCAGCCGTTGGTGTTGGCGTTGAAACCGTTGCCTGGGGCAAAGTAGGTGGTATTGTTGGTTCGTGGATTATAACCCCATTAATTGCGGGGGTGTTCTCTTTCATTATTTTCAACAGTGCCCAAAAATTAATTTTTGACACCGATAAGCCACTTGAACAAGCTCGTCGTTGGGTACCAATGTACATGTTCTTAGCCGGCTTTGTATTGTCTTTAGTGACCATTAAAAAAGGTCTAAAACACATTGGTTTAGACTTAGGCACCGCAGAAGGTTTTGCCTGGGCTATTGGTGTTGCATTGATAGTAGCTTTAGTGGGTAAGTTTTTCATTGGCCGCATTAAGTTTAAAGAATCAAAGAACATGAACGAAGACTACGTGAACGTAGAAAAAGTGTTTGCGATTTTGATGATCATTACGGCATGTTGTATGGCTTTCGCACACGGTTCAAACGATGTTGCTAATGCCATTGGCCCATTAGCCGCGGTGGTCAGCATCGTTGAAAATAATGGTGAAATTGCTTCTAAAGCAGCGCTAGCTTGGTGGATCCTTCCTCTTGGTGGTGTCGGTATAGTGTGTGGTTTGGCTTTATTTGGTCATCGCGTAATTGCGACCATTGGTAAAGGTATTACCCACTTAACACCTAGCCGTGGTTTTGCCGCAGAATTAGCCGCTGCATGTACTGTCGTTGTTGCATCTGGTACTGGTTTACCTATTTCGACCACTCAAACTCTTGTGGGGGCGGTTTTAGGTGTCGGTATGGCTCGTGGTATTGCTGCCATTAACCTTACTGTGGTACGTAACATAGTGGTTTCATGGGTTGTTACCCTACCAGTGGGTGCATTATTATCGATAATGTTCTTCTGGACCATTAAAGGTGCACTAAGCTAATCGCTTATAAAAATCACTTAGAGTAAATTTTAAGTAATTTTTAAACTTAGTAAATAATTGAAAAGGCTGGCATATTATGTCAGCCTTTGTTGTTTTTAGGGATAAAAACAGTGGATATTTTGGCTAAAGTTGGCAGAACGGTATATCCTAAAAAACGGGCTAAGATGAAAGTTTTTCGTCTTTTATCTCACAACAGTAATGGGTTTCTTGCTTACAGTTAAAATAATAAATGATAAACGGAATCACGATGACAAACGAACAAGTACTACTGGAAAATGACATTGAAGGCTACCTAAAACAACATGAAAATAAAGACATGTTGAGGTTTTTAACCTGTGGCAATGTCGATGATGGCAAGTCTACTTTGATCGGTCGACTATTGCATGACTCAAAATTAATTTTTGAAGATCATTTAGATGCGATTAAAAACGATTCCAAAAAGTTTAACACTACAGATGCCGAATTTGATCTCGCGTTGTTGGTCGATGGCTTACAATCAGAGCGCGAGCAGGGCATTACCATCGATGTGGCCTATCGTTATTTTGCTACCGAAAAACGTAAATTTATTATCGCCGACTGCCCCGGACACGAACAATATACCCGCAATATGGCGACAGGGGCTTCAAATTGTGACTTGGCCATTGTGATCATTGATGCGCGTTATGGGGTGCAAACCCAAACCAAGCGACACAGTTATATTGCTTCTTTACTGGGCATTAAACACATCATTGTTGCGGTCAATAAAATGGATTTAATTGGTTACGATCAAGATGAATATCGAAAAATTAAAAATGACTATAAACAGTTCGCTGAGCAAATAAAATTAAAAGATGTGCGCTTTGTGCCTATTTCAGCGCTTAACGGCGATAATGTGGTAAACCATTCAACCCATATGGACTGGTATCCCGGTGCGACGTTAATGGCTTTGCTCGATACGGTTAAAATATCAGATGACAAAAACCTCGATGACTTTCGTTTACCAGTGCAATATGTGACGCGACCAAATCTCGATTTTAGAGGCTTTTGTGGCACCATAGCCGCTGGGGTTATTAATGTTGGTGATGTGATCACTGCCTTACCTTCGGGTAAATCTTCAACCGTAAAGTCTATTGTAACCGCGGACGGTGAACTCATATCGGCTTTTAATGGCCAAGCAATAACTCTGACGCTAACCGATGAAATAGATATTTCTCGAGGTGATGTGATTGTTAAGTCAAACAAACTGTCTACGGTTAGCAAGCAGTTTGAAGCCAATATTGTTTGGATGAGTGACGCTGCATTACAACCTGGCAAAGAATACGAACTCAAGCTCGCAAGCAAAAATACTTATGGCAAAATAGAAAAAATCAATTACCGAGTTGATGTTAACACCCTAGAACACCACCAAGAAGATGAAATGAAGCTTAATGAAATTGCCAATTGTGTGGTGACGACAACATCTGCGGTGGTCATTGATAAATACGAGCAAGTGAAAGGCACTGGGTCATTTGTTATTATCGATCGATTAACTAACATTACCGTAGGGGCAGGGATGATTTCGAAAACCTTGGTGGATGACATTGAGCAAAGCGAAACCCGCGAATACTCAATTACCGAGAAAGAGCTCAATGCGTTTATTCGAAAACAATTTCCTGAGTGGGGCTGCAAAGCCATCTAGGGTTTTAAATAGCCAAGAAAAGTCGGCATAGCCCGGCTTTTTTTATCTTTGAAATATTATAAGGCAATCGTTATTTCTATATCTTTATTTTATAACCGTATGATGTTATAGGTATTTATAGTTTTAACAGGTGCACTTCAGAAAGGTTTCTATAAATGTTCAGTTTTGACCAAAGCGCCATGATTGTTATTTTTATCGCAACCTTACTCGGATTGGTTAAATACCAAAATGCGCCTGAAAAAGTGTTTGGTTTTGCGACCATTGCTTGCTTGTCGATGGGGTATGTTAGTGTTAACGAGCTCTTGATTAATGCCATCAACCCAGGCCTTGTTACGTTAATTATTTTGATCAGTTGCTCCTTTGCGTTTGAACGCACCAGCTTTTTACGGGTACTTGCATCCGGATTAATTAACCGTTCCATTGTTGCCTCATACATAAAAACTTTACTGTCTACTGCATTGGCATCGGCCATTTTAAATAATACGGCGGTTGTTGCGACCCTTATATCCCCGATTAAAAACAATAAATTTATCAATCCAGGTCGCTTGTTATTACCCTTATCTTATGCGGCTATTTTAGGGGGAACCTTGACCCTTGTTGGCACATCAACAAATTTAATCATCAATTCAATGTTAATAGAGCAAGGCTCAGAGGGTTTTAACTTTTTTGATTTTACCCTTATAGGCCTATGCGCAATGTCGGTCTGTTTTGTGGTGTTGTTTTTAAGGCTTAGGACTTTACCCAAGACACATTTAGGTCAAAAAGCCGATAAGCATTATTTTGTGGAGGCAGAGGTTGTTGCTGATTCAAAACTTATCGGGCGTTCAATCGAAGAAAATGGTCTTCGAAGTATGGATTCTTTATTTTTAATTGAGATCATTCGACATGGGCACTTGATATCGCCCGTTACCCCAGAAGAATACATTCAACAAGGTGACGTCCTTATTTTTACGGGGGATATTTCTAAAGTTTTTATGCTACAACAATTTGACGGTTTGCAACTGTACGCTGAAAAAGACGGCTTGTTACGAGATGATTTAACCGAGGTCTTGATTAAACCTGGATCTGCGATTATTGGTTTAACGCTTAAGCGAGCAGGTTTTCGGGCAAGATTTGATGCTGCTGTTGTGGCGATTCGTCGCGAAGGGTCAACGTTATCCGGTAAAATTGGTGACGTGATCATTCAATCGGGTGATTTCTTCGTGTTAGCTGCGGGTAAAGATTTTCCCACTCGCACCAATTTAAGTAAGAACTTTTTTATTTTAACCGGCCTTGAACCTGAAAATATGTTGTCGGGATGGCGAGATAAATTCACCTTATTTGGCTTTTTAGGCGCCATTTCGACGTCGGTGTTGCTGTCTATTCCACTATTAAATTGCCTGATTTTTTATTTAGCTGCACTCTTTGCCTTTAAATGCTTGTCGATTAATGAAATAAAACGTCGATTCCCGCTTGAAATATGGATTATTGTGGTCAGTGCCTTAACCCTCGCAACGGCATTAGAAAATACGCAAACATCCACCTTAATCGCCGACTTTGTACACCAATTTTTGGCTGGAAAATCGGTCTTTGCGGCCTTTGTTGCCGTCTTTGTCATAACACTGGTAATGACCGAAGTCATCACGAACAACGCGGCAGCCGCGTTGATTTTCCCTATCGCCTATAATATGGCGCTTGGCTTTGAGGTCAGTCCTTTGCCTTTTGTGATGGCGGTTGCATTCGGTGCCAGTGGCAGTTTTATGAGCCCTTATGGTTATCAAACCAATGTGATGGTATATAGCGCCGGTAATTATAAATTACTCGACTTTGTAAAATTTGGAGCGCCCATTTCATTAACTTATGCCATCGTTGTCCTATATGTGATCCCTATTGTTTTCCCTTTTTAGAGTGATAATACACCCTAAATTACGTTCAGCTTTCGCCAATCGTTGTAGTCGCTACGTCATATCTTAATGGTCGATATGTCGCCCCCTCACCTAATCAACATTGCTGCGATTAAGGCAATCAAGAACAGTATCTGCAGTGACATATTGTTCAAATCTATGAATGATTTTGAGATTTGTTAACAAGCTTTATCACGTTAATGATTATTGTTTAGTCATCGATCACCGATAAAGCCATGCCTTAGAGAATCAAAGTCTATTGTTCTAATCGACTAGGTAAACTTTTTTATCCATAAAATTATCACAATAGGTGAAATTTTAGCGTGACACTCAGACAATAAATGCTAAAATCTTTGAAAAGTTACCTTTGTAACTAAATTGTTGTTAAATATGCTTTAATTTTAAATTAATCCATATCACTTAGGTCTTCGTATGAATGCCGGTATCTAACGTTTGCAATGATGAAATCGTTGGTACAGATGTTAGTAAAAAATAATAACCTTATGATATGACCAGTATTCTCTGAATAAACATCATAAAGTAGGTGCTTTGAACCGAAACACTACGATGAAAGATAAAAGTGAATGTTTGTTAAATCTTTTCATTGGCTGAAATATTTTTATTTACCCACCGTTTTATGGGCTAAACCGCTAATATATATTGATTTATGAAATAATTCGGTTGCAAAATCGTGACATCCTTGTAACTTCTGTTATTCTTAAAATTGTAACTGTTTTATCTCTGGTAAGTTTCTGGAGTTACGATGGTGATACTTATCTAAGGTTAATAGCAGCGCATAAACAAAATAACAAGACGCTCGAGAATTTAGAAATTTGTTGTTGAATTTTATAATTTGTAGTTTAAATCAGCTCACTAAAATTTTTTTTCAATGTTTGCCCATTGTTAAGAAATTTTTTGTCGTACCTAAATTTCTTTTATTATTACTGTGCATAAACTTTGCCTCTTATGCTAAAGACGTTAAATTGCGTGATGACTTAGGCTGGGCAGGGCATGGTGACTTTTTAGGTGCGGCTTACTCTTATAAAATCGATAATACCCAATGTCCTATAAACGGCAGTTCCGAACTCGTATTAGAAGGTTTTCCCGCAGGTGCAAGGGTCGCTAAAGCTCATATTATTTGGGCATGGTCTAATTTGCTTCCTTTGGACGATCCTGAAAATCAGGCCAGTTTTAATGTGACATTAAATGGTACGTCGATATCAGCACCTACAGACAGGCAGTATGAATTTACATTTGATAATGGTGGTCAATTAAATAGGTTTTACTCCGCAGGTGCAGAAGTAACCAGTATTGTCGATTCTGTGATACGTTCAGGTCAGAACAGATTTAAATTTGATGGTATAACCGATACCAATTTAGGAGAGCAATGTGCCCAGCTTGCGATAAAAGGCTGGAATCTTATCGTTTATTATGAAGTGAGCGAGGCCGATAAAGCCACAGAGCTTTTTCGAACAATAAATTTATTTGAAGGGTTTGATTCGTTCCGCTATGAGAGTTTAACGCTGATACCCAAAAACTTTCGAATACCAGTATCAGAGGATGGCGATCTAATCATTCCTGATGGCGTTCATGTTGGTAAACATGCTCACATCACTTGGGAAGGCGATGCCGATATATCTGATGCACAAGAGAATCTTGAATTTGGCGGGCAACCTTTAACCAATACTTATAACCTCATAAACGAACAATATAATTCAACGTTTTCTGACGATGTCGTTGGTGTTTCTCAAACAGGTTTATATGGTTTAGATTTTGACATCTATGATATTACTAAGACAGTCAAAGACTCTCATGATCCTATGTTTGCAATACCTGACATAGAAACAGAGGTGACTACCCTCTACTCAGCCGGTCAAGACTTGGTGATTTTAAGCGCCGAGGTCTTAAGTATTATGAATGTGGATGTGACCGACCTTGAGGTTAATCAAGGTAATTACCTCAGCGAACAATTGATCCGAGGTAATACTGCAAATTTAAGAATACTCGTTGATAATCATGGTCCCTTCGCCACCTCTGGCAGTTTAACCACTACGGTCACTTTACCTGCTGATTTATCTTTATTTGGCGCAACCTCGTTTAATTCCAATGGCTGGAGTTGTGTCAGTGTATCGGCATCGAACGATGTTTTAGACTGTACTAAAAATGTGAGTTTACTCGATGGTCAGCAAGATTACTTTGATATAGCGGTGAGTGTGTCATTAAGCGCAAACCCCACGTTTACCGTTCAAGTGAGCATCCCTGGTGTTGTTGATAACCCTTACCCAATTGCTGATGGTAACTTTGATAACGTCACCAGTAACAATAGTAAAGAATTTACTTATTCGGTATTTATTAGCGGCGCCGACTTAACGACATCGACAAAAACGGTTAACGACTTAAATAAAGGCGGGGTAGAAGCGGGGGATTTACTGGAATATACTGTCACCATTACCGAAAGCGCCAATGATGCAATCTATAATGTTTCCGTTAGTGATGTTTTGCCAAGTAATCTTGAACAACTGACCATTATCGAGTTACCAGCTGGCGCGATTGATAACTCTACCAGTACACAAGTCAATGTCAGTAATATCGATATTGCTGCCAGTGGGCAAGCGCTTATTCGTTATACCGCACGGGTCAGCTCGAGTGTACAACCAGCCGAAAACATTACCAACATTGCCACCATCACTAACCTTGATTTAGCCGATGTGATCGTAAGCTCTTCGGTAAGCGTGTATAACTCAACCCCCGCCAGCGGGGTAAAACAACTGTATTTGCGTCACCCAAGCGATGCGCCTGCCTCAGCACTATTACCAGGTGCTATTGGTCGTTTATCTCGCGAAGCAACGACAACCGATGCTGGCACCTTGTTTATTGATAAAAACGATGGTGGTGCCAAATGCTTAGATGGCGATTTATCCCAAGTCTATTGTTTGGTATTTACTCTTGACCCATTACTAGTAAGCGACTTACAAATCGATGAAGTAGACCTTGATGTTGTTATTACCGGCGCGGGTAAAGGCGATAACTATGGTTTTGCGCTTATTAATAATAATAATGATATCATCGCACAATACAACTTGGATGCGACAGAAGCTGATGTTAAGCTCAATGGTACAGCAATCGTTCGAAGTTATACCTTACAAGTAAATTCTGCAAATGCCTTGGTTCAAGCGGGTGATACCTTACGCTTGGTTATTCAAAATAACGGTAACAATAAAAAAGGTATTAATATCATCCCATTTAGTAATTCTGCACCAGGTGTGTTTTCGCAACTGCGCATTAACACCTCGACCGTTATTAATGTCGATAATATTGACACCTTAGATAGCAGCACAGTACTAACGAGCAATAATTTTGAACGCGGTAGTCAAATGCTAAGCAGGGTAATTGTAAGTGACCCGTTTGGCACCTTTGATATTGAAAACGTCAGCATTGTGATGACAGATGCCAACGATAACGAGGTGCTAAATATTGCCTCTGCCTCTGCTTTGACCGAAATCCCCGATGATGTGGTGTTAACAAGCGCGCAGCAACTATATGAGTTTACCTACGATATTCCCGCCGATGCAGCTTTAGGGGTATGGCAAATTTTTGTGCAAGCCGACGAAGGTAAAGAAGGGGTGATTTTAGACAATGACGTCTATGCCTTTAGTGTGTACGTACCGCCAGTGCTTGATGTCAGTAAATCGGTCGCTTTAGCTAGCGCCCCCACAACCCCAATTAGCAATGCAAAACTTGGTGATGTTTTGCAATACACCATTTTAATTGCCAATAATAGCTTAGGGGATGCGGTTAATATAATGCTTAATGAAAATATTAGCCCATACAGCGCGTTAAAATTTACCAGCACAAACCCCGTTGACGATAGTTTCAATTGTCTTGACTGCGTTGAAGCGGGTATTTCTTATAGCGAGCCGGTGTATTCAAACAGCCATGATAATAATTTTACTTATACCCCTGTTATTGTAGATAATGGCGCCGGTGAACCGATAGACCCTAATGTAACAAATATTAAAATTGATTTAACTGGCACATTAAAACCAGATAAATCAATTACCTTTACGTATCAAGTTGTTGTAAATTAGTTGTAAAATCGTCGAAAGTCGACTGTAATGGAGAATGAAAGTGGTAAAAGTATTTAAAACCTTAGTTATTAGTTTACTAATAGCCCCGGTGATTGCCTTTGCGGCGCCAAACGTAGAAATTAAACAAATTGTCGAAAAAGAGATCACAATGATAGTTGATGGCGTACAAGTAACAAAACGCGTGCCTGCTAGCGAAATAGAGCCGGGCGCCGTTTTGTTTTTTACTTTGTCTTATAAAAACTCGGGTGATCAAGTGGCAACTCAAGTGGCCATTGATTCGCCAATTCCAGAGGGAACCACCTATGTTTTAGGCAGTGCCTTAGGAGAAGGTGCTAAAGTTTTGGTCAAGCTAACCAATGAAACGGATTATCAAGAGGAAGCGTCTGCCAAGGTGAACTTTATCGATGGTGAAACGATCCCTGCACAAGCAAGTGATATTAGTGCATTACGCTGGATTGTTGCCGATATTCCACCGGCAAGTGACGGTAAAGTGAGTTTTCAAGTGGAGGTAAATCAATAAAACCTATGCAAAATTCAAGCAACAAAACCTAGCAAATTTGGCAGATGTAAAAAATATAACTAATATTAAAATTAAAAATAAATCTAAGGAAAAGGTATGAAAATTAAAACCTTACGTTCAAAGTTCGCAACACTAGCCTCAGTGTTTGTGTTCTCGGCGCTGGCAAACCAAGCGTATGCAAGCACCACCGCCAAGGCAACCATCTTTAACGAAGTGCAAGTCAGCTACCAAGCACCAGGCTCTTCAACTGATATTATTGCGCTGTCTTCCGTTCAAGTTACCGTGCAGCTTATTAAGGCATATCCATCGGTATCTGTACCTAGCTATGATCCTGCTAATCCGCAGTCTTCGACAACCGGCACAGTGGGTAGTATTTTTAAAGTGACCTCTAACGCTAATGGTGAAGACACTTACCCGATAGCTCTAACACCGGGTACCAATACAAACCTTGATGGTATAACCGTTGCTGCATATTTAACCGATGCAACACGAAACCCAACAGGCGATGCACTTACTGACGTTACCTTAGGTTCGGCGATTATAACGGGCGGTGGTGCAGGGTTTGTGACCGTGCCCTATGTAGCTAAAGATCCTAATGGTTATAATGGCCTTAAGTCAGGTGACTTTGTGACCATATCGGGTACTGAGTACCAGATAAATACCATTACAGACGGTGCTGCTGTTGCTCCATCAACGGTTACCGACACTGGCATTAGTAAAACTCCAGAGCAACAAGTTCAAATTTCTTTTGTCGGGCACGATACCACTAACTTTGGAAGTACTGGTCTGGACTATGAGGGTCTGGTACTTGGCGAAACACAGTACATTTATGTTCAATCGAGCGCTGTAAATGAGTCTCAAGGAGCGCAAGATATTACAAACGTATTTTCAGTTGGCGTTACCGCATCAACCGATCCAGATGCACCTGATACTTCAGGCTCGCAAGAAATCCATAATGATATTGTCACCTTTTATGGCATTAATTTAAATCTGACCAAATTGGTTCAAGTTGTAGCACCAGATGGAACTTTCAACCCAGCAACAACCGCTTATGTCGCAACGACCGATTCACCTACGGCATACCCTGGTGATACCCTACATTATTTAATTACCATGGATGCAGACGATACGAATGCGACTGCAAGTAAGGTGGTAATAACCGATGCATTGCCTTTGTATACCACATTGGTAAAAGATGCCAAAAGCATTACGGTTACCTACCAAAAATATGATCCAATTACTAGTCCTGCAGCAACCGTTGCCACTAACTTAGCTATTTTACCTGATGCGGGTGATAGCTTTGAAACCGAGGATACAGGCGCAAATATTAATATATTTGTAACGGTTGGTAGTGATGGTAATTTAACGGTTAATCTAGGTGAAGGGGCAACTGCAAGTGCAGGCGGTAAAGTCTCTGCTCAAGATACGGTTGCAATTACCTATTCGGTAATCGTGGAATAATCCTTACCAATTTTTTATATAGAATATCAACAAAAGGATAAGGTATGAGATTATTAAATAAGTTTTTATTCAACAAACTTGTTGTTATACCTATGATATTGCTATTGACGACGGTGTCCGCGCACGCGGGCACCGGTGCTCAGGCAACCATTCATTCAAGTGCAAAGTTAACCTATAACGGTGGTTCGGCCTATGATTCTGCGACTGTAAAGGTAAAGCTTGTTGCCGCACCCGTTGATATCCGTGTTGATGAGACAACGATTTCGGTTGACGCGGGTAACAATGCCCAATTTACCTTTACCTTTGCATCCAATGCTAATGGTAAAGAAGTGTATACATTATCCACAGACAGCATTGTAAACGAAGGCGTTGATGTACCAACGGTGAGTTTTGCCGGTGGTACCCAATTGACCCTTGGTGCCAGTATCACCAGTGCGCCCATGGATACCACTAACGTGCTAAAAATACCAGCAGGTACCGCGAATATGTTTGATGATAACGATATCATTCGTTTATCAGACGGAAACGCTAACTACCCAGGTACCTATCGCATTACATCTCGAGTTGAAGGAACGGTAGCTACTACCAACGCGAATGGTGATACCTTGCCAGAATCGCCAGCGTTAATTACCGTTGTACCAGTCAGCGGAGGCGCCCTTAACAATGTACCTGCGGGTGTGCAAATAGGCGAAGTGAAAGATGTGCAAGTAACCATTACTTCAGGTACGGTTAACGGTGGCGCTGCAACGCCAGAGCATGTGATTAACTTCTCGGTCACATCAAAAACCGATCCTGATTCGGTTGCAACTACCTCAAGCAATAACAACAACGAAGTCGTGGTTGTGGTATCGGTACCGTCAACTTTAGAGTTTGTAAAAGAGGTTAAATTAGCCTCTGCTGGCGATGAAACCTATGTGAGTTATTTAGAGGCAAACCCTTCTGAGGTGCTCACTTACCGTATTACCGTCAGCAATAATTCTGGTGCAACGGTTACTGGCGCTAACGTTACCGATGTGATCCCAAACTTCACCAAGTATGTTGATGACTCACTCAAGTTAAACGGCGCATCGTGGACCGGTGATTTGCCGTGGTCAACCAATGGCATGACGGTAAAAAGTACCAATGCGGTGAATGATGGCGATATTTTGGCAGGCGAAGTGGCCATTATTTCATACAACGTTGTTATTAATTAACGTTCGCTGAAATAAGCAAGGACTCGGCAGTGAAGTTGGTGCAGAGAGCATTGAGCAAGTACGCTCTTTATCATAAAAATATCTTGGGTGGTCACACTCAAGATATTTTTATGCGTTTTATTTGCACCACGTTTCGTGCTTTTACTTTGTTAATCCGTTGCCTGCTTGTTCTTTTGGTTGGCTTTTACGCCAACGCCAATGAAATGACTTTTGCCAAAGATGGTGAAACCAAATCGACGCAAGCAAGCCTGTCTTATCATTATAACGGTGAGATAAAAACACTTACCGACCAAGCCACTATCAAAATTTTATACACCCAAGTGGACAGCCCTACGCCCTCGGTTATTGAATTTTTGCAATTTGAACAAGGTGATAATGGGCAAGCCTATCAGCTTGAGTCGCTATTGTTTTCACAAACGGCCGAGCTTAATGCCGGCTTTGTTCCCGGGCAAAGTGAGGTTGCCTTTGGCAACGAAATATTAGGCCAGCAGCAGGTTTTATTTCCCACTACGGTAACTTTAGTCCCAACCAAAGCCTATACGATTGGCGAGCCGATATTTGTGAAAGTGCGTGATGTTGATCAAAACAAAAATGATCAGATCAGCGAGCACATTGTGATTAGTTTATCTGCATCTGGCAGTACCGATAAAGAAGTTATCGTGTTGGTTGAAACCAGCCCAAGTAGTGGTGAGTTTATTGGCTATATTCCATCCATAAGGTTTGTCGAGCAAATCGCCACGGACGGGGTATTGGCTTTAGCCTCTAACAGTGAAATTTCAGCGACTTATGTTGACCGATTTGACCAATCCGATGTGTCTGCAACCGCGGCTCTGGTCGACCCTTTTGGGCTGATTTTTAATAGCGATAACGGCGAGGGGGTTGATGGCGTAGAAATTACCTTAGTTAATGCCGATAGCAATGAGCCTGCCGAAGTATTTGCTAATGATGGCATTACCCCGTACCCATCAACGCTTATCTCGGGTTCTTTAGTAAAAGATGAAGCCGGCAACGAATACCAATTAGGGCAGGGCGAATACCATTTTCCTTTGATCAGACCCGGCAATTATCGCTTACAAATTACCCCACCAGAGGGCTATTTTGACAGCTTTAGTCGCCAAACAAACGAACAGTTAAGGCAATTATCCAATGGTACTGACTTGGTGTTAGTCAATGGTTCTCGTGGCGAAGTGTTTGAAATTGTCCCAGGGCCGGCGATTCAAATTGATGTGCCGATAGACCCCATTCCAAGTGAGCCATTTATTGTTAAGCGAGCCAATAAATCAAGTGCCGCGCTTGGTGATTTTATTCAGTACACCATAAGCGTTGAAAATCCGTCACTTTTACGCTCGACCGAGCCCGACTTTATCATAGACACCTTACCTGTCGGCTTTCGTTATGTTAAGGACAGCTTAACCATAGATGAGCAAGTATCGAGTGCTATCGATGTCTCTGCGGATGGTCAAATATTAAAAATTGCTTTGCCATCAATCGATGTTGAGTCGATTATTAACGTTAAATATGTTGCGCAAATAGGCCCAGGTACCCCATTAGGTGAGGCGGTTAATGTCGCCGAATTAGCGTCTTTAGGTGGCTCTGGTAATGTCGCTAAAGCTCAGGTCACCATCGTTGAAGATTTGTTTCAGTCAAAGTCTATTTTAATGGGGCGGGTGATTTGGGATAACTGTCAAGGCGATGTCGCGACAACAAACAGCAAAGGGGTTGAGAACGCTCGTATTTTTATTGAAGATGGTACCTTTGTTAACACCGACAGTAATGGCCTGTGGCATATTGAAGGGGTAAAACCTGGTAGCCATATTGTACAACTTGACTTAGAAAGCTTGCCTGAAAATTTAGAGGTGGTGCAATGTAAACATACCAGCCAACGGGCCGGTACGCCTTTTTCAGAATTTGTTGATGTTCAGGGCGGTACCATGTGGCGGGTAGATTTTCATTTACGTGAAAAACCCTCAGAAGTTGGACAAGTTCAACTTAATCATAAAATTCTTACCCGCTCTGAACGACTGGTTAATTTGAAAGTTCACTTTGAACACGACAAAGCCATCGTTTTGCCGCAATATTTTGCTGAAATAAGTCAACTCGCCGAGTATTTAAAAGCAAATCCAGACGCTCAAGTGACTATTGCTGGGCACACTTCCTCGGTGGGTGCTGAAAAATATAATTTTAAACTGTCTTTTGAGCGCGCCGATGCGATTAAAACGGTTTTGATTAAGCGTTTTAATATTGCGCCTGAACGCATTACCAGTAAAGGCTATGGTGAGTCTAAGCTGCTAAAATTAGGTGATAGCGAAGACGATCATCAAGTTAATAGACGCATAGAAGCGATTATTAACCACCTATCGGCGCCGAGTGTACCGCAAACCCTAAAAGTTGCTTTGGATGTGCAATTGGCGATGGCACCATCGTATCAACAAGCCTTAAAAGATATTGCGTTACACTATCAATTACCCGCCGGT